>NZ_JAKUMO010000014.1:0-164951 GCF_037026475.1 Ensifer sp. MJa1 | reverse complement strand
CGGGTTTCTTCAACATGGCCCACTGAATCACAAACCCCCAGCTCTCGCCAGGGGTTTGTCAGCAGTCTGAGCCCGGCAAACTTGCCGGGTTTTTTTGTTTCGAGCCTCTGCGAGCGCGCCGGCTCCGTCGTTTTCGAACGCGCAACCCTGGCAGATTTTTTGTTCAGGCTCGGTTCAGTTTGGCGGCCTTAACCTTTCCCCATCATGAATTCCGGATTTGTCCGGCCCAGGCGATAGGATTGAAGCCCATGAACAAGTTCATCAAAGCAGCCGTTCTTTCGGTCGCTGCCGCTGCAATGGTCATTCCGACCTTCGGCGCCGCCGAGGCTGGCGGCCGTCATCACGACCATGACGACGCATGGGCAGCAGGTGCGGCAGGCCTGGTGGCCGGCGCACTGATCGGCGGAGCGATCGCGCAGCCGCGGTACAATGGCGGCTACAATGAGCGCGTCTACATCGATCCGGAGCCGGAATACGACTATTACGAGCCGCGCCCGGTCTATCGCGCCCGTCCAGTCTACCAGGCCCGTCCTGTCGTCGACAATTACGGTGGCGGCTACCGCTCGCTGGAGCCGTGGACGCCGTCCTGGTACCGCTACTGCTCGCAGCGCTACCGCTCGTTCAACCCGGACAACGGCACGTTCCGTGGCTATGACGGCCGCAGCTATTTCTGCACCGCCGGCTGATCAAGCCGACTGATAAAAACGACGCCAGATGCAAGAAAGCGCATGCCTCCCACGAGGCATGCGCTTTTTGATTCGGGGGTCTTCGGCAAGAGCCAGGAGTCGCGCCGATCAGAGACCGCGCAGATACGGATTGGTGCGGCGCTCTTCGCCGATCTGGCCGCCCGGGCCGTGACCGCAGATGAAGCCGACGTTATCGCCAAGTGGCAGGATCTTGTCGCGAATGGAATCAAGCAGCTGCTGGTGATTGCCGCCGGGCAAGTCGGTGCGGCCGATCGAACCATGGAAGAGAACGTCGCCGACATGGGCGAAATTCTGTGCCCGGTTGAAGTAGACGACGTGGCCGGGCGCATGACCGGGGCAGTGCAGGACCTCGAAGACGTGATCGCCGAAGGAAACCGTATCGCCCTCTTCGAGCCAGCGGTCTGGGATGACGTTCTGGACCTTCATCGCCAGGCCAAAGCGTTCGGCCTGGCTTTCGAGCCTTTCGAGCAACGGCAGATCGTCCTTGTGCGGCCCGATGATCTCCAGCCCGAGCGCGTCCTTGAGCTCCTTGGCCCCGCCGGCGTGGTCGATATGGCCATGGGTGATCCAGATGGCCTTCAGCGTGATGCCGTTCTCGCGGATCGTCTGCAGGATGACATCGACATCACCACCGGGATCGACGATCACGCCTTCCTTGGTCTCACTGTCGAACAGCACCGTGCAATTCTGCTCGAAATGGGTAACCGGGATGATGCCCGCCTGTAACATGCGCGTCTGCCTCGATAGGGATCTTGTATTTCACCTATAGCGGCAAACGGCGCCCGTGACAGCGCCAATCAGCGCAGCTGGGCAATTTGAGCGGTAGCGGGTTGCGGCGCCGGCCATTGCACCGTCGTCATCAGCAACGCCGAGATCGCCAGTTCCGCGGCAACGACGATTCGAACCACCGGCCGCAGATTGCGGGCGGCGAGATTGGCGGTTTCCGTGTGCGCGTCCTGCATGATGATCCCCTCTCCTGCCGCCCGTTCTCCTGTCTCGGCGGCAGGGTCACCATGTCACATCGTCATATTTCGTGACGTTCCCTCGGGAACATCCCCCCACAAAGCGGCGTTTGGCCCTCACCAACATAAGGAGAAAGATGATGGTGAAGCTCACCCGCCCCCTGTTGCGAGCCACTGCGGCCGCGGGTTTCCTGCTGACCGCCGGCCTGCCGGCGGCCTTTGCAGCCATGACCGCAACCACCGTGACGGATCTCAACGTGCGCACGGGTCCGGGGCCACAATATCCGACGGTTGGCCTCGCTGCGCGCGGCAGCACCGGTGTTCTCGACGGCTGCATCGAAGGCAGCAAATGGTGCCGGATCGATGTGAACGGCCTGCGCGGCTGGGTCTACGCGCAGTACCTGACGACCGATCTGAGCGGCTCGCCCGTGGTGATCGAAGAGCGCCGCTCCGACCTCGCCATTCCCGCCGTCACCTACGAGGTACAGCCCGGCGAACCCGTCATCGTCAGCAGCGGCGACGAACTGATCGGTCCGGTCGAGCAGATCGATCCGATCGTGCCGCCGGAAGCCGTTGGCACCTATGTCACCACCAACCCTGGCGACACAGTCTATCTCGACGGTGAGGTGGTCGTCGGCGCTGAACTGCCGCAGTCGGTCGCGGTTCGCCGCGTGCCGGACTATGGCTATGACTATGTCAGCATCAACGGTCAGCCCGTGCTGGTCGAGCCCGCGACACGCCGGATCGTCTACGTCTACCGCTAAGCCAATCAGGCTTCGGCGGCAACCGGTCGCCGAAGCCTCTCCCCTCAGAACATCTCGCGTGAGCGTCGGCGTCCGTTCTCAGAGCGCGAATCATCGATCCGCCACCTCAAGTCGAGAAGGTTCCCTCCCGGTTTGCGAAGCGGTTTTTTGATGAAATGGCGCCCGTTGACGCGGTTTTTGCGCCAAAAAGCGGGATAATTCGAGCAAACAGCCGGTTCGGCGCATAGCTCCCGATGTGTCAAATTGACAATATTCCAGATTCGGCTTCAACCTATCGATGCCGGATTATCGGCTTTTAGTGGCGCGTCCACGACGAGCCACGACACGGAGGGATCAATGGAAGCATTAATGCCTATCCTTACCCAATTGATCGCGGGGGCGGCCGGCGGCAACGCGGCCAGCGCAATGTTGAAGCAACAGGCATTCGGTGTCGTCGCACGGACCATCGTCGGCGCAATCGGCGGCCTGGGCGGAGGGTTCCTCATTCAGATGCTCGGTGGTGAAGCCGCGGCAACCGGTCTTGCCATGCAGGCCATTGGCGGCCTTGTCGGCGGCGGCGTGCTGAGCGGCATCGTTGGGCAGTTCCTCGGCAAGACGGCCTAAGCCTGCGATCAAATCCGTAGCAAGACAAAAGGCGGCCGGGGGCCGCCTTTTCTGCTTGAGAGCGTGATGCTGATCTTTACTCGGCGGCTGCGGAAACCGGATAAACTTCCTTCATATAGTCGTTCATCAGCGTTTCGCAGATCGTGGCCGGCGTGAAGCGGTAGGGGCCGATCTCGGACACCGGCGTCACTTCGGCAGCCGAGCCGGTGAGGAAGCACTCGGAAAAACCGGACAATTCTTCCGGCATGATCGCCCTCTCGACCACCTCGTAGCCGCGACGCTTGGCAAGCTCGATCACCGTGCGACGGGTGATGCCATCGAGGAAGCAGTCCGGCACCGGCGTATGGATGACGCCGTCCTTGACGAAGAAGATGTTGGCGCCGGTCGCTTCCGCCACCCGGCCGCGATAGTCGAGCATCATCGCATCGGCATAGCCCTTGGCTTCCGCCGCATGCTTGGAGATAGTGCAGATCATGTAGAGACCGGCGGCCTTCGACTTCGACGGTGCGGTCTGCGGATCCGGACGGCGATACTCGGCGATGTCGAGGCGGATGCCCTTCAGCTTCTCGGCCGGATTGAAATAGCTGCCCCATTGCCAGATGGCGATCGCCACGTTGATGCGGTTGTTCTGGGCCGAAACACCCATGCTCTCGCTGCCGCGCCAGGCGATCGGCCGCACATAGGCCTCGGAAAAGCCCTGGCGCTTGAGAAGCTCGACGCTGGCCGCATCCAGCTCTTCCACCGAATAGGGGATCTTGAAGCCGAGAATGTCGGCCGACTGGTGGAGGCGCTGATTGTGCTCGGTGAGCTTGAAAATGCGACCGCCATAGGCACGCTCGCCCTCAAACACGGCGCTGGCGTAGTGCAGACCGTGGGTCAGCACATGAATCTTGGCGTCCTTCCATGCGACGAACTCGCCGTTGAACCAGATTTCTCCGTCCAACTGATCAAAAGGAACCGCTGCCATGGTGTCATCCTCCGGCGCCTGTGCGCCATTCTTACTGTTGATTGCCGTCCTGCTTTCAGTCTATCGGCAAACTGATTGAGGGAAAATTCAATTACAAGATTTTGGATTTGCGATCGTAGCGGCGCGGCATATCCTCCTACAGCGCCGCTCGTCTTGCCAGACGAGCAGAAGTCGCTGTAGCACTTTGAATTGCTGCAAGTATCTATCCTTAAATCAGCTAGGATTTAAGGGAACATGCAGTGAGGTGTTGCCAACGCCAGATGTCTCGCTTACCGAGCATGGACGCTAACGACACGGTAAAAATATGTCAATAAAGCTGACATATTTTTCGGAATGTTTCGCAAGTTGCAATCTGGCTGAAAGGAAATGACCGCGTGGCCGGCCAATCCAAAGAGAACACCCGGTATCTCACCGATGGCGCCGCCGATGACGACACGATCGACTTCGAGATCATCGAGCTGCTGTTCTTCGCCTATCGTGACTTCACCTCGGATCCGGATGCCATCCTCGAAAAGAGCGGCTTCGGACGGGCGCATCACCGCGTCGTGCACTTTGTCGACCGCGAGCCCGGCATGACCGTTGCCGACCTCCTCGACACGCTGAAGATCACCAAGCAGAGCCTTGCCCGCGTGCTCAAGCAGCTGATCGATTCCGGCTATATCCGGCAGGAGACGGGCCCCGAGGACCGGCGCCAGCGCATGCTCTATACGACCGAGGAAGGCCAGGCGCTGGCGCGGGCGCTGGCGGAGCCACAGTCCCGCCGCATAGCCGAGGCATTGGCAAGAACCGGACCGGGCGCACGGGAAACGGTCAAACGCTTTCTCGCCGGCATGAAGAACAGCGCCGCGGACTGACACGAGGCCCCGCTTCTTGCAGGCGCCTGTGGAAGCCTGCTGCATGTTCCCTTATTTCCTTGCGGATTTAAGGGTAAAACATGCAGCAATTCAAAGTGCTACAGCGGCCGTGGCGTGGCTGACGGACGTAAGCGCGCTGGCTAATCTGGGGAAGCGTGGAATGACGACGAAAGCGACTGTCTCGGACGATGCGGCTCACCTCCTGATCGTCGACGACGACCGGCGCATCCGCGACCTGCTCAACCGCTACCTGGTCGAACAGGGATTTCGCGTGACGACGGCCTCCGATGCCGACGAAGCCCGGCGAAAGCTCGTCGGTCTCGACTTCGACCTCCTGATCGTCGACGTGATGATGCCCGGCGAAAGCGGCATCTCGCTTACCCATAGCCTCAGGCAGATCAAGACCGTGCCGATCCTGATGCTGACGGCGCTGGCGGAATCGAACTCCCGCATAGAAGGTCTCGAGGCCGGCGCCGACGATTACCTGTCGAAGCCCTTCGAGCCACGCGAACTGGTGCTGCGCATCAACAACATCCTGCGCCGCAACCAGCCGGCCCAGGCACCCAAGGTCGATCAGGTCATCTTCGGCCCCTACACCTTCTCGGTGGTGCGCAAGGAGCTGAGGCGCGGCGCCGATCACATCCGGCTCACCGACCGCGAGCAGGAGATCATGACATTGTTCTCGCAGCGCGCCGGCGAGACGATCCCGCGCCACGAATTGATCGGCGACGATGCCGAAGTCGGCGAGCGTACGATCGACGTGCAGATCAACCGCCTGCGCCGCAAGATCGAAGACGACCCGTCAAATCCCGTTTGGCTGCAGACGGTGCGCGGCATCGGCTACCGGCTGAGCGTGGATTGAGATGGCAGCCCTTCCGATGAGAGCGGCAGATCATGGCAAGCTTTGACGGTATAGAAGGCGGGACGTCGGGCTCGAGCGACAACGCCTGGCGACGGTTCACGCGCTGGCTGCGCCGCCGCCTGCCGATGGGCCTCTACGCCCGCTCACTGCTGATCGTCATCATTCCCATGGTGCTCTTGCAGTCGGTGGTCGCCTTCATCTTCATGGAACGGCACTGGCAGCTGGTGACGCAGCGCCTGTCGGCGGCCGTCACCAGCGACATCGCCGCCATTGTCGACCTCATCGACACCTTCCCCGCCGACCGCGATATCGGCGAGATCATTCGCATCGCCAGGGACCAGCTCGATCTCAGCATCTCGGTGGACCCACCCGGCGAACTTCCGCCGCCGCGGCCGAGCCCCTTCTTCGAAATTCTTGACCAGATCCTCGGTGAAGAGATCTCCGACCAGGTGCGTCGCCCGTTCTGGATCGATACGGTCGGCAACTCCAAGCTCGTTGAAATCCGCATCAAGCTCGACGACGGGCGCATTCTCCGGGTCTATGCCCGGCGCAACCAAGCCTATGCGTCGAACACCCATATCTTCCTCGTCTGGATGGTGGCAGCATCGCTGGTGCTGCTGACGATCGCGATCCTCTTCCTGCGCGGCCAGATCCGGCCGATCCTGGCTCTGACCAAGGCGGCCGAGAGCTTCGGCAAGGGTCAGAAGATCGACGACTTTGCACCCCGCGGCGCCGACGAGATCCGCCGCGCCGGCCTCGCCTTCATCCTCATGCGCGAACGCATCGAACGCCAGATCGAGCAGCGCACCGCGATGCTCACCGGCGTCAGCCACGACCTCAGGACCATCCTTACTCGCTTCAAGCTGCAACTGGCGCTCGCCGGCAACAATCCCGACCTCGAAGGCCTGAACCAGGATGTCGAGGACATGCAGAACATGCTGGAGGGCTATCTCGCCTTTGCCCGCAGCGAGGCCGAGGAAGATGTCGGCCAGTTGAAGCTCTCGGACCTGATGACCCGGCTTGCGGCCGAAGCCGAACTGCTCGGCAAGACGCTCACCACATCCATCGAAGGTGAGGACGAAGTGCGCGTGCGGCCGAACGCCTTTACCAGGCTTGTCGCCAACCTTGCCTCGAACGCCTATCGCTACGCCAACACCGTCAACATCGACGCCCGCCATAGCACCAAATGGGTCACGATCATCGTCGACGACGATGGCCCGGGCATTCCCGAGCGGTCGCGCGAGGACGTGTTCAAGCCGTTCTTCCGCCTGGACGAGGCCCGCAATCTCGACAGTTCCGGCACCGGGCTCGGGCTCGCGATCGCCCGCGACATTGCGCGCAGCCATGGCGGCAACGTCACCCTTGGAGACAGCCCGCTCGGCGGCTTGAGGGCAACGGTGCGCGTGCCCGCTTGACGACCACGCCCCGGCGGGCCACTGCTCGCCCGCGAGGATCGGAGCCGTGGGAGTGAGCTGTGCCGGACGCCATCGACTGGAATGATTGGGAGCGACGGCTGGCCGACCTGTGGGCCGCGTTCGATACGATCAACGCCGAAACCTTCATCGCACGGATCGACGCGCTCGCAGCCGAGCTTCCGCCGGATGACACCATTGGCCTGTTCGAACGGGGCTGCGCCCAGGATTCGACCGGTCATGAGGCCAGCGCCGAGCGCCTGTACCGGCAGTCTCTCGCAAACGGGCTCACCGGCATCCGCCGCCGGCGCGCCACCATCCAGCTTGCGAGCACGCTGCGCAATCTCGGCCGCGCCGACGAAGGCGTTGCGTTGCTTGTTGTCGAGCGGACCAGACCCTCGGACGATCTCGATGACGCCGTCAGCGCCTTCCTGGCCCTCTGCCTCGTCGATGCGGGGCGCGCGAAAGAGGCGGCCGGGCTCGCGCTCGGCAGCCTGTCACGGCACCTGCCCCGCTACAACCGTTCGCTCAAGCGATACGCGGACAGCCTGTTGCCTGACATGTGAGCGCTAGCGCTGATAGATCGACGTCAGGCCGCGACGTTCGTTGAAGCGGTGCCACGCGTCGATCCGGCGCGGGTGGCGGGCGCGCATCGCATCAAGCGGCTGAAGCAGCCGACCCTGACGCCCGAGTGCTGCGTCGAGGATCTCGATGATGCGACGGTTCGGCCACGGCTTGCGCGTGATCGTCAGCAGCGCTCGGAATGCCTCGTCCTCCCGCCCCTCGCCCAACTGGTGGGCGATCAACCCATAGGCAAAGGCGGTGGAGCGGCTGACACCGGCGTGGCAATGCACGAGGATGCGGCTCGACGCATCTTCTGCAGCCGGTCGCATTTCCTCGAACACCGCGAGCACCAGATCCGGAAAATGCTGCGTGGCGTTCAGGTTCTCCTGGTCGCGCATGCGCACCACGCGGTGGCTTGCCGCGGCGATGACAGGCACATTCGCGTCTAGCAGCTCCGGATCGAGCAGCGAAAGCACATGGCTTGCGCGCCAGTCGAGCGCGGCGTCGGCTGCGCGCCAGAGGCAGGAAACCTTGACGCGCTCGGGGATGGCTTCGAAGGCAATGGTCATGGGGATCACATCAGTTTCTTGCCGTTGGGAACCGGCTTGTCGGTGGCAGCCAGCACGATCGCTCCGGCCTCGTCTTCAAAGCCCAGCGTCAGCACTTCAGAGCGGACAGGACCGATCTGGCGCGGCGGAAAATTGACCACACCCAGCACCTGCCGCCCGATAAGATCCTCCGGGCGATAGTGCACCGTGATTTGGGCTGATGACTTTTTTATGCCGATCTCCGGACCGAAATCGATCGTCAGCTTGAAGGCCGGCTTGCGGGCTTCGGGAAAGGGCTCGGCCTCGACGATCGTGCCAACGCGGATGTCGACGCGCTCGAAATCAGCAAATTCAATTGTCTCAGCCATCGCAATTCCCTTTGTGAAAAATTCTCAGTTGCCGGGCTTAAAGCATTGGCGGAGATTCTTGAAGGTTCGGCGCAATGATGAAGCCGCTCGCCGATCCCACGAAATGAGCCGGCCCCGCGACGATGCCGCAGGGCCGCAGGATTATCGCGAACCGGGAGTGTATCTCAGCCAGCCAGTTCCTCGGCCCGCTTGCGCGCCGCCGCGATCGCCTTGTCGAACAGCGGCTGCATGCCGTCATCGGCCATGAGCACCGAGAGTGCCGCAGCCGTCGTGCCGCCCGGCGAGGTGACGTTCTGGCGCAGGCGCGCCGCTTCGTCGGGGGACTGGTGCAACAGTTCGCCAGCCCCCGCGACGGTTTCCCGCGCAAGCCGCATGGCAAGGTCCGCCTGAAGGCCGGCCTTGCGGCCCGCCTCCGCCATGCACTCGACGAGGTAGAAGACATAGGCCGGACCGCTGCCCGAAACGGCGGTGACGGCATCGATCTCGGCTTCGGTCCTGACCCATTCGACCGGGCCGCTGACCTTGAGCAGATCATGAACCTGGGTGCGCTGCGCCTCGCTGACACGGTCATTGGCAAAGGCACCGGTTACGCCGCGGCCAATCATCGCCGGCGTGTTCGGCATGGCGCGAACCGTGGCGGCAGCGCCGAGATGGCTTTCGATAAAGGCGAGCGTCTTGCCGGCCGCAACCGATACGATCACGGTGTTCGCACCGACGAGCGGCTTCAGCGGCGGCAAAACCACGTCCATCACCTGCGGCTTGACCGCAACGAAGATGACACCGGCCTTCACGCCGGCCGGAGCCGCGGTCGCATGGGTGACGCCGTTGTCGACGATCAGCTTTGCCATGGCCGGCGGCGGGCCGGGATCGACGACGAGCACGTCAGCGCCGTTGACGCCGCTCTTCAGCCAACCGGAAAGCATGGCGCCGCCCATATTGCCGGCGCCGACAAGCACGATGGGACCGGAAGCGACATTGGTCATGATCAGGCCTCTCCAACCGTTTCGAACAGGACCGCATCGACCGCGCGCTGCGCGTCCATGCCGGACCAGACGACGAATTGAAACGCCTGATAATAGGATTCGCAAGCGTCGAGTGCGCTCGACAGCAGTACCTCGACCTGCTGATTGGTGGGCTCGGCCCCGCCGGCGAGCAGAAGCGACTGGCGGAAGATCACCACTTCCTCCTGACGCCACAGGTCGAAGTGGCCCATCAGCACCTGCCCGTTGATATGGGACAGCAGCCGGATGACTTCGTTGACCCGGCTTTCCGGCACCTTGATATCGAAGGCACAGGCCAGGTGCAGAGCCTCGAACTCCTCCATCCAGGAGAAGGAAACGTGGTAGTCCGCCCACTTGCCTTCGACCGTCATGGCGATTTCGTCTTCGCCGGATCGTTCGAACGACCAGTCGTTATTGGCAGCCACGAACTCGATCATATCGACCGGGTTGGATTGGCGCTCGACTTCCATTTCCAAAAGGCTCATGCATCACCCTGTATAGGTGGGGCATGGGCATGCGTCATCACGTTCACACGACGCAACGCTGCAAACCCAACACCGATTACAAACACACTATGATTGCTGAACTCACATCCATCCTGGCTGACTTACCCTGCCCGGAGCTTGCGTGGTTCGTTTCGAATCATCATTTAAAATCAGTGTATAATGGCGGAGTCAGGCTGCCAGCCCCTCGGCCCAAAAATAGCCGTGAACAATCGCGGCGGCGTTGTCATCTGAATGAAGCGCGAGAGCTTAACCGACTCTGCCGTAAGGGTTTTTTGCCAGTGTCCACAGGTGGAAAACTTTTCAGGTTTTATTAACCACTGACGCACCGTTCCTCGGCGGCCGGGTCTAACGGCAGCAAAAAGCCCGCGGAATCGGTCCGCGGGCGAAGTAAAAAACGCTGAAACAGCGTTATTTCGGCAGAATCGCGTTACTTGCCGCTCTCGGCGAGACGCGCTTCCAAAGCCTCGATGCGGGCAAGCAGCGCATCGTTTTCTTCGCGCGCCTTGATCGCCATTTCCTTGACCATCTCGAATTCCTCGCGCTTGACCACGTCGAGCGAATTCAGCGTCCGTTCGGCCTGCGCCCGGAAGGCGGTCTCGACCTCGCGGCGAACGCCCTGGGCGGCACCTGCAGCGTCGGTCATCAGCTTGGCGAAGTCATCGAGAATGCGGTTGGCGCCTGTGCTCATCGTCGGAATCTCCATTTCAGCCGCCGCCTCACAACTGCGATGCGGTCCTTGGTTTCAGGTAGGGTCATGGGCGGGCGGATGCAAGGAAAATCACATCCCCTCCTCACGCGCCTGTTTCCGTAGCGTCTACCGCCGCCCTTGACCGGGCGGAAATCGCTCGCCATGTTCCGCCGAAACAACCGGCCCGGCACGAGATAAATCAATTGGAAACGCTAGCGACCCGCCTCGCCATCCTCCCCTTCCCCGAAATCGATCCCGTCATCGTCCAGATCGGCCCGCTGGCCATCCATTGGTACGGCCTCGCCTATGTCGCGGGCATCCTGATCGGCTGGTATTATGCGCGCCGGCTGGCAACGAACACCACCCTTTGGCGCGACAACGCACCGGCGATGACGATCCAGCAGCTTGATGACTTCCTGCTGTGGGCGGCGGGCGGCATCGTGCTCGGCGGCCGCATCGGCTACATCCTCTTCTACGATCTCGGTTCCGTGCTCGCCAACCCGATCCGGGCACTGGAAATATGGAACGGCGGCATGTCGTTCCATGGCGGCTTCCTCGGCACGACGCTCGCCATGATCATCTTTGCGCGCAAGAACCGCATTGCGCTCTGGAGCCTGTTCGATGTCGTCTCGGCGGTGGTGCCGATCGGCCTGTTCTTCGGGCGCATCGCCAACTTCATCAACGGCGAGCTATGGGGCCGACTGTCGTCGATGCCGTGGGCGATCGTCTTTCCGACTGGCGGCCCCTTTGCCCGCCATCCGAGCCAGCTCTATGAAGCGGCACTCGAAGGTCTCGTTCTGCTCACCGTGCTCGCCTGGTTCATCTATCGCCGCCAGGCGTTGAAATCCCCCGGCCTCGTCACCGGCATCTTCGTGCTTGGCTATGCCATGAGCCGTATTTTCGTCGAATTCTTCCGCGAACCGGACGCCCAGATCGGCTATCTTGCCGGCGGCTGGCTGACGATGGGCATGCTGCTTTCGCTACCGATGGCGCTCGCCGGCATTTGGGCGATCGCAAGGGCGCGGCGCGCGGCTGCGACCGCTTAACTGGACGGATTGATGACGACACCACTTGGCGACAAGATCAAGGCGCTGATCAAGGCTCACGGACCGATCAGCGTTACCGACTATTTCTCCCTTTGTCTGGCGGATCCGGAGCACGGCTACTACCGGGTGCACGAACCCTTCGGCAAAGAGGGGGATTTCACCACTGCACCGGAAATCAGCCAGCTCTTCGGCGAGATGATCGGCGTCTTTCTCGTTCACGCCTGGCAGCAGCACGGCAAGCCCGAAGGCACCGTGATCGCCGAGATCGGCCCCGGCCGCGGCACGATGATGTCCGACATGCTGCGTGTCGTGCGCAAGCTTGCGCCCGATCTTTATGCCGCCGCCAGCGTGCACCTCGTCGAAACCAGCGAAAGGCTGCGCAAGATCCAGGCCGAGACGCTTGCCGCTCATGGCAACAAGGTCGAATGGCACTCAAGCTTCGAGACCCTGCCCGAAGGCTTCCTGTTGCTTGCCGCCAACGAGCTGTTCGATGCCATCCCGATCCGCCAGTTCGTGCGCACGGCGCAAGGTTTTCGCGAGCGTATGGTTGGCCTCGATGCCAACGACGAACTGACCTTTGCCGCTGGCATCGCCGGCATCGACCCCGACCTGTTGCCGACGCCGGCGCAAGGGATTGCCGAAGGCACGATCTTCGAGATTGCGCCGGCCCGCGACGCGGTGATGTCGGCCCTTTGCGAACGGCTGAAGATCAGCGGCGGCACCGCCGTCATCATCGACTATGGCCATCTCGCCACCGGCTATGGCGACACGCTGCAGGCAATCATGGACCATGAATATGATCCGCCGCTCGCCAATCCGGGCCGAGCCGATCTCACCAGCCATGTGGACTTCGAGCAGCTTGCCCGCCGTGCCAAGACCGACGATGTGCAGATCAACGGCCTTGCCCATCAGGGCGATTTTCTGGTCGGGCTGGGCCTGCTCGACCGCGCCGCAGCGCTCGGCCGCGACAAGGATGCGCTGACGCAGGAAGGCATTCGCCAGGATGTGGAAAGGCTCGCCGGCGCGGGTGCCGGAAAGATGGGCGAACTGTTCAAGGTGCTGGCCGTCAGCAGCCCGCCGGTGCCCCTGTCGCCGTTCCGCAGGCCCAAAGCTTGAACTGAGCGGGATGAGGAAAACGTATGGATTTTCCGCCCGCATCCCGCGCCAACTTAATCGAGCCGAACGACACCCCTGCCGTTCGGGAATTGACAGCCCTGCCATCGCAGGTCAACATCGCGCCGGCAAGTCAGCAGCCATTCGCCGGGCCGGACGCGCGCCCAAACCCATTGATATCGTTCAGAAAGCAAAGGCGAATATAGCGATGCAGCATGATGCCGTGCTCTCCCCCGTGCAAAGCTCGCTCTTCGGCGAGAGGGTCGGTCCGGCGATCGCGCACGGCTATTTCACCCGAAAGGGCGGCGTCTCTGAAGGGCTTTATCGCGGTCTCAATGTCGGCCTCGGCTCGAACGATGATCGCGCCCATGTCAACGAGAACCGCACGCGTGTTGCCCGTTGGTTCGGTGCGCCGCTCGAGCACCTGGCGACCGTGCACCAGGTCCATTCCCCTGACGCCATCGTGGTCGACGAAACCTATGACGGCGCCCGCCCGCAAGCCGATGCGCTGGTGACCGCAACGCCCGGGATCGTGCTCGGCGTGCTCTCGGCCGACTGCGGCCCCATCCTGTTTGCCGATGCCGAAGCCAGCGTCGTCGGTGCGGCACACGCCGGCTGGAAGGGGGCGCTCACCGGCGTGCTGGAAAGCACCATCGAGACGATGGTCTCGCTCGGCGCCCGGCGCGAGCGTATCGTCGCCTGCCTCGGCCCATCGATCAGCAAGCGCAACTACGAGGTCGGCGCGGAGTTCGTCGACCGCTTCGTCGCCGCCAACGGCAACTACGCCTCCTACTTCAACGTTTCGGACCGTGAGGGTCATGCGATGTTCGACCTGCCGGCCTTCACGATCCGGCGGTTGACCGAGGCCGGCGTGACGGCCGAAAATCTCGATATCTGCACCTATGCCGACGAGGATCGTTTCTTCTCCTATCGCAGGACGACCCACAGGCAGGAGCCAGACTACGGCAGACAGATTTCCGCCATTTGCATACGGGGGACCTGACATGGCGCTTCAATTTGCCCAGGAAGAATATGCAGGCCGCCTGGAGCGGCTGACGGAGAAGATGCGCGAGGAGAAGCTCGATGCGGTGCTGCTCTTTGCCCAGGAAAGCATGTATTGGCTGACCGGCTACGACACCTTCGGCTATTGCTTCTTCCAGACGCTTGTCGTGAAGAAAGACGGCTCGATGGTCTTGCTGACGCGGTCGGCAGACCTGCGCCAGGCCCGCCACACCTCGAATATCGAGCGCATCGAGATCTGGGTGGACCGCGCCAATGCCGATCCGACGATGGACCTCAAGAATCTCTTGAGCGAGCTCGACCTGCTCGGTTGCCGCATCGGGGTCGAATACGACACCCACGGCATGACAGGTCGCAACGCCCGGCTGCTTGACCGCCAGCTCCAGACCTTCGGCGAACTGATCGACGCCTCGCATCTCGTCAGCCGTTTGCGCCTGATCAAGAGCGAAGGCGAAATCGCCCATGTCGAAAAGGCTGCCAGCCTCGCCGACGACGCGCTCGACGCCGCCCTGCCCCTCATTCGCCCCGGCGGCAATGAGGCCGACATTCTTGCCGCCATGCAGGGCACGATCCTTGCCGGCGGCGGCGACTATCCGGCCAACGAATTCATCATTGGCTCCGGCGCCGATGCCCTTTTGTGCCGCTACAAGGCCGGCCGCCGGTTGCTCGACAGCCAGGACCAGCTGACGCTGGAATGGGCCGGCGTCAGCGCGCATTACCACGCCGCGATGATGCGCACCGTCGTCATCGGCGAACCCACCAACCGCCACCGCGAACTCTACAGCGCCTGCCGCGAGACGATCCAGGCGATCGAGATGGTGCTGCGCCCCGGCAACACCTTCGGTACCGTGTTCGACATGCATGCCAGGATCATGGACGAGCGCGGCCTTGCCCGCCACCGGCTGAACGCCTGCGGCTACTCGCTCGGCGCCCGCTTTTCGCCCTCCTGGATGGAGCACCAGATGTTCCACCTCGGCAACCCGCAGGAGATAGAACCGAACATGTCGCTGTTCGTGCACATGATCATCATGGATTCCGACAGCGGCACGGCCATGACGCTCGGCCAGACCTACCTCACCACCACAGACACGCCGCGCGCGCTGTCGCGCTATGGGCTCGACTTCATCTCTGCTTAGGGAAATCCGCCTAGACTTGTTGTGAATTGACTGAACAGGAGACGGTTTAGGGCAATTCCGGCAAGGTTTCGAAACGGCTTTCCGTCCGGAATTGCATGGTTCCAGGCCCTTTCACGGTTTCAACGAAACAATGAAAGGACCGGGGAGAACTGCCGCGAAGAAACGGACGGTTTGAGCATGCGAAAGCTTTCAACGCCCATCGCCAGCCTTGGCTTCGTCATTGCGCTCGCCGGCTGCAACAGCACTGACATGCTGACGCCGCAGGTCGACGTCGGCGCGGGAACCTTTCGCTCGCCGCCGGTGACGCAATCCGACCTCGATGCGATGTCGAACCAGACGGCGGTCGCACCGGTCCAGCGCGTGCCGGTCAGCCAGACCACCGCCTACTCGCCGCAGCCGGCTCCCTCGAACACACCGACCGCCTACGCGACGGGCGACGCGACCTATACCGATCCGGCCGGCACCTTCGAGGCGCAGGCAAGCCGGCTTGCCGCCGGCTCCGAGCCCGTCCAGAACACGATCCAGAGCCGTCAGGCACCTGTCGAAGAGGCGCCAGTCCAACACACACCCGTCCAGCAGGCGGCCGCCGCTGCCGAAGAGCTGCAAAGCCAGCCCGATGTCGCCGCATTGCCGAAGGCAAGTGCCGTTGCGAGCGGCACGATCCGCTTCCTGCCGATCATCGGGGCGCCGGTTCAGGCGGTGACGCCGCTCTCCAAGCAGCTCGGCGCCGATGCGCGCGCCCGCGGCCTTACGATCAAGGGCTCGGGTGACGCCAGCAGCGAACACATCCTCAAGGGCTACTTCTCGGCACTAAAGGACGGCGACAAGACCACCATCGTCTATGTCTGGGACGTGCTCGACGGCGGCGGCAACCGGCTGCATCGCATCCAGGGGCAGGACTCGGTACCTGGCGGCGGCACGGACTTGTGGAGTGGCGTGCCGGCGGCAACCATGCAGGGAATTGCGACGAAAACCATCGACGCCTATCTCGAATGGCGGCAATCTCAGGCCGGTTGAACACAAAGTTTTTAGGATATTGGCCTTCGCGGCGCAGCATTCCCCTTGCATTCAAGTTCAGTCTCGCTAAAAAGCGGCCGATCAGCTCTGAACGGCGGCCATCCGCAAAGAATGTCCGCGATTGGAATGGCTCTCGGAATCTGCGCGGAACACACCGCTCCCGGAAAAGTACCGGACGGTGACCGCGCCAGCTCAAGGCGGTCCGTCAATGAAGGTTTTCGCAGGCAATTCGAACCGGCTCCTGGCCGAAGCGATCTGCAACTATCTCAACCTGCCTCTCGGCAAAGCGACGGTACGCCGTTTCGCCGATCAGGAAATCTTCGTCGAGATCGGCGAAAACGTGCGCGGCGAGGATGTCTTCATCATCCAGTCGACCTCCTTCCCCACCAACGATCACCTGATGGAACTGCTCATCATGATCGACGCGGTGCGGCGCTCTTCCGCCCGCCGCATCACCGCCGTGCTTCCCTACTTCGGCTACGCCCGCCAGGACCGCAAGCCCGGTCCGCGCACGCCGATCTCCGCCAAGCTCGTCGCCAACCTGATCACCGAAGCGGGTGCTGACCGCGTGCTCACGCTTGATCTTCATGCCGGCCAGATCCAGGGCTTCTTCGATATCCCGACCGACAATCTCTATGCGATCCCGATCCTGGCCCGCGACGTCAAGGAAAACTACGACCTGAAGAACGTCATGGTCGTTTCGCCCGACGTCGGCGGCGTGGTTCGCGCCCGCGCGCTTGCCAAGCGCCTCGACTGTCTGCTGGCCATCGTCGACAAGCGCCGCGACCGTCCGGGTGAATCCGAAGTCATGAACGTCATCGGCGACGTGAAGGGCAAGGACTGCCTGCTGATCGACGACATCGTCGATTCCGGCGGCACGCTCTGCAACGCCGCTGAAGCACTGTTGAAGAATGGCGCCACCAGCGTTACCGCCTACATCACCCACGGCGTTCTCTCCGGCGGCGCGGTTGCCCGCGTCACCTCGTCGATGCTGAAGGAACTGGTCATCACCGACTCGATCCAGCCGACCACGGCCGTCCAGTCTGCCCACAATATCCGGGTGATCACGACGGCTGGCCTGCTTGGCGAAGCCATCAGCCGCACCAGCCAGGAAGAGTCAGTTTCGAGCCTCTTCGACTAAGGTCGTTCCTAACGCGACAAAGCATTAAAAAACGCCGGCGCCAAAGCGCCGGCGTTTTGCGTTGTGGGGAGGTACCGTCAGGTCCCGAATGCTCGCCCCAGCGGCTGACCCGCCACTTCAACGCCCGCGAAGGACCACGGCGCAGGCCTCGCCACCACCGAACAGCCGCGACCGCGTGAGGAACCGCTTCTCGCGGCCGTTGTCGAGCGAGAACATCCCGCCCCGTCCCGGCACCACATCGATGATCAACTGGGTGTGCTTCCACACCTCGAACTGGCTGGCGCTGATATAGACCGGCACGCCGCCGATCTCGCCCAGCTTCACGTCGTTGTCGCCAACGATGTAATCATCCGCCGGGTAACACATTGGCGAAGAGCCGTCGCAGCAGCCACCGGACTGATGAAACAGGATGTCTGGATGATCGCGCCTAATTTCGGCGATGAAATCGAGCGCCGCCGCCGTTGCAAGCACACGCGGCTCGTTGATCCCGTCGGTTCCCATCGTCTCGGCAGACATGACAAATCTCCCTGCCCCAATGCGCATCATTTGGCACTGTTCGGCTGAGGCGCGGGTGGAGAGCACGCCTCAGCCTTCGGTCGAGCAAGAAGGAAAGGCGGAGAATGCCTTCCAAACCTGCCCGTATTGCCTTCCCCAGCGGCGGGGAAGGCAGAACCCGATCAGAAGAAACCGAGCGCTTTCGGGCTGTAGCTCACCAGCATGTTCTTGGTCTGCTGGTAGTGGTCGAGCATCATCTTGTGGGTCTCGCGGCCGATGCCGGACTGCTTGTAGCCGCCGAAGGCCGCATGCGCCGGATAGGCGTGGTAGCAATTGGTCCAGACACGGCCCGCCTGGATCTCACGGCCGAAGCGGTAGCAACGGTTGGCGTCGCGGCTCCAGACCCCGGCGCCGAGGCCGTAGAGCGTGTCGTTGGCGATCTCCAGTGCCTCGGCCTCGGTCTTGAAGGTGGTGACCGAGACGACGGGCCCGAAGATTTCCTCCTGGAACACCCGCATCTTGTTGTGACCGCGGAACACCGTCGGCTTGACGTAGAAGCCTTCGGCAAGCTCCCCTTCGAGCACGTTGCGGCCGCCGCCGGTCAAGACCTCTGCGCCCTCCTGCTTACCGATGTCGATATAGGAGAGGATCTTTTCGAGCTGTTCGCTCGACGCCTGCGCGCCGATCATCGTGGCGCTGTCGAGCGGATTGCCCTGGCGGATCGCCTCGACCCGCTTCACCGCCCGCTCCATGAACCGGTCATAGATGCTTTCCTGGACCAGCGCGCGGCTCGGGCAGGTGCAGACCTCGCCCTGGTTCAGCGCGAACATGGCAAAACCTTCGAGCGCCTTGTCGAAATAGTCGTCATCCTCGGCCAGCACGTCGGCAAAGAAGATGTTCGGCGACTTGCCGCCGAGTTCCAGCGTCACCGGAATGAGGTTCTGGCTGGCATATTGCATGATCAGCCGGCCGGTCGTCGTCTCGCCGGTAAAGGCGATCTTGGCGATGCGCGGGCTAGTGGCGAGCGGCTTGCCGGCTTCGAGACCGAAGCCGTTGACGATATTGAGCACGCCCGGCGGCAGAAGATCGCCGACGAGGTCGGCCCAAACGAGGATCGAAGCTGGCGTCTGTTCCGCCGGCTTGAGGACGACGCAGTTGCCGGCGGCAAGCGCTGGCGCGAGCTTCCAGGCGGCCATCAGGATTGGGAAGTTCCAAGGGATGATTTGCCCGACGACGCCGAGCGGCTCATGAAAATGATAGGCGACGGTGTCGTGATCGATCTCGCCGATCGAACCTTCCTGGGCGCGGATGCAAGCGGCGAAGTAACGGAAATGGTCGATGGCGAGCGGAATGTCGGCCGCCATGGTCTCGCGGATCGGCTTGCCGTTGTCGAAGGTTTCCGCGCGAGCGAGCAGCTCGAGATTGTCCTCCATGCGGCCGGCGATCTTCATCAGGATGTTGGAGCGCTCTGCGGCAGACGTCCGGCCCCATTTCTCGCGCGCCGCATGCGCCGCATCGAGCGCCAGCTCGATATCGGCGGCGTCCGAACGCGCCACCTGGCAGAGCACCCCGCCGGTCACCGGCGTCGTGTTGTCGAAGTAGCGCCCGGCCACCGGCTCGCGCCATTCGCCACCGATGAAGTTGCCGTACTTCTGCTTGAACGGGCTTTCGACGATCTTCTGATGCAGCATGGTCATTCCTCCCTGAGAACCAGCAACTAAAGCTGTGGAAGGAGCGTGAGGCGGATCGGTTGTCTTCGATAGTCAGGCGCGATCGCCCGCGACGCGATCTGTTTCAGAATTGAGACAAGCAGGCGTCAGCTACTGTGCTGCAATGCAGCAAGCGCGCACCGGAGACGGTCGGAAGCTGCCCGTCATCCCTCTGCCGGGACCTTTTCCCCGAAAGCGGGGCGAAGGAGACTCATGGCATCCGCTCGTCGCAAGAAACGCCGACGCAATCGCTGACGACGAAGCCAGCCGCAAACCTCGCCCCCTCTCCCCGCCTGAGGGACAGGGTTGGTGCTCGGGTTAAACCCGAGGAGAGGGGCAATCCAGAGACGCACGAAACGGTCAGTTGACCTGGAGCCGCTTCATCTTGCGGTAAAGCGTGGCGCGGCTGATGCCGAGCAGCTCGGCAGCCATCGACACATTGCCGTTGGCGCGGGAAAGCACGCGGCGAAGCGCGGCGCGCTCGGCGTCGGGAAGTTCGGCACCGTCGCCGGATGTGCCTTCTCGCAGAAGGTCAGAGGCCGGAACACCGCTCGCGATGCGCTTGTCGTCGAGATCGAGCCATTGCCGCGCCGCGCGCGTCGCGCCGAGAACGAGATCATCGCGATCGACCGCAAGCAGCGCCGGACCGGCCCGGTCGACCGGCACGAGCACGATCCTTGCTCCGGCAAAGGCACGGCGGAACAGGCCGGCTTCGATGCGCCCCGCCGCGTCACGAACGGCTTGAGACAGGAGCGACATGGTGACTTCGGAGGCATCGTCGCGGCAGGTGGAAATGTCAAGCGCCGCCGCCATCCGGCCGCGGTGATCGCGGATCGGAGCGGTCGCGCAGCTGAGGCCGATATTGCGGCTGAGGAAATGCTGGTCACGCTGAATGACGACGGCGCGCTCGTCGGCGAGCGCCGTGCCGATGCCATTGGTACCGACGCTCGCTTCGCTCCAGACCGTGCCCGACCAGAGCCCAACGCCGCGAAACTCGGCGTCATCGCCAACAGCGCCGCGCCGCTCCAGCGCCACGCCTTGATCATCGGTCAAGAGCAGGCAGCACCCTGCCCTGCCAACGGTCGCAAACAGCCGGTCGAGTTCGATGCCGGCTTCCGCCACCAATTCGCCCGAGCGTTCGCGGGCGGCGCGAAACGCGCTGTCGGCCAGCCGGAGCGGCGTTCGCGCGTCTTCCGGTGCCAGTCCGTGCAGGGTCATGCAGCGACGCCAGGAAGCGGCAACCGGTGAGCTGGCCGCGGCCGATGGCTGATGCGCAACCCTGTAGACGTGATCCGAATGGTCTCTGACGGCAGGCATCGGCTTCCTCCCTGAAGCGTCGTCCGGCGACGGCGGATCCGGCCGATCTCCCAAGCAGCCGTTCCACGATGGGCGCCACTATAGCCATCGATATCAGCTAAGGTCCAGCCAGACGAAGGTACCGTACCGCTCACGCATCACCGCGTTTCATGGTTGCATCACGCAGCCGATATCGACAGCGCAACGGAATGTGCTACTGCATGCTTTCTTAAATCCAAGCTGATTTAGGCAGAAGCATGCAGCCGTTCGAAGATCGCTGCAGGCAAACGCAGTGAATTGCCGACGACTTCCCACAACAACCGGTTGCCGCCATGTTTCGTGACTTTTCGCTCCAGAGCCTGTTCATGGGCTTGCTGATCGCCTTCGTCGGTTTTGCCAGTTCGTTTGCCGTCGTGCTGCACGGCCTCGGTGGCGTCGGCGCCAGCGAAGCCCAGGCCGCGTCCGGTCTGATGGCGTTGTCGATTTCGATGGGTGTGTGCGCCGTCATCCTGAGCGCGGCCACGCGGCTGCCGGTCAGCATCGCCTGGTCCACGCCGGGTGCTGCCCTTCTCGCCAGTTCCGGCGTGGTGGAAGGTGGCTTCAATGCGGCCGTTGGCGCCTTCCTCGTCTGCGGGCTACTGATCGTCATCGCCGGCCTGTGGAAGCCGCTTGGCCGCATGGTCTCGTCCATTCCGACCGCCCTTGCCAACGCCATGCTCGCCGGCGTCCTGCTCAGCCTGTGCTTTGCGCCGGTCAAGGCGATCGGCTTCAACCCGCTCTTCGGCCTGCCGATCTTGCTTGCCTGGGCGATCGTCGGCAGTGTCAACAAGCTCTATGCCGTGCCGGCTGCCCTCCTCGCCTTCGTGCTTGTCATAGCCTTCGGTGTCGAGATGCCGGCCGGCGCCCTGGCAGACCTGTCTTCGGCGCTGGTGCCGCGTCCGGAACTCGTGATGCCCGCCTTCACCATGCCGGCGATGATCAGCATCGCCTTGCCGCTGTTCATCGTCACCATGGCCTCGCAGAACATTCCCGGCATCGCCGTCATGAAGGTCAACAACTACAACCCCACCCCCGGCCCGCTGTTTGCAACGACCGGTCTTTTCTCGATGCTGAGCGCGCCATTTGGTGGCCATGCCGTCAACCTGGCGGCCATCACCGCCGCCATGGGCGCCGGGATCGACAGTCATCCGGACCCGGCAAGACGCTACTGGTCGACGATCAACGCCGGTGTCTTCTACGTCATTTTCGGCCTGCTGGCCGGTGCCGTCACCACCTTTGTCAGCCTTGCGCCATCGGTGCTGATCGAGGCGGTCGCGGGCCTTGCGCTCGTCGGCGCCTTTGCCGGCTCCGCCATGGCAGCCTTCACCGAAGCCAAGACGCGCGAAGCTGCCGCGATCACCTTCCTGGTGACGGCCTCCGGTGTCAGCTTCGGTGGTGTCTCGGGCGCCTTCTGGGGCCTGATCGCTGGCGGTCTGATGCTGGCGCTGGCGCGGTTCACTCGGAAGAAGGCTTGAGCGCGACGCGGGCACGACACGCCTTCACTTGTTGAATTGGCACGTGCCGCTTCCTCAAAACTGCCGTGCTCGTTTGCGCCACATGGTTTAAAACCGCGGCAAAGCTTGCATTTGCGGGTGATCTCGTCTATGGAGCGCCCGTCCGCGTAGACACCCTTGGAGGCAACGCGGATGAAGCCCTTGCGGCTTCGGTTCTTCCGCCTGGCGGATGAACTCTCCAGCATTAGACACAGAAAGGTCTACCCATGAGCCACGCAACTTATGAGCTCAAGGCCGAGACGCGCGAACGGGTTGGTAAGGGGTCCTCCCGTGAACTTCGTCGCAACGGTCTTATCCCGGCTGTCATCTACGGTGACAAGCAGGCCCCCGTTTCCATCGCACTCTCCACCAAGGAAGTGACGATGAAGATCCACGCCGGCGGTTTCATGACCACCGTCGCGACCATCGACGTCAACGGCGAAAAGATCCGCGTCCTGCCGAAGGACTACCAGTTGGATCCGGTCCGTGACTTCACCATGCATGTCGACTTCCTGCGCGTCTCCAAGGACAGCCAGGTTACCGTCGAAGTTCCGGTTCACTTCGAAAACGAAGAGAAGTCCCCGGGCCTCAAGGCTGGCGGCGTTCTCAACATCGTTCGCCACGAAGTCGAGCTGAACGTTTCGGCCAACGACATTCCGGAATTCCTGAGCGTCGACCTCTCCGGCCTCAAGGTCGGCGACGCCGTTCACATTTCCAACATCAAGCTGCCGAAGGGCGCGACCCCGGTCATCGCCGACCGCGACTTCACCGTTGCAACGATCGTTGCTCCGGCTGGTGGCGTGAAGGAAGAAGCCGAAGGCGACGCAGAAGCCTAATCCGGTTGCCGATGACCGGCCCGGCGCCGGTCTTTCCACCCTTGACGGAAAGCCCGTCCCGCTCACGCGGGGCGGGCTTTCTGCATTGTTGGCACCCGAGCCGCCATAAACAACCGCTCCGCCTCGCCTCATGATTTATCATGTAGCGATTTCAGCAACATTTAAGGATTTGATGATGTTCTTGCTGCGGGGAAACCGTGGGCAAGATCTTAAAGAGAATCCGAAATGACATGCGTGGCAACACCTTCTAAGGCGTGCGTCCAATGATGCACTCCGTGGAGAACCGGTTTATTGCGATCGTCTGCGGCGCGATGCTTGTCTTCATTGCCCCGCTTCTCGTCCTCTTCCTGAGCATTTCCGGCGATCGAATCGCCCGCGAACGGCTGCACAACACCGAACTGCTGATGGCCGCAAGCGCCGAAGCGCTCGGCAAGCCGATCTGGGACTTCGACAGCGACGGCATCAAGCACATCGCCCGCTCGCTGATCAACGGCACCGACATTCTGTCCGTCACGGTGCGCGACCAGACCGGCTCGATCCTCGCGCAGATGCCGCTCGGCGGCGCTATGACCTCCACCAACGATCGCATCCTCAGCCTGCCGATCTCCTACCAGTCGGTCGACGGACTGAAAGAGATCGGCCGCATCGAGGTGCGCGTCCCGACACCCGGCCTGCTGTCGCAGTTCAGCAAGGACGAACTGGCGATCCTTGCCATCCTGCTTTTTGCCGTCGCCATCGTCTTTGCCGCAGCGCTCGTCGGCAACCGCTTCACCGTCATGCGCCCGCTGATGCGGCTGACCGCAGCGATCGAGGCCACCCGCCGGCTCGGCTCGCGTCACCGCGTCGACTGGACCTCCGACGACGAAATGGGCGCGCTCGCCGCCAACTTCAACGAGATGCAGGACCGGCTCGAGCGCGAGGAGACCGAACTCAAGAGCGCCCACGAACGCGTCACCGACATCTATAACCTGACGCCGGCGATGCTGTTTTCCCTCGACGTCGATGGCCGGCTGCTTGCGGTCAGCGATTACTGGCTGCTGGCGACCGGCTACGACCGCGACGACGTCATCGGCCGCGACTTCATCGACTTCATCGATACCCACTGGCACGAGACCTACCGCAGCCAGGCCAAGACGATTGCCGTCGGCGATCATGCGATCCGCGAAGTCACGGTCCCCTTCCGCAAGGCGGACGGCGACGCGATGACCGTGCTCATCCAGGAAACGAACGCAACCGGCGAAAGCAGCCTGTCGCTCTCGGTCATGACCGACGTCACGGCGCTGAAGCAGGCGGAAAGCCGCAACCACACCCAGGCGATCACCGACCACCTGACCGGCCTGCTCAACCGGCAGGGTTTCGAGGCCGCGCTCGACGAGGCGATCAAGCAGGCCGACGAGTGCGGCATGCAGCTCGGCTGCCTGTTCATCGACCTCGACCGGTTCAAATGGATCAACGACAATTTCGGTCATGCGGCCGGCGATGAGGTGCTGCGCCATACGGTGGAGCTCATCCACGCGTCGCTGCAGCCCGGCGACATCATGGCCCGGCTCGGCGGCGACGAATTCGCCATCCTGCTTTCGAACTCGGATGCAGCGGCCCTTGCGACCGAGATCGGCGAACGCATCGTTGCGGCCCTCCATGAACCGATGCCGATTGCCGGCAACGAACTCTTCGTCAGCGCCAGCGTCGGCGTTGCCGTCTATCCGACCCATGCCGAAAACGCCTCCGACCTGCTGCTGAAGGCCGATATGGCGATGTATGCGCGCAAGCACGACGGCAAGAACGGGCTGCAGCTGTTCGACGGCAGCATGCTCGACGCCTCGCGCGAGCGCCACGAGATCGAACAGTGCATCGAAGCCGGCCTGAAAGATGACCATTTCGAAGCCTGGCTGCAGCCGATCGTCAGCCTCGCCGACGGCCAGATCGCCGGTTTCGAGGCGCTGATGCGCCTCAACCACCCGGAAAAGGGCCTGATGCCCCCCGGCAAGATCATCGGCATTGCCGAAGAGACCGGCACCATCGCCCGCATCGGTGACCGCATCCTCGAAAAGGCAATCTGCCATCTCGCAGCGATCTCCAAGCTGGACGGGACCCAGGACACCTATCTGGCCGTGAACTTCTCGCCGCTGCAGTTCGAGCTGACACTGCCGCACAAGCTCGCCGCCCTGCTCTTGAAGCACCACATCTCGCCGAGCCGGATCGTCGTCGAGATCACCGAAGCCGTGCTGATGCTCGACAACCCGGAGGTCCACTCGGTGTTGAAACAGCTCAACGAATTCGGCTGCCGCATCGCACTCGATGACTTCGGCACCGGCTATTCGTCGCTGAGCTACCTCAACCGCTTCCCGGTCGACATCGTCAAGGTCGACCAGTCGTTTACCCGTTCACTCAGTTCCGGCACCGCCGATGTCCGCCGCAAGAGCCGGATGCTGATCAAGGGCATCCGCACCATCTCGCACCAGATGGGCTGCACCGTCGTTGCCGAAGGCATCGAGACGAAAGAGCAGTGGCAGCTCTTGCGCAAGCTTGGCGTCGATTGCGGTCAGGGTTATCTTTTCAGCCGGCCGATGCCGATCGACAGCATGCTGGTGATGCTCGAAAGCGACTCGGAGGCAAAAACCCCTGCCATGACCGGCATGCGGGCATGATGACGTTTGCCGGCAGCGCAAGCAAAGGCCGGAATTGGATACCCTGAGGAACGCGGTTCGGCGGCAACACCGCCGGGCCACAGGCCACGGGCAAAGAAGGAGAAACGGACGTGAAGGCGCTGACGCTGGCATTATTTCTCGGTCTCTCCGCGACGGCCGACGCTCAGACGATCAAGTTCGTGACCGAGGAATATCCGCCCTACAATTTTTCCACCGAGAATGGCCCGAGTGGTGCTGCCGTCGATCAGGTCAAGCGGATCATGGAGCGCTTGGACCGGCCTTACACAATCGAGGTCCTGCCCTGGGCTCGCGCCTTCATGCTGGCTGAAACCGATCCGGCCTACTGCGTCTTTACGACCGGTCACGACGCCGAGCGCGACAAGAAGTTCCACTGGGTCGAGCCGCTGTTGATCGACCACATGATCATGGTTCGCCATGCCGGCTCGAACATCGCGCCGCAATCGCTCGAGGATGCCCGCCGATTCACCATCGGGACCCAGCGCGAGGACTTCTCCGCATCCTATCTGCGCGAGCACGCGTTTCCGAAGATCGACTATGCGGCGAGCCTCGACTCGAGCCTGAAGAAGCTGATCGCCGGGCGCGTCGATCTGCTGATGACGTCCGAGAAGACCTTCCAGAGCATGCGCGCCGAGGGCAAGCCGGTGGAGGCCGCGCTGGTGCTTGAGGGCAAGCTCTACGGCATTGCCTGCCACCGCGACATGCCGCGCGACGTCATCGCTCGCATGCAGCATGAACTTGACCGTCTGATCGGCAACGGCACCCAGGACGCGATCTTCAAGCAGTATGGTCTGACGCCGAATGCCAGCCTGCAGGCGGAGAAATAGGCGTTGACTTCCGGCAGGTGCGATGTCTTTGGATGGCACCAACCCGAAATCATGAACGCGTAGCACCATGTTGATCATCGCAGGACTTGGCAATCCAGGTTCGAAATATGCCGCCAACCGGCACAATATCGGCTTCATGGCCGTCGACGTCATTCATCGCCGGCACGGCTTTTCTTCCTGGTCGAAGAAGTTCAAGGCCGAGATCGCCGAGGGCGAGATCGCCGGCGAACGCGTGCTGTTGATCAAGCCGCAGACCTATATGAACCTGTCCGGCGAGTCCGTCGGCGAGGCCATGCGCTTTTACAAGCTGCAGCCGAAGGACATCACCGTCATCTATGACGAGCTCGACCTGCCGGCCGCCAAGGCGCGCATCAAGGTCGGCGGCGGCCATGGCGGCCACAACGGCATCAAGTCGATCGATGCCCATTGCGGCAAGGACTATCGCCGCCTGCGGCTTGGCATCGGCCATCCTGGCGTCAAGGACCTCGTGCACGCCCACGTGCTCGGCGACTTCGCCAAGGCCGACCAGGCCTGGCTGGTGCCGCTGCTCGACGCCATCGCCGACAATGCCGACATGCTGGTGCGCGGCGAGGATTCCCAACTCCTCAACAAGATCGCGCTCGCAACCGGCGGCAAGCCGGAGGCGGAAAAGCCCGAGGCCCCGAAGAAGCAGGGCGCCCAGTCGCATATCCATCAGGCGCGCAATTCCGCCCAACCGAAGAAGCTTCCAGCAACCGGTCCGATGGCCGACATGCTGAAGAAGATGTTCGGCTCCAAGAGCGACTGACTTTCCATTTCCAGGAGGCGCACTAGTTTGCGACTGGCTGGCCTTGAGGACCGGCCCGTCCACGCGAGCCTGGAGCACGCCCCGTGACCGACCCGGTGATTGACTGGCTTCTCGCTTCGGATCCGTCGATCCGCTGGCAGGTCATGCGCGACCTGCTCGACGCTCCCGAGCCTGAATGGCGGGCCGAAAGGGCGAAGGTGGAGACCGAAGGCTGGGGTGCACGGCTTCTTTCCCATCAGGACGCCGACGGGCAATGGGACGGCGGCGCCTTCATCCCTGCCGATTTCGATGAGCACGAATGGTCGGAGCGCGGCCAGCCCTGGACCGCGACATGCTTTTCACTGTCGCAGCTCCGGGAATTCGGTCTCGACCCCTCAACGGAACGCGCCAGGCGAACGGTCGCACTGATCGGCGCCAATTCCCGTTGGGACGAAGGTGGCCAACCCTATTGGCAGGGCGAGATCGAAGAGTGCATCAACGGCCGGACGGTCGCTGACGGCGCCTATTTCGGCGTCGACGTCACACCGATCGTCGAAAGGCTCGTCAACGAGCGCCAGGGCGACGGTGGCTGGAACTGCGAGCGCATCAACGGCTCAACCTGTTCGTCCTTCGCCAGCACCATCAACGTGCTCGAAGGATTGCTGGAGTTCGAGAAAGCAACTGGCGGCACGCAGCACTCGCGCCAAGCACGCCGGACCGGCGAGGACTATTTGCTCAAGCGTCGCCTCTTTCATCGTCTGGGCACCGGCGAGCCCGCGGACAAGCGCTTCCTGTGCCTCTGCCATCCGAGCCGCTGGCATTACGACATCCTGCGCGCGCTCGACTATTTTCGCGCGTCGGCACTGTTGACCGGCGCCAAGCCCGATCCGCGCCTCGGCGACGCGATCGATCATCTTTGTTCGCGCCGCCTGGAGAATGGCACCTGGCCGCTGGACTGGAGCCCGCGCGGGCGGGTGTGGTTTGCCGTCGACGACGGGCCGGACAAACCCTCCGAGTGGATCACACTCAAGGCGATGCGGGTGCTCAGGTGGTGGAATGCGTCGTCCTCAGCAGACACGGCACCCTGACGTCCGCCGCGATGCCGCCCGGGAAGCGCCCGCAAACGCCGACCGAATTGAACGGCTAAACCGCCCTGTGGGCCGCAAGGAAGATCCGGACGGCTTCCTTTGCGTGAGCCTGCAATGTCTCCGGCGCCGGGATGGCGCCGTCGCCCAGAAGCATCGCGTCGTTCACCGGCCCGCCCATGACCAGCCAGTTGAAGAAGGCGCCGGCCACATGCGTATCCTGCACCTTGAGGTCCCCCTTTTCACTGTAGCGGGCAAAGGCGGCCGCGAGCCGCTTGATCGACCGCATCGGCCCGCGCTCGTGCAGCGCCTGGCCAAGCTCAGGAAATCGCTCAACCTCAGCAATCACCAGACGCCGCACCTGCATCAGTCGCGGCGTCATCACGATCGTCAGCAGCTGGGTGGCGTAATCGAGTAGGAACGCTTCTATCGGCTCGTCGCCAATCGGATCGGCAACCTGTTCCTGGAACTCGTCTCCGGCCCCGCCGGTCATGCTGCGCACGACTTCCAGAAACAGCGCCTCCTTGCTCTGGAAATGCGCATAGACGGTCTGTTTCGACACCTCGGCGGTCGCCGCGATCTCGTCCATGTTTGTGCCGAGAAAGCCGTGCTTGAGGAAAAGATCGCTGGCCGCCGCCACGATCTGCTTGCGGGTGCGCTCCATGCGCGTCTTTGCGCCATTGCTCAATCCTGTTCCCTGCCCTTCCCGCACATCGTCAAATCACCGGCGAGACAGGATAGGCCAGCTGGATTGACAAATCAAACTGGACGGTACAGTCTAGTTAGCGAGATGACATCGGAGAAAGAGGTCATGACCAAACCGCATGGAAAAGTTCGGATCGCCGCTTGCCGCTGCGGGCAGGTCGCGCTTGAAGCCGTCGGCGAACCGATCGTCGGCGCCGCCTGCTACTGCACCAGTTGCCGCGCCGCCGGCGAGCAGATCGAGGCGTTGCCAGAAGCCTCGCCGGTGCTGGAGGCCGACGGCTCGACACGCTTTGCGCTCTACCGGAAGGACAGACTTCGTTGCATCCGCGGCAGCGACCTGCTCGCGGCACACCGGTTGACGCCCAAGGCGACGACGCGCAGGGTGATCGCGCGCTGCTGCAACGCCGCCATGTTCCTGGAGTTCAAGGGCGGCCATTGGCTGAGCGTCTACAATCAGCGTTTCGAGCCCGGCGATCAGCCGCCGCTGGAAATGCGAACCATGACAAGGGACCGCAGGCCCGGTGTGGAATTCACCGACGCCCTGCCGAGCTACAACACCCATTCCGGCCGGTTCATGTGGCGGCTTTTGACCGCCTGGGCTGCCATGGGCTTCCGCGCACCCAGGATCGACTATGTGAAAGGCGAGATGAATGGCGTCTCCGGCTGACAAGATCGAGATCGAGAACATCGTCTCGCCGGGCCATAGCTACCGGGTCGACAGGACGAAGTACGAGGCGATGCGGGACGCCCTGCTTGCGGTGCTGCCAAAGGCTGCCCCCGGGCTCACGGTCGCCGAAGCCAAGGAGCGCCTCCTGCCGCTGTTGCCGCAGAGCCTTTTCCCGGAAGGGGCAAAAGCCGGCTGGTGGCTGAAGGCCGTCCAGCTCGACCTTGAAGCCAAGGGCACGATTGCGCGCGAGGCAACGAAGCCGCTGCGCTTGCACAAGAACACATAGGCGTCTCCGGCAATTGTTCAGAAAAGGTCTCACGTCCGGACGGGCGCAAGGCAAGGCAGGGTCGCACGCCCCCTATTCCTCGGGCTCGGTCGTAAAGAGCAGCGGGAAGCCCGCCTCCTTGGCGAGATCCGTCGCCGCCTTGGCCTTGGTTTCCGCAATGTCGCGCGCGCAGACGACGACAACGGACGTGCCCATCTTGTGCGCCGTCATCATCACCCGGTAACTGGCCTCTTCGCTCATTCGAAAGACAGACTTCAACACGCCGACGACGAATTCGCGCGGCGTATAGTCGTCGTTGAGCAGCATGACCTTGTAAAGCTTCGGCCGTTCGAGCTTCGGCTTGACCTTCACTTTGACTTTTCTGGCAACCTCGTTGTCACTCATCGGAATTCACCCCGTTGATGACAGAATGGGCGGCACGACCGCGAGCCGCACTATCCTACGGGCGAGCGCATCGATCAAGCAAAAGCAGCTTTCTCAGCGCTGCCGCAGGTCAGTCATTCCCCCGATGGCCGACGAACATCTTGGTCGCCGCGTCATAGGAACGTGCCCGCTCTAGCGCCACCTCCGCCGTCTGCTTGCGCGCCAGCAGCGCGTGGAAAAAGCAATGCACGAATAGCGGCGCGTCGGTGCCCTCCGGCGAGCCATCAGGGGCAATGTAAAGGGCAGCGTCACCCTTCAGGGCAAAGGCGTCGCCATAGGCTTTGCCGCCGGTTTCGCAACAGGTACTGAGGACGATCTTGCCCTTGAGCTTCGCGTGTTCGGCGACGACCGGCGGCGGCAGGCTGCCCTCGACCAGCATCGACGTGTCGATCTCGTCGATGTAATCGCCGAAGACGAAACCATTTTCGTCGCCGTGGCCGCAGATGATGAGATATTGGTGCACGCTTTCACCGGCGCCGATCAGGGTCAGAAAATCCTCAGGCGTTCCCGGCAGATGCAGGGTGACGACAGCGCCGAGGCTCTCCAGCATGGAGCGGATCAGCAGCGCTTCTAGCGTGTCACCGATATCGACGACGGCGACCGGCACGCGCGGAAACATGAACTTCTGGTCGATCAACTCCGCCATTCCCGCTCACTCTCATTCTTCACTGCCACAGCTACTTGCGACACATTTCGCAGCGCATATGCAGCCCACACGCCGTGCGTTCAACGGGCGGAGCCCCTTATTTACCGTGAACGGGGTGTCCGCCCTTGACCGGGAAGCGCCCTTCCCGCATAGCCACGCCAACGGAATTTTTAAGATACGGACGAGACCCCATGGGCTTCAAATGCGGTATTGTCGGACTGCCGAATGTCGGCAAGTCCACCCTCTTCAACGCGCTGACCAAGACGGCGGCCGCCCAGGCGGCGAACTACCCGTTCTGCACCATCGAGCCGAATACCGGCGAAGTGGCGGTGCCGGATCCACGCATGCGCAAGCTTGCCGACATCGCAAAGTCGAAGGAAATCATCCCGACGCGCATCTCCTTCGTCGACATCGCCGGCCTGGTGCGCGGCGCGTCGAAGGGCGAAGGCCTCGGCAACCAGTTCCTCGCCAACATCCGCGAAGTGGACGCCGTCGTGCACGTGCTGCGCTGCTTCGAGGATGACGACATCACCCACGTCGAAGGCCGCATCAACCCGGTCGCCGACGCCGAGACGATCGAGACCGAGCTGATGCTCGCCGACCTCGAAAGCCTGGAGCGCCGCACCGAGCAGACCCGCAAGCGCGCCGTCGGCAAGGACAAGGATTCCATGGCGCAGCTTCCGATCATGGAAGCTTCGCTGAAGCTCCTGCAGGACGGCAAGCCGGTCCGCACGCTGCTGTCGACGCTCGACGCCGAAGAACTGCGCATCCTCCAGGGCCTCAACCTCCTGACCGCCCACCCGGTTCTCTACGTCTGCAACGTCGCGGAAAGCGATGCGGTCGACGGCAACGAGCACACCCGCTCCGTCGCCGAAATGGCCAAGGCGCAAGGCGCTGAGAGCGTTGTGATCTCGGCTGCAATCGAATCCGAAGTGGCGCAGCTGCCGGAAGACGAATCCAAGGAGTTCCTCGGCGCGCTCGGTCTGGAAGAAGCCGGTCTCGACCGCCTGATCCGCGCCGGCTACAAGCTGCTCGACCTCATCACCTACTTCACCGTCGGCCCGAAGGAAACCCGCGCCTGGACGATCCAGCGCGGCACCAAGGCACCGCAGGCCGCCGGCGTCATCCACACCGATTTCGAGCGCGGCTTCATCCGCGCCAATACGATCGCCTACGAAGACTACATCGCGCTCGGTGGCGAAACCGGTGCCAAGGAAGCCGGCAAGGCGCGTGACGAAGGCAAGGAATACGTCGTCCAGGACGGCGACGTCATCCACTTCCGCTTCAACACGTAAGGCGCGCTCTGATCCGGCGCCTGAGGCGCGGGATCAGCAGGCCAGGACGCGCTGCAGCAGTGCAGCGCGCATCAAGATCCCGATGTTACGGCGCGGCATGCAACCGCGCCGTCATCGTTTCCGGAAGCAGGTCGATGACAATACGGCGCAGCTTCTGCCAGAAGATGCCGATGAACAGCACGGTGGCGCCGACGGCCGCGAAGGCGACGAAGACGTAGCTGTCGAGCGAAGCGTCCGCCTGGCTGAGCATGGTCCAGATCGCCCCCCCGAGAGACAACAGCCCCGACGTGACGAAGGCGCGGCGGTCGATGACGAGCCCGACCAGCATGAACAGCGCGACGATCAGGATGGCGGCAGTCGCCTGGCCGAACCCGGCCTGTCCATCCCACCAGGTCCCGCCACCATTGGTCAGGAAGACCAGTCCCATCAGTGAATAGAGCAGCGCCGGAGCCGCAGCCAGATGCAGCCAGAAGGCCGTATCCGAGCGCGTCGTTACACGCTGAGGATCCGAGACGTCATAGCGCATGGCAACCGCAAAGACGCTGAGCGCGCCGACAAGCAAGGTGAGTGGCAAAAGCATAAAGCCGTTGTCGTTGGCAATGTCGATCCCCAGGCTCTTTTCAAGGGCCGCAAGGACCGCGACCACGGCGACCAGGGCAATCGAGAGGACCAGGCCGGCTAATGCCAGCGGAACGCGGTAGCGCCAGTAGAACAAGGCGAGCGGGATCGGAAACGCCGACAGATAAGCGAGCGCATAGATCAGCGGCTTCCAGGTATCGGCCTGATCGCTGACGAAATGCAGCAACGTCGTCCCGACCCAATGTACAAGCGCAAGCGTCAAAGCCACCGAAGGCAAGGCCAATCGCTGGCGGCGCACGAGAATTTCCGCAAGCACGAGAATGACCGGCAGCGTGATGATCGGACCACCCAGGCCCCACAGGCCGATGAGGACGACGACGACACCGATCGTGATCAGGATATCGTGAAAGCCTCGGATGAAACGGGGCTGCTCGCTGTCCTCGGCCGTTTGACCATCCAGTGCGGCATCAGCCTTGTCGGCAGCGATATCAGCGGGTACGGGGCCGAAGCCAAAGCCGCGTTCGGCAAGATAGGCTTCGAGATCGCCCACCTGATGGGCGGAGATGATCCCCTTATCGGCAGCGCGTGCGAGCGCTCTGTTCAGTTCGGTCACGGTTGCTCCTCAAAAGGCGCCGGCGAATGCGACGCCGAGACAGGTGGTTGCATGAAGATCCGGCAGGCGCAACCTGGAAATTGCCTCGACCCCGGTCCAAAAACCTGCGGGGCCGGCCCGCGCAATTCGATTCCGATTTGGAAAAGAATGCAGTACGTAATGCGGCGGCAATCAGATGGGACAAATGCGCATGCTGTATTTCGAGGATTTTTCCGAAGGGCGACGTTTCGAATACCAACCGGTCGAGTTGAAGCCGGCGACAATGATCGCCTTTGCCAGCGAGTTCGACCAGCAGCCGATGCATCTCGATGAAGAGGCCGGAAAACGCAGCATTCTCGGTGGTCTTGCCGCCTCTGGCTGGCACACCAGCGCCATCGGCATGCGCATGATGCTCGACGCTTTCATGGGCGATTCGTCATCGCAAGGATCGCCCGGCATCGACTTCATGGACTGGAAGAAACCGGTTATCGCCGGCGACGTTCTTTCCGGCTTCAGCCTCGTTGTCGAAGCCCGGAGGTCGAAGTCGCGCCCCGGTCTCGGCATCGTCAAGTTCCGCAACGAACTCATGAACCAACGCGGCGAGCCGGTCACGGTCTCCGAGTGCTCGGTTCTCTTTCGTTGCCGCGAGAAGGAACAAGGCTGATGATGACGATGGAAGAATTCTACGCCGGGCACAAAAAGACCGTCATCGGCAGCCTGGCCTTCACGCCACACGATATCATCCGCTTTGCCCGCGACTTCGATCCGCAGCCCTTCCATCTCGATGAGGAAGCGGCACGGCATTCGCTCTTCGGCGGCCTTTGTGCATCCGGTTGGCACACTTGCGCCGGGTGGATGCAATGTTTCGTCCGCTTCTGGAAGAACGAGCAGCGGCGTCTCGCGGCCGAGGGGCTGCGTGCGCCCAACCTCGGCCCCTCCCCGGGATTTCGCGATCTCAGGTGGCTCAAGCCGGTCTATGCCGGCGACACCATCACCTATTCCGTCACCTTCCTCGAAAGCCGGACGCTCGCCTCCAAGCCTGGCTGGCGCATCAACACAATCCTGTGCGAGGGCGAAAACCAGCATGGTGAACCGGTCATCCGCTTCGAGAGCAAGGTGATCGAGTTCGTGTAACGAGCCGCACATCGGCCCGAAAATCGGGCCGATCGTTCCAAAGCCCCTTAATCCCCGCGTGTTTTGCGCGTAAAATTCGAGATGAGACAAAGCGCGTTGGCGCTCTCGCGCGCCCGTGAACAACGCCGCTTTGCGTCAAGGAAAACGGGAGTGGGAAAACGGGAGTGCTGACCATGGAAAAGACCCACGTCTGCGAATTGGCGGATGCCTATTTGCGTCTCGGCGGTCACCGCCGTGTCGTCATCGACGACAATGAGACATCCGTCAGAACCTGGGAATCAGAACCGCCGGAAGCCGAACGGTTCTGGCAGCGGGAAGTGGAGACCCTGCCGCCGGCAACGCAGCGCGAAGTGCAGCTGATGTTGCGGACGATCAATCGCCTCTAGTGCGCTTGGGTTACGACGAAGAAGGATGTTCTGGTTGCGAGAACAGCAGGTGCGGACGCCGCCCGCACCCATGCCTGTTCGAGGATCAGTGCCCTTCGAACTCGATCAGCGTGCGAACATTGACGCCGAGCGCTTCGAGCTTCTTGCGGCCGCCGAGTTCAGGAAGGTCGATGACAAAGCAGGCCGCGACGATTTCCGCGCCCATCTGCTTCAACAGCTTGGTGGCCGCTTCCGCCGTTCCGCCGGTCGCGATCAGGTCGTCTACCAGGATCACCTTCTCGCCCGGCTTGATCGCGTCCTTGTGCATTTCCATTTCATCGACGCCGTATTCCAGGCTGTAGGCGATGCGCACGGTGTCGTGCGGCAGCTTGCCCTTCTTGCGGATCGGCACGAAGCCCGAGGAGAGCTGGTGGGCGATCGCCCCGCCGAGAATGAAGCCACGGGCCTCGATGCCGGCGATCTTGTCCACCTTGGTTCCGGCATAGGGATGCACGAGTTCGTCGATCGCGCGGCGAAATGCGCGCGGGTCACCAAGCAGCGTGGTGATATCCCGGAACATGACACCCGGCTTCGGATAATCAGGAATATTCCGGATGGAGGCGATCAGTTCCGATTGAACGGTGCTCGTCATGGGCAAAAGGCCTTTGCGTCTCTTGTTACCGCAAACCCATAACACCATCGCCGGGCTTGTCGATAATGCTTTCTTATTGCGGCGTCCCCGGAACAATTTGGTCGCACCGGGGGTTGATGCTAGGCTGTGTGCGGTCGCCATGGAGGAATGGACGGCCGCGCTCTCGCATCAAACAATCACACAGGGAAGGAAGCAGCCATGCGCCTGTTTGAATGCGGTTCACTCGTCCCGGGTTGCGAATGGCACACGCGCGCCGACAATGACGCGGAAGTCGTGCGTCGCGTCGTCGAGCACATGCGCCAAACCCACGGCGAAACACTCATCCGCGAAAACATGATCGACAACATCAAGGCCCGGATCGTCGACGAAAGCAAGGCGGCCTGACGGTCTTGCCTGAGCCAGCTTGTTCTAAGCCGGCCGGACCATCGCTTCGAGCCGGGCGAGCAGATTTGCCCGGTCGAGGCTGAAATTGCGCTCGACCCACAGATTTTCAAGCTCGCTGAGGAACTCTCCCACTTTCGGGCCTGCCGGTACCCCCGCCTTGAGCACGTCCGCCCCGTTCACAGGAAAGCCCGGACGCTGCCACGCCTCGGCACGCGCCAGCAGGCGTCGCAAGGAGGCCGTCTCTGAAAGCAACGCCGGATCGCCTTCGGACTTGCGGCGTGCCGTCGCCAGCGCCAGCCGCAGCTTGACCGATATCCCTTCGCTGCCGTGACGATAGAGCAAACGGTCGAGCGCCGCATCGACGGTGGTCGCGGCGATCGCCGGCGCCTTGGCCCAACGGCTGAAGAAGGCGGCCTCGGCCTTCGAAAGGCGCAGACGCTCCGCCATCGCCTCCAGCCGCGCCTCGTCCGGCGGCACGATCGCGGCAAGGCGCATGAGCGGATCCGGCGTCCAGCCGAAAGCCCGTTCCGCAGTAACCAGTTCCGGGATCGCGTCGATGCCCCACTTTTCCGTTTCCGGCAGGATTTCGGTGAGCACGCCGGCCTGGCGCATCCACAGCAGTGCCCGGCCCGGATCGGCGGCCGAAAGCAGCTTCTTGGTTTCCGCCCAGACCCGCTCGGCCGAAAGCGTCGCAAGTTTGGACCTTGCCCTGGCGCAGGCGCGCAGGCCGTCGGCATCCGGCCGGCCATTGCCGTAGTGAGCGAAGAAGCGGAAGAAGCGCAGAATACGCAGATAATCCTCGGCCACGCGCTCGGAAGCGTCACCGATGAAGCGCAAGGTGCGCGTTTCAATGTCGGCGAGCCCGCCGACATCGTCGAACACCTCGCCACGCGCATCGGCATAGAGCGCGTTGATGGTGAAGTCGCGTCGCTCGGCGTCGGCCTTCCAGTCGCCACCGAAGGCGACTTCCGCCCGACGGCCGTCGGTCGAGACGTCGCGGCGCAGTGTCGTCACCTCATAGGGCGTCCCGTCGATGACAAGCGTCACCGTGCCGTGGTCGATGCCCGTCGGCACCACCTTGATGCCTGCCGCCTTGGCCCGCTCGGAAACCTCTTCCGGCCGCCAGGTGGTGGCCATGTCGATATCCCCGGCGGCAAGCCCCATCAGGCTGTTGCGCACCGCGCCACCGACGATCCTGACCTCGCCGCCCTCGACGTTCAGGACCTCGAAGACACGACGCAGAGAGGGCGTAGAGAACCAGCCTTCGCCGGCAACCGAAGTCATGCATAGAGCCTTTCATAGAGCATGCGCAGAATGCCGGCGGTGATACCCCAGATGTTGCGTTCACCATAGGGCATTCGATAAAAATGCCGCTCCTCGCCCTGCCAGTGCCCGCTGCCGCGGGCATGATTGCTGGGATTCATCAGAAACGACAGCGGCACCTCGAAGACGCTTTCGACCTCCTCCGGATTGGGGATGAGTTCGAAACCGGGTTTGACCACGGCCAACACCGGGGTGATGCGAAAGCCCGACATCGCCATGTAGTGCGGCAGGCGCCCGATGGTCTCGACGAAACGCGGATCGAGACCGATCTCCTCCTGCGCTTCGCGCAGTGCCGCCACCTCCACCGAGCGGTCCTCGGGGTCGACGGCGCCGCCGGGAAAGGCGACCTGGCCGGAATGTTTGCGCAGGCTGGCGGTGCGCTGGGTCAGGATCACGGTCGCGTCGTCGCCGTCGTCGACGACAGGCACGAGAACCGCGGCGTCCTTAAGCTTCAGCGTTTCCAGATAGGGCACGATGCCGGGATTGAGCAGGAAATCGCCATGTTCACGCCAGGCCGTATCGATCGGCCCGCCCATCTGGGTCAGCGCACGACGGCGAAACTCGTCGGCAGAGAAAGGATGCGAATTCATCGGGAAAGCGCTTCCAGTTCGGCCGCCGGCATGATCGGGAAAATGGCGCCGGCCGAGCGCACGCAGAACATCTCGACACCATCGACGGCGAGCGTCTCGCCAAGCTCGACGATGTCGTACATGACAGGCCGCGACACCAGCGCCTCCAGCCGCCCGCGCACGAGCAGATACGGCTTCAGTTCCCGGTTCTCGCCGTGGATGACAAAGCGCAGCGGATGTTCGGGCCCGGCTTCGACCACGTCGCCGACATTGGTGCGGAAGGTCAGCACCTGGCCTTGCTCGCCATGGGTCACGCTCATCTCGACGCCAACGAAGGGCGCATCGACGATGCGGATGCCGACCTTTTCCACAGGGGTCACCAGATAGGTGCGGCCATCCTCGTCCTTGCGCAGAACCGTGGAAAACAGCCGGACCAACGGCTGCCGGCCGATCGGCGTGCCCAGATAGAACCACGTGCCGTCGGCGCGGATCTCCATGTCGATGTCACCGCAAAACGGCGGATTCCAGCGATCGACCGGCGGCAGACCTCGCGCCTTTTCGCCCGTCTGACCTGCCGCGCGCGCAATCAGCGCGGCCAATCCGGCGGCATCGCCCGTTTGCTGAATTTCGGCCTCTGCCATCGTTCCGTCCCGTTTGCCCTCGATTTTCGTGTCGAGACCTTTGATATCTCACGAGATAGTGCGTCCGCTGCGACTTGTCAGCCGTCGGCCAGGGTCTAAATTGGAATAAGGCAACTGAAATCCCGGTAAAGGCGATTCGGTTCAACAACGGGCGACCGGGGAGTTACGACCATGACTGTGATGAAGGGCGCGACGGACGCGGTCGACGAGAAGGCGATTGTGGCTGCGGCCGAAAGTGCGCTCGGCGAGATCGCCCGGGTGCGCGCCGAGGTCGGCAAGGTCATCTTCGGCCAGGAAAGCGTGGTCGAACAGACCCTGCTCGCCGTTCTGTCCGGCGGCCACGCGCTGCTCGTCGGCGTACCCGGCCTTGCCAAGACGAAACTCGTCGCCACGCTCGGCACCGTGCTCGGCCTCGATTCCAGCCGTGTGCAGTTCACGCCCGACCTCATGCCTTCCGACATTCTTGGCTCGGAAGTGATGGACCAGGATGCCGCAGGCCACCGCTCGTTCCGCTTCATCCCCGGCCCGATCTTCACGCAATTGCTGATGGCCGACGAAATCAACCGTGCCTCGCCGCGCACGCAGTCGGCGCTGCTGCAGGCGATGCAGGAGTACCACATCACGGTCGCGGGCGCCCGCAAGGACCTTCCGCAGCCCTTCCATGTGCTCGCGACCCAGAACCCGCTGGAGCAGGAAGGTACCTATCCGCTGCCCGAGGCGCAGCTCGACCGCTTCCTGATGCAGGTCGATGTCGGCTATCCCGAGCTTGACGCCGAACGGCAGATCCTGCTCGAGACCACCGGCGTCGGCGAGGCAACCGCCCATCCGGTGATCGATGCCGCGCGCCTCCAGCAGATCCAGAGCCTCATCCGCCAGATGCCGGTTGGCGAGAAGGTGGTCGATGCCATCCTGTCGCTGGTGCGCTCCGCCCGTCCCGGCAACGGCAATGCCGAAACCGACAAGAATGTCGCCTGGGGCCCTGGCCCGCGTGCCGGCCAGGCGCTGATGCTGTGTGCCCGCGCCCGTGCGCTCTATGACGGACGCCTGGCGCCGTCGATCGACGATATCCTGGCGCTTGCCGAGCCCGTCCTCCAGCACCGCATGGCGCTGACCTTCGCCGCCCGCGCCGAGGGCATGACCGTGCGCGACGTCATCGCCGGTCTGGTGAAACAGGCCAGAGGCTAGCGCATGGCCACCGTCGGGCACATAGTCTCGCGTACACCCGCCAATGACGTGCTTTCACGCGCGCAGCAGCGCGCCATGCTCGTGCCCGATTGCCTGGTCGAAGCGCGCCGCATCGCCAACACCGTGATCTCCGGCTGGCACGGCCGGCGCAAGCGCGGCATCGGCGAGAATTTCTGGCAATTCCGGCCCTATTCGGATGGCGAGAGCATGTCGCGCATCGACTGGCGCCGCTCAGCCCGTGACGACCACACCTATGTGCGCGACCGCGAATGGGAAGCCGCGCACACGATCTGGCTGTGGGCCGATCTGTCACCGTCGATGATGTACAAGTCGAAGCTCGGCGCCGTCTCCAAGGAAAGCCGCGCGCTCGTTCTGATGCTGGCGCTTGCCGAAATCCTCGCCCGTTCGGGCGAGCGCATCGGCTGCCCTGGGGTCATGGAGCCGATCTCGGCCCGCAATGCCGCCGAACGGCTGGCAACGGCGATCATGCTCAGCCCGCTGGCCGAGGGCCTGCCTGAGACCGGGATGATCCGCAGCACCAGCGACCTGGTGCTGATCGGCGACTTTCTCGACCCAGCCGAAAAGATCATGGAACGGCTCGGCCCGCTTGCAAGGCGCGGCCTGCGCGGCCACGTCGTCGAAATCGCCGATCCGGCCGAAGAGGTGTTTCCCTATAGCGGCCGAACCGAATTCACCGATCCGGAAACCGGCGAGAAACTGACGGCCGGGCGTGCCGAAGTTCTGCGCGAAGACTATCAGCGCGCCTATACTGGCCGCCGCGACAGTCTCGGCGTGACGCTTCGCCACCTCGGCTGGACCTTTACCCCGCACAGGACCGACCGGCCCGCCTCCGAGGCACTGGTGGCCGTGCACACCTACCTATCCGGCATGCCGGGACGGGCAACTCATGGGGGCCAGCTATGAGCGGCCTGCCCTTCCTGTTCACCAATCCGGCCATCCTTGCCGCACTAGTCGCCCTTCCGGTAATCTGGTGGCTGCTGCGCATGACGCCGCCAAGACCCGCGGCCGAAGTGTTTCCTCCGTTGCGCATCCTCGCCTCGGTGATGAAGCGCGAGGAAACCCCTGCGCAAAGTCCCTGGTGGTTGACGCTTCTGCGCATGCTGATGGCAGCCGCCTTGATTCTGGCGATCGCCGATCCGGTCATGAACCCGCGCCAGAACACCCTTTCGGCAGCAGGCCCGCTGGCGCTCGTCGTCGACAACAGCTGGGCGACGGTCGCCGATTGGGATCAGCGGGTCGAGACCGCCGGCGCACTGATCGACGATGCAGCCGCAAAGGACCTGCCCGTATCGATCGTCTTTACAACCGACCGCCAGCATGACGCGACACCGGCGTCTGCGGCCACCGCACGCGACCGCCTGACGGCGGCGCAGCCGCAGCCACTGCCGTCGGACCGCGGCCGGGCGCTTGCCGCCATGAAGACCGCCCTTTCGGCAACACCGCCCGGAACCCTCGCGTTCCTCAGCGACGGCATCGAGGCTGAGAACGGCCAGACGATGGGTGACATCGCCGATCTCGGCGCTGCCAATGTCCGCCGGATCGAAGGCGACGGCGAAAACGCCATCGCGCTGACATCGGCGACCAACGAAACCGAAGGCATGCGGGTGACTGCATCGAGGCTGCCGCTTGGCGAGCCCCGCGCCTATTATGTGCTTGCCCGCGATATTCGCGGCACGGCAATTGCCGAGGGCGAACTGCGCTTCGCGCCCGGCGCCACCAGCGCCAACGCCCTGCTGCGAGCACCGTTCGAACTGCGCAACGATTTCGCCCGCCTGACGATCGAGGGCCAGGCGACCGCCGGTGGCGTCCGCCTGCTCGACGACGGCAATCGCCGCCGGCGCGTGGCGCTGCTCAGCGGCGAGGTCCGCCAGTCGCAGCCACTGCTGTCGCCGCTCTATTACATCAAGCGGGCGCTCGAACCGCATGCGGACCTGATCGAGCCGCGCGAGGAAGCAGTCGGCAAGGCGATCGCCGAACTTTTGGCCCAGAACCCGTCGATCCTGGTCATGGCTGACGTCGGCCGCTTGCCGGACGAAAGCTATCCGCTGGTGACCCGCTGGCTGGAAAATGGCGGCATGCTGATCCGTTTTGCCGGTCCAAGGCTTGCCGGAGCGCCGGCCGACGACCCGCTCGTTCCCGTCGTGCTCAGGCAGGGCGAGCGCACGCTCGACGGCGCGCTTTCCTGGTCGGAGCCGCAGCCCTTGGCCGACTATCCGCCCACCAGCCCCTTTGCCGGCCTGGAACACCCGCGCGAAGTCCTCGTCAAGCGCCAGGTCTTGGCACAGCCGACACCCGACCTTGTGGAACGGACCTGGGCCAATCTGGCTGACGGCACGCCGCTGGTAACAACGGCAGAACGCGGGCGCGGACGCATCGTGCTTTTCCACGTCAGCGCCGATCCGAACTGGTCGAACCTGCCGATTTCGGGATCGTTCGTCGACATGCTGCGCCGCTCGATCCAGCTTTCGCGCGCCGGCGGCGTTGCCGGCGACCAGGCAAGCAAGGCGCAGACGCTGTCGCCCTACCGACTGCTGAACGCCCGCGGCGAATTGATGAGCGAAGCCGGCAGCGCCCGGCCGCTCGAGATTGCTCCCGGCGTACCCCCGACAGTGTCCGCCGACACGCCGCCCGGCCTTTATGGTTCCGAAGAGGGCTTCGTCGCCAACAACCTCCTGCCCGAAGGCAGCACGCTTGCCCAGATCAGGGGCGCTCTCGTCGGCGAACGGGCCGAAGGGCTGGAGGGTGCGCGCCCGATCTCGATCCGGCCGCATCTCTTCGCGCTTGCCCTGATCCTATTCCTGATCGACGCGCTGATCGTGCTTTACATGACCGGTGCCCTGACCGGGCTTCGCCGTCGCACGGCTGGCAGCGCCGCTGCCGTCGCCCTGCTCCTCTCCTTTGGCCTTGCCGCAACGGCTCCGACGGACAGCTACGCCCAGGACAACCAGCCGAGCGATGAGCAGACGCTGCAAAGGCTGGACACCACCCACCTCGCCTATGTCATCACCGGCGAGACGGAAGTCGACCGGCTCTCCGAGCAGGGGCTGCAAGGACTGACCAACTATTTGACCTACCGCACGGCACTCGAGCCGGGAGCGCCCGTCGGCATCGACCTCGAACAGGACGAACTGGCCTTCTATCCGATCATCTATTGGCCGGTCTCGGCGACGGCGCCGATGCCGAGCAGCCGGGCGATCAGCCGCATCGATGCCTATATGCGCAACGGCGGCACGGTTCTTTTCGACACCCGCGACGAGTTCTCTTCGCTCACCCCGACGGCAGCGGGCGACAGCCCCAACGTCCAGCGCCTGCAGGAAATGTTGAGCGGCCTCGATATCCCGCCGCTGGAGCCGGTGCCCTCCGATCACGTGCTGACGAAGGCTTTCTACCTGCTGTCGAACTTCCCTGGGCGCTATACGGACAGCCAGTTGTGGGTGGAGGCGCAACCTGACGAGAACGAAGAACAGGCCAACCGTCCGGTGCGCGGTGGTGATGGCGTGACACCGATCATGATCACCGGCAACGACTTTGCCGGCGCCTGGGCGGTCGACGCGAACGGCGTGCCGTTACTGCCGACGGTTCCGCCGGACGAAATGCAGCGCGAATTTGCCTACCGGGCCGGCGTCAACATCATGATGTATATGCTGACGGGCAACTACAAGGCCGATCAGGTCCATGTGCCGGACCTCCTCCAGAGGCTTGGGCAGTGAGGACCGATCGATGACCTATGGCTTTGCCCCGCTGCTCCCGTTCTCCTTCTTCGTGCCGCTTGTCGCGATCGCGTCGTTGCTCGTCGGCTTCGGCCTTTGGCGGAAGGTAAGAGGCGCGTGGCTGCGTGCCCTCGCCTTGGCCGCTCTTGGGCTTGCGATCGCCAACCCCTCGATTTTCGTCGAGCTGCGCGATCCCCTTTCAACGATTGTTGCCGTTGTCGTCGACCGCAGCCAGAGCCAGCAGAACGGCGAACGGACCGAGCAGACCGATCGTGCGGTCGAGGGCCTGAAGGCGCGGCTGGCGGCGATCCCGCTCATCGAACCGCGCATCGTCGAGGCAAAGACGGATCCGGCGAGCGTTTCTCCGTCCACGGATCTCTTCACCGCTCTTACAACGTCGCTGTCCGACGTGCCTCCCGCGCGCATCGGCGGCGCCATCTTCGTGACCGATGGCCAGATTCACGACGTGCCCGAAGTGACGCGCAAACTCGGCTTCGATGCGCCGATCCATGGGCTCATCACCGGCAAGCCCGACGAGTTCGACCGGCGTGTCGAACTGATCAATCCGCCGCGCTTCGGCATCGTCGACGAGGAACAGAAGCTGTCGTTCCGGGTCGTTGACGACGGCGCGGCCCCCGGCGGAACCGCCGAAGTGACCATCCGCCTGAACGGCAACGAGATCGCCCGTGAACGGGCCGAACCCGGGACGGAAGTTCCCTTCAGCTTCACCGTTCCACGCGGCGGCAACAATGTGCTCGAATTTGCCGTCGACGCCATTCCCCGCGAAGTCACCACCGCCAACAACCGTGCCGTCCACGTGCTCGACGGCATCCGCGAGAACCTGCGCGTGCTGCTGGTCTCCGGCGAACCGCATGCCGGTGAACGCGCCTGGCGCAATCTGCTGAAATCCGACGCGGCGGTCGATCTGGTGCATTTCACCATTCTGCGCCCGCAGGAAAAGCAGGACGGCACGCCGATCAACGAACTGTCGCTGATCACCTTCCCGACGCGCGAACTGTTCGTCGACAAGATCAACGAGTTCGACCTCATCATCCTCGACCGCTACCAGCACCGCGGCCTGTTGCCGATCCTCTTCTATGACAACATCGCCCAATATGTCGAAAACGGCGGCGCGCTGCTGATCGCCGCGGGTCCCGAGCACGCCGGCGACGATTCGATTGCGGCAACGCCGCTGTCGGCCGTGCTTCCGGCATCGCCGACAGGGGTCATGAACGAAAAGGCCTTCTTCCCTCGCCTGTCGGAGGAAGGGAGGAAACATCCGGTGACCCGCGGCCTCGAAGGCTCCGACAGCGATCCGCCGCATTGGGGCCGCTGGTTCCGCACCGTCGATGTCGACCGCCCGCAGGGCCACACCGTGATGCAGGCCGCCGACGGCGAGCCGCTGCTGGTGCTCAACCGCGTCGGCAAGGGCCGCGTCGCCATGCTGCTTTCGGACCAGGGCTGGCTCTGGGCTCGCGGATTTGAGGGCGGCGGCCCCCATGTCGCGCTCTATCGCCGCACTGCCCACTGGCTGATGCAGGAGCCCTCGCTTGAGGAAGAAGCGCTGACCGCGCGCGCCCGCGGTCGGACGCTCGAGATCACCCGCCAGACGATCGATGGTGATCCAGGGCCGGTCACGCTCGTTTCGCCCTCCGGCGGAAAACAGGAGATCAAGCTCACCGAGCGCCAGCCGGGCCTCTATTCCGCTGAACTGGCCACCAGCGAGACCGGGCTCTATGAAATGGCGAACGGTGAGCTCACCGCCCTTGCCCATGTCGGCGATCCCAATGCGCCCGAGTTCAAGGCGGCGATCTCGACCGAAGACAAGCTGCGTCCCTGGGCGGAAAAGACCAAGGGGCTGGTGCGGCGCCTGGCAAGCGCCGATGGCCCGCTCGATCTGCCGAGCGTCCTGCCGGTCAGGGGCTCCATACGATCGGTCGACGACCAGCGCCTCTCCATCCGCATGACCGACGAGACGGTGCTGAAGGGTATCAACTCGGTGCCGCTGTTCACCGGCCTGCTCGGCCTTGCCGCCCTGCTCTTCCTGATCTCGGCCATGTGGTACCGCGAGGGACGATGACCGGTCCGGCCGTTACCGTCAGCGATCTTCGCGACACGCCGCATTTCTTCGATGCGGTCGCCGACCGGATCTGGCGTGCCTGGTGGGAGCCTCATGGTTTCCCGCTCAGCCACATCGAAGGATTGCTTGAAAACAGCATGGGCAAGGACACGCAATCCCTGTGCCTGGTGGCCCATGATGGCGCCCGTTTCGTCGGCACCGCCTCGGTGATTGCCTCCGACCTCGAGGAACGTCCGGACCTGACGCCCTGGGTGGCGGCGGTCTGGGTCGATCCGCCATTTCGTGGGATCGGCATCGGTGGCGCTATCGTGCTGAAGGCCGCCCGTGCCGCACTCGACACCGGCGTTGTGGCCGTGCATCTCTGCGCCCTTCCGGGCAAGCGAGCCTTCTACGAGCGCATCGGCTGGCGGCTCGACGAGAAAGACGTCGGCGAGGACCGCCTCGACGTCTTCAGCATGCGCCGCAGCTGAGAGGATCCGACGTTTGTAGTCACCGACGCCCCGGCCCCCGAGGCGCTCGAAGCAATCGGCCATGGCCTGACCACCTTCAACGCCGCCGATGTCGGGCCGTCCGAGCGGCGGTCGCTCGCCGTGCTGATCGGCGGGCCTGAAGCCAGGGGCCAGCGCGGTGGCCTGGGCGGTTATACCGCCTGGGGCTGGCTCTTTGAGCAATGGCTGTGGCTGCCCGAGGACCTGCGTGGCCGGGGGCTGGCTGGCCAATTGCTGCAGGCGGCTGAAGAGGAGGCACGAAACCGCGGTTGCCACGGGGGGGGGCTGGATCGACACCTTCAACCCGCAGGCCCGGCGCGCCTATGAGCGCCAGGGCTACGAGGCCTTCGGCGAACTGCCCGATTTTCCACCGGGCCGCGCCCGTGTCTTCCTGAAGAAATCGCTCGTGGCGCGATAGCGCCGAACCAGCTTCAAGGCTGGACGTGGATGGAAAGCCGGAATGCCCCGCTCACCGTTCACACGGCAAGCGGAAGCTCGAAGGGTTGTTGCAAGGCAGCCTTTTCGTCTCGCCAGGCAATGACGCCCGCAAGACCGGCATGCACATCCTCGGCCATCGGCACTACCAGCACCCGCGCCGGATCGACCGGGCCTGGGAATTCAAGTGCGGCGTAGCGGACCTTCTCGAAGCCGAGCGGCTGGTAATAGGGCGGATCGCCAACGAGGATCACCGCATGCGAGCCCTTCCGCCGCGCCGCCTCCACCGCGATGCGCACCAGTTCCCGGCCGATGCCCTGGTTCTTGTGCGACGGCCTGACGGCGAGCGGTCCGAGCAGGTGCCCCTTGACAGAACCCGCCATGACCGGCGTCATGCGAACCGATGCGATCGTTTCGCCGTTGTCGGCGCAGATGAAGGACAGCGACCGGTCATGCGGTCCCTGCTCGCGAATGCGTGCAGCCGCCCGGGCGAACCGGCCGGGGCCGAAGGCTTCTTCGTTGATGATTTCGATGGCTGCGTCATGGGACGCGTCTTCGGTCAGGTAGACGAGATCGTGCTTTTTCATGGGATCAGGAACCAGGCATGCAGACGAACATAGGGATGGCTTCGCCCGAAGGTGGGCGTTTGCAGCATCAGCGTCGTCGCAGGTTTCCCGAGAACATCATCAGTGCGGTTTCTTCCAGGCACGAAAAAAAGTTGTGACATCGCCGATATCAGAAAATTGCCCTCTGTCAAAGCCCAAAACGCACTGTTCTGATTTCGCTATCTATCGCGCGTCCGCAGAAGCGCTATCTATGGATGCAAGCATTACCAAGGAGATCGCTCATGGGCAGGTTGGTGGATGGCGTCTGGCAGGACGTCTGGTACGACACGGTGGCAACGAACGGCCACTTCAAGCGCAGCGCATCACAGTTCCGCAACTGGGTGACCTCAGATGGATCGGCGGGCCCGAGCGGCGACGCCGGCTTCAAGGCGGAAGCCGGGCGCTATCATCTCTATGTTTCGCTTGCCTGTCCCTGGGCGCACCGCACGCTGATCTTTCGCAAGCTGAAGAAGCTGGAAGACCTGATTTCCGTCTCCGTCGTCGACCCGCTGATGCTCAGCCAAGGCTGGGAGTTCAAGGAAGGCGGCATCGGCACCGCCGACCACCTCTTCGGATCGAAGGCACTGTGGCAGATCTATACCCGCGCCGATGCCAACTATTCCGGCCGGGTGACGGTGCCGGTTCTCTGGGACAAGCAGCAAAACACCATCGTCTCGAACGAATCCTCTGAAATCATCCGGATGTTCAATTCCGCCTTCGACGGCCTCACCGGCTCGACGCTCGACTTCTATCCGGAAGAGCTGCGTGCCGAGATCGATGCGCTGAACACCGATGTCTACAGCGACGTCAATAACGGGGTTTACAAGGCCGGCTTCGCCACCACGCAAGGTGCCTACGAGGAAAGCGTCACGGCACTTTTTGCCCGGCTCGACAAGCTGGAACAGCGCCTGGCGTCGCAGCGTTACCTCACCGGCAGCCGCCTCACCGAGGCCGACTGGCGCCTGTTCACGACGCTGGTGCGCTTCGACCCCGTCTATGTCGGCCACTTCAAGTGCAACATCCGCCAAATCGCCGGCTACCCGAACCTTCAGGGCTACCTGCGCGAACTATACCAGGTGCCGGGCGTGGCCGAGACCGTCGACATGCGCCACATCAAGGAGCACTACTACCGCAGCCACACGACCATCAACCCGACGGGCGTCGTTCCGGTGGGCCCGGCGCTCGATCTTAAGGCTCCGCACGGACGTGACGCGCTTTAAGTCCTTGTATTCGCAGGACCTAAAGCGCCGCCGCGCCTACCAGTAACGGTCGAAAACAATGCCGCCGGCAAGTTCCGCGAGCCGGCGGCGCGTTGCCGGCGTCGTTGCCTCCGGCAGGGCATCGAGCGGAAAGAAACCGCTTTCGGCAATTTCCACATCCGGCGTCTTCGGCGTCGTCTGCCTGACACCGTCGCAACGGTAGAAGACGACATGATCGCGGCGGCTTGTGCGCCTGTTGTAGTAGACCTGGATCAAAACGGGCGGCACGGTCACCTCGAGATTGCCCTCCTCCCGCAGCTCCCGCAGCAGGCCGTCAATGGACGCTTCGTTGCGATCAAGGCCGCCACCCGGCAAATGCCAACCGGGCAGGTAGGAATGGCGCACCAGGAACACCCGCCCCTCACTGTCGAAACAGGCGGCACGCACGCCGATCGTCATGCCGCGCGCCAGCGCATAATAGCCGTGTGCAAGCCGCATCAGGAGCCGGAGATACCAGCGCCGCATCTCCGGTGGCCGTTCGTCGCTCAGTCGCCTTGTCCTTCTGCCTTTCCAGCCGCGCGATTCATTGGGCGAGCTGATTCCCCTGGAGCGGAATATGCGCTAGACGGGGTCGATGTTCAAACTCGCCCATATCTCCGATGTCCATCTCGGCCCCCTGCCCGAACTGTCCCTGAGGGAACTTGCGTCGAAGCGCATCACCGGTTTCGTCAACTGGCACCGTAACCGTGCGCACCATCTGTTCACCGGCACGCTCGACACACTGCTCGCCGACATCGAGAAGAAGGATCCGGATCATCTGGCGATCACCGGCGACCTCGTCAATCTCGCCTCCTCGCGCGAGATCACCGCTGTGACCGGATGGCTGGAAGATGCCGGCAAGCCCGAGAACATTTCCGTCGTTCCCGGCAACCACGACGCCTATGTGCCCGGCGCCTACGAAAAGACCACCCGCGCCTGGTATCCCTATATGCGTGGCGACGATGCACCCGCCCACTGGCACGACCGGCACCATTGCTTTCCCTACATGCGGGTGCGCGGACCCGTGGCGCTGATCGGTTGCTCGACGGCCGTCGCCACACCTCCCTTTGCCGCCAGCGGCTACTTCGGACAAAGGCAGGCACGCGCCATGGTCAACATGCTGCGTGCCGCCGGTGAAGCCGGTCTCTTTCGCATCGTCATGATCCATCATCCGCCGATCCGCGGCGCAGCTTCGATGCACAAGCGCATGATCGGTATCCGCCGTTTTGCCGCGACGATCTCGTCGGGCGGGGCGGAGCTCGTCATCCATGGCCACACCCACCTCAACACCGTCTACTGGCTGAAGGGACAGCAGATCCCTGTCCCCGTCGTCGGCATCGCCTCGGCCTCCCAGGGACCAGGCGGCCACAAGCCACCGGCCGCCTACAACCTGTTCACCGTAACCGGCGAGCCCGGCAATTGGCATCTGACACGCGAACGCTACGCGCTGAACGCTGATGCAACGACGGTGTCACTGGCCGAGACGACCAGGCTGTGAAATCGGCCTCGCCGGCCGTCTCAGCAAAAAAATCCATCGCCCGGCGAATAAACACCGGTCTTCAAGCGTCCTATCACGGGTGACACGCCGCACGCTGGCGACGTGGCGCCAGTGACGCAATGCGGGTGACGAGAGGGCCGCCTTCTGGCATGGTTCACGTCACGACGCCGGGCGTGCGCCGGTTGCGGCACGTTCTCCAGCATCGGGAACGGCAACCGCTTCGAAACGCAGCGCGGGCTTTCGGGGTCATGCGCAAGGAACGGGAGATAGCATGATGAGCACGAGGACCCTTTTGCTTACCCTTTTTGCTGCCGGCGCGGCCACCTTTGCGGCGCAGACCGTGATGGCGGCCGGCGAGGACACGAGCGAGCCGCCGAAGAAGACCAAGACGACCACGCAATGCACGGATGGCAAGGTCTGGGACGCAAAGAGGAATGCCTGCGTCAACGCCAAGAAGAGCGACCTTGGCGACGACATCCTGTTTAATGCGGCGCGCGAACTTGCCTATGCAGGCCAGTACGAGAATGCCATCAAGGTGCTTGGTGCCGTCAAGGACCAGAAAAGCGCCCGCGTGCTGAACTATCTCGGCTATTCAAACCGCAAGGCCGGCCGCATGGAACTCGGCATGCAGTACTACAAGCGCGCGCTCCAGGCCGATGAGAACTACATTCTCGCCCGCTCCTATATGGGTCAGGCGTTGATCGAACAGGGGCACGTGGAGGAAGCGCGCGTGCAACTGGTCGAAATCCGCGACCGCGGTGGCGAGAACACCTGGGCCTATCGCGCGCTGCTTCAATCCTTGGGCGGCGTGCGCCAGTATTGATCCACCGAGATTGAGAACGGGCGGCGCCAGGCGCCGCCCTGATCCTCCGCGCTGAACGGCGGCTGCATTCGCGCGCAGTTAGCTTTTCTTGCCGGGGCCTTTCGTGGCTCCGTCGGCAATCGGCGCGGTCTCGTTCTTCTTTTCCGACCATTCCGGCGGCAGGCCAAGCGCACCGCCCGCCATGCCACCGATGCCGGCCCCCTTGCCGAAGACGGCGCAATCGGGATCGGTGGGCTTGCCGGTCACCGCATAGGAAACGCTGTTCGAGACCTTCTTCATCGACGGCAGTTCAAAATCGGACTTCATCGGGTCGGCTGATTTTTCCAGCAAGGCGCTGAAATCATCCGAGAAATCGCCAGCAAGTTCGAACGCGTCGGCCGCCGTCGACGCGCGCGACCCATTGGTGATGATGTTGGCGCCGCGCGCCCATGTCAGCCCGGCGATCTGCTTGCCCTTCGTATCGAAGGCCTCCGCCTCGACCGCGAGGCTGCCAAGCCCGATCGGAATGCGCGGAACCGGAACCGGCGCGACCGCCGAGGTGACCGTCGAGACACCCGCAACGACGGCATTCGTCGCCTTGACGTTGCTAATCACCGAACGCACCGCCATGTCCGCCGGCTTCGAGATCGGTACGACATCGAAATGGGCGCTCAGCGCCTCGCACAACGACCGGTCAATGGCCGTCGCCACCAGCCTCTTCTGCGGCTCTCCGAGCTTGCCGGTTTCGGCATTGACGGCAAAAGTGGTCGGGATCACATGCACCGTCTTGACGGTCTTTGTCGCAACGGAATCCACCCGATACTTTGTCTTGGTCACCAGCCCGTCGCTGGCGACGAAATCCTTGTAGGAGGACAGCGATCCGGTTTCGCTAAGCTGCGCGCTCTGGCAGGCGGCAAGCCCGACAATGAGCGGAATGAGGGTGCCGACCCGGACGGCTACGGCGCGTGCCAGGCGGCTGCGCTTGCCACCACGGCGAACCACGAACCCGGTAAAGTGCATTCTCTCAGTACGATGTTGTCCGTTCATTGGCGCATCCCCGACGGCGACCTCAAGTTGTGGCATGAGGTCTGGCCAGATTCGGGCCGAACTTTGACGTGATGGCGGTGCACTGAGGCAGTTTACGGTAACGCGAGCAACGGTTAACGGGCGCGCCAAAGCAAAAGCTTTTTGGGAAAAGAAGCCATGAAGCAGCAGAATTTGCTTTCCGTTCCGGCGCTTCCCTTGCAGACTAACAGGCAAATGTTTCATATCATCCGGCTTGTGCCCCGCACCGCGAATAAAAGCACGATCCGGCACGTTTCATTTGGAAGAGCAATGCGTCCAGCGGCAGAAACGAAGGACTTCAGACGCGATTTGGTCGGTCTCCTGCCCAAATTGCGCCGTTTCGCGATGACATTGACACGCAATGCTAGCGATGCCGACGATCTCGTCCAGGAAGCCTGCGAGCGCGCAATCACGCGCAGCCATCTGTGGAATGGAGAAGGTCGGCTGGAAAGCTGGATCTATGCGATGACGCGCAACCTCTGGGTCGACGAAATCCGTAAACGCAAGGTCCGAACCGGCACCGGTACGGTCGACGCGCTCGGCCAGGACGAGCTCAGCATCGAGCCGTCTGCCGAAAAGGCCGTCTACGCCAACCAGTTGCAGAAAATGATCCTGTCGATGCCGGAGGGCCTCGCGAGCGTGTTCCTTCTGGTCAACGTCGAGGGCCACAGCTACCGCGAGACCGCCGACATCCTCGGGATCCCGATCGGCACTGTCATGAGCAGGTTGTCGACCGCGCGCCTCAGGCTTGCGGCGATGATCTCCGAGAATACTGAAAGGAGGGCCTGACCGTTGCAACAGACAAAGGGTCACGCACTCGAAGTTCGACTGTCCGCCTATATCGACGGCGAGATCGGCGAAGCTGAAAGATCCGAACTGGAGGCACTGCTTGCCCGCGACGACGACGCCAAGGCGCTGTTCGAAAAGCTGAAGGCCGGCAGCAGCTTCGGCAATACCGCATTTGAGGATTTCCTGCACGACCCCGTGCCTCTCGCGCTCGTCCGGCAGATCAAGCAGGGTCCGGGGGTGAGCCCAAAGACCGAAAGAGTAACGACAGCCGCTGCCACGGTGAGAAACGTGCGGATCTGGCCACGGGTTCTGGCCGCCTCTGTCGCCCTGATGCTGATCGGCGGAGCAGCCGGTTTCATCGTCGGCGCCGCAAACAACGTCAGCGAGCCAACCAAGCTTGCTGCGGCAAGTGGCTGGCTTGACGACATCGCCGACTATCACCGCATCTATTCACGCCAGAAGGAACACCTCGTCGAGGTCCCCGCCTCCGAGGCGCCGAAAATCGAGACCTGGCTTGCCTCCAGCGTTGGCGTTCCGTTCAAGATCCCGCAGCTTGCCGGCAAGGGCCTGACCTTCGAAGGGGCGCGCCTGCTGGTGGCCAATGGCAAGCCCGTGGCGCAGCTCGTCTATCGCAGTGCCGAAGGCGAGATCTTCGCCATCTGTTTCCTCAAGAGCACGACCGGCCCGCAGTCGGATGAGTTTGACGAGAGCATCCGGGACGATCTCGGCATGGTCGCATGGCAGCGAGGCGGCGCCTCCTTCGTGGTTGTCGGCCCCTCCTCCCATGTCGGCATGCAGGACCTCGCGGAAACCGTCGCAGCGGCCATCTGATCGGGCGATAAACGCAAGCCCAGACACACAAGAGCCGCGCCGGGTTTCCCCGACGCGGCTCTTCTTTGTTTGACCCTTGCGGCCTGTCAGCCGCGCTTCATTTCCAGCACGCGGTTGGCCGCCGAGACGATCGCTTCGAGCGAGGCGGCAACGATGTTGGTGTTGATGCCGGCGCCGAACAGCTTACCGTCGGGATGCTCCATCTCGACATAGGCGATGGCGGCCGCGTTGGAGCCGTGCTGCAGCGAGTGCTCGGAGTAATCTGCCACCGAGAGGTCGACGCCGAGATAGATCGACAGGGCGTTGATGAAGCCGTCGATCGGGCCGGTGCCCTTGCCTTCGATGCGCTTCACCTCGCCATTATCGGTGATCTCCGCAGCCACCACGCGCACGCCCTTGTGCTCGCCCACCGGATAGGTGTGGTGGTCGACGAACTTGATGCGGGCGCCCGGCTGCTCGACGTAGCGCTCGATGAAGCGCTCGTGGATACGCTTGGAGGGAAGCTCCTTGCCTTCCTCGTCGGTGATGCGCTGGATGTCCTCGCGGAACTCGACCTGGAGGTTGCGCGGCAGGTTGATGCCGTAGTCTTCCTGCAGGATGTAGGCGATGCCGCCCTTGCCCGACTGCGAGTTGATGCGAATGATCGCCTCGTAGGAGCGGCCGACGTCGCGCGGGTCGATCGGCAGGTACGGCACTTCCCAGAGCGGCTTGTTGGCGGTCTTGATCGCCTTCATGCCCTTGTTGATCGCGTCCTGGTGCGAGCCGGAGAAGGCTGTATAGACCAGTTCGCCGACGTAAGGATGGCGCTCGGGGATCACCATCTGGTTGGAATACTCGTAAACTTCCTTGATCCGCTCGATGTCGGAGCAGTCGAGCTGCGGGTCGACGCCTTGCGTGAACATGTTGAGCGCCAGGGTGACGACGTCGACATTGCCGGTGCGCTCGCCATTGCCAAACAGCGTGCCTTCGACGCGGTCAGCACCCGCCATCAGGCCGAGCTCGGTCGCAGCGATGCCGGTACCGCGGTCGTTGTGCGGATGCAGCGAGATGATCAGGCTTTCGCGGTTGTCGAGGTTGCGGCACATCCACTCGATCTGGTCGGCATAGATGTTCGGCGTCGCCATCTCGACCGTCGAGGGCAGGTTGAGGATCAGCTTGTTGTCCGGCGTCGGCTTGACGATCTCGGTGACCGCATTGCAGATCTCCAGCGCCACTTCGAGCTCGGTGCCGGTGAAGCTCTCCGGCGAATATTCAAAGCGATAGCCGCCGCCGGCCTTGGCCGCCATGTCGGTGATCATCTTGGCAGCGTCGGTGGCGATCTGCTTGATGCCAGCTACGTCCTTGGAAAACACCACGCGACGCTGCAGTTCGCTCGTCGAATTGTAGAAGTGCACGATCGGCTGGTGGGCGCCTTCCAATGCTTCGAAGGTGCGGGTGATCAGTTCCGGCCGGCACTGCACCAGCACCTGCAAGGACACGTCCTTGGCGACGTTGCCTTGCTCGATGCACCAGCGGGCAAAGTCGAAGTCGGTCTGCGAGGCCGAGGGGAACCCGATCTCGATTTCCTTGAAGCCCATGTCGAGCAACAGCTGGAACATGCGGGCCTTGCGATCGTGACCCATCGGGTCGATCAGCGACTGGTTGCCGTCGCGCAGGTCGACCGAACACCAGATCGGCGCCTTGGTGATCGTCTTCGACGGCCAGGTGCGGTCGGCAAGCGCGATCTGCGGATAGGCCTGATACTTTACGGCCGCTTCCGGCATGCCAATCTTAACGGGATGCGATTTCTGGATCATTGCAGCTTCTCTTCATCACTGAGCGTCCTGGCCGCCTTGCCTTAACCGATCGGAGACCGGATTGCGATGGCTAATGCCTGTGGGAACGCGCCTTTATTCTAAAACTCTTGATGGGGTCGAGGAGCATCCGCCGGCGTGGCTTTTCGGCCGCCGGGCGCTCCTCAGCGAACCCGGCAACCGCGAGTAAGGCCGAGAAGAAGAAGCGATGCGAAGGCGCGCGACGGCGCACGATTGTCATCGCGTCCGGCGGGGATCGAGGCGATCCGATATGCGTCAGCCTTGGTCATGGTCAAAGCCTATACACGGCTTGCCGGACCGCGGCAAGCCGCCGAATGCGACATGCACATGGCTGGGGCGGACCACGAGACCCGCCAAAGAAAAAGGGCACCGGCGCGATGCCGATGCCCTTCTGATCTTTCGTACTGCTTGCGAACTCAGATGTCCGCAGCCGAGGAAATGATGCGCGAAACGAGGCCGTAGGCCTTGGCTTCCTCTGCCGAGAGCCAGTAGTCGCGGTCCGTATCCTTGGCGATCTTGTCGACCGGCTGGCCGGTCGCATCGGCGAAGATCTTGTTCAGGCGGTCGTTCATCTTGATGATTTCACGTGCCTGGATCTCGATGTCCGAAGCCATGCCGCGGGTGCCGCCCGACGGTTGGTGCAGCAGGAAGCGGGTGTTCGGCAAGCAGATACGGCGCTCCTTCGGGGCGCCGACATAGATCAGCGCGCCGGCGGACGCGACCCAGCCGGTGCCGATGGTCCAGACCTTCGGCTTCACGAACTTGATCATGTCGTGGATGCTGTCACCCGATTCGACATGGCCACCCGGCGAATTGACGAAGATGCGGATGTCATCGTCGCTGGCGGCGGCAAGCGCCACGAGCTGCGAGCAGACCTTCTGCGCCAGTTCCTGGTTGATCGTGCCGTAGATGAAAATCGAACGCGACTTGAAAAGGTTCGCCTCCGTTTCCTTGCCGAGCGGCAATTCGGTCTTCTTGTCGTCCTCGTCGTCGTTGTCGTTCATCCGTGTTTCTCCGGCGTCTCATGAAGTCTTCAGTCAAAGTCAGATAATGCGACTCGACCCCGAAGACAATGCAACAAACCGAAGAGGCGACAAAGCGGCAAAGCACAGTGCGCTTATGGTAAAAACACCTACCGCCAAATGCCGTATAGACAGGTGAAGAAAGGCCAATAAGATCAAGCGCGTCAAATACTCAAGAGTGGGGCCATCCTCCCGGGCCCCGCCGATCCATGGGGACACGCATGAACAGACGCATCCTGATCGCCGCCGCAGCGCTGATCGCTTCCGCCGCGCCGGCCTTCGCCCATCTCAACCCGGAAGAACACGGCTCGTTCGCCGCCGGCTTCTCGCATCCGCTCTTGGGGCTCGACCATATCCTTGTGATGGTCGCCGTCGGCCTCTGGGCCGCCCAGGTCGGCGGCCGCGCACTCTGGATCGTGCCCACGGCCTTCGTCTCGATGATGGCGGCGGGCTTTGCGCTTGCTGTTTCCGGCGTCGGTCTGCCCTACGTCGAGCCGGCGATCCTGGCCTCGGTCGTCGCACTCGGCCTGCTCGTCGCCATGGCGGTTCGTCTCGACACCGCTGCGTCGGCGGCGATCGTCGGCATCTTCGCCCTCTTCCACGGCCACGCCCATGGCGGCGAACTCGGCAGCGCCGTTGCGCTTGCTTTCTCCGTCGGCTTCATCGGCGCGACCGCGGCTCTCCACGTCGCCGGCATCGGCCTCGGCATCGCCCTTCAGCGCCTCTCCGGTGGCAATGTGCTTGCCCGCATCCTCGGCGGCCTGACGGCTCTGGCCGGCGCTGCATTGATCTTCAGCTGAGACCACAACGCGTTGCAGCACGGCCGCATCATCTTTCTGAACGGCACGTCGAGTGCCGGGAAATCCACGCTTGCAAAGGCGCTCCGGGACATCCTCCCGGAGCCCTTCTGCTATTATGCGTCAGACCAGCTTGCCGACGCCGGATTCCGGGTTCTCAAACGTGGCATGCATCATGGCATGCGCGGCGAGCGCAATCGGTTCTTCGACGGCTTTCATCGCTCGATCGCGGCTTTCGCCGAGGCCGGAAACGATCTGATCGTCGAGCACATCGTCGAGGAGAAAAGCTGGGCCGAAGAGATCAGGAGCCGAACCGCGCATCTGGATGTCTTCTGGATCGGCGTGCATGCGCCGATCGAAGACCTCGAGCGTCGCGAGCGCGAGCGTGGAGATCGCACGATCGGGGAAGCGCGCTTTCACCTCAAGACGCATGGCTACTGCGCCTACGACCTCGAGGTCGACACGCGCGACCCGACCGATCAGGTGGCCGCGCGCATCGTCGACGCCTGGCTCAAGCGCCCGTCACGCAGGGCTTAGCGGCGATCTCAGCCGCGGCCGCGGTAGGTCGGCACGCCCTGGTCGGGCAGCCACAGGCCCTCCGGCGGCTTGCCGGTCTGCCAGAAGACGTCGATCGGGATGCCGCCACGCGGATACCAGTAGGCGCCGATCCTGAGCCAGCGCGGCGAAAGCAGCGAGACCAGCCGGCTGGCGATCTCGATCGTGCAATCCTCGTGGAAGGCGCCGTGGTTGCGGAAGGAGTGCAGGAAAAGCTTCAGCGACTTGGATTCCACCAGCCACTCGTCCGGCACATAGTCGATGACGATATGGGCGAAATCCGGCTGCCCGGTCATCGGGCAGAGCGAGGTGAACTCAGGTGCCGTAAAGCGGACCAGATAGTCCTTACCCTTGTTGCCGCTCGGCACCCGCTCCAGCACCGCCTCATCAGGGCTTTGCGGCAGGTCGACCTTCGCGCCCAGTTGCGAAAGGCCGGATACGTCGGTCTTGCTCATTTTCGTCTTGCTCCGTCAATCCATCTGCGTGTTGGCCCGTAGGCGCGTGGCTTATGCCTTCGCCGGCCCACTCCGTTTGCGGCCCTTAAATCAGAACTGACTGAAGAAGGAAACCTTGTCACGGTTGAAGCGTGATCGACCTTGGTCAGTGGCGCGCCGACGTCGTCTTGACGCGCACGCCGTGCGCCTTCTCGCCCTCCGGCTCCACATGGATCGCAATTCTTGCACCCGGATGGACCTCCCGGATCGCATCCTCGATCCGGTCGCAGATGTCATGCGCTTCACCGACCGGCATCGCCTCCGGCACGACCATATGGAAATCGACGAAAATCGCCGGACCTGCCTGGCGCGTCTTTAGATCGTGCACGCCGAGCGATCCTGCCGCATTGGCCGCAATCGCCTGCTTGATCGCCTCTTCCTCTTCGCCAGAAACCGCCCGGTCCATCAATCCGTCGATCGAGCGCGAGATCACCATCCAGCCCTGGTACAGGATGTTGCAGGCGACGACGACTGCAAGCAAGGGATCGAGGATCGCGTAGCCGGTGGCGATCGCGAGAACGAGGCCGACGAGAACGCCGATCGAGGTGACGACATCAGAGAAAATGTGATGGCCGTCGGCGCTCAATGCCGGCGAACGGTGCTTGTGGCCGGCCGTGATCAAAACATAGGCCCAGATGGCGTTGATGACGCCGGCAGCGAAGTTGATCGCGAGGCCGAGAGCAGGCGCTTCCATCACCCCGGGCGCCATGACCGCTGGTATCGCTTCCCATACGATCAGCAGCGCGGCGACGACGATCAGTACGCCCTCGATGACCGCTGAAAAATACTCTGCCTTGTGGTGGCCGAAGGGATGGCCGGCATCCGCCGGCTTTGAGGCATAGCCGATCATCAGATAGGCGATCACTGCCGCGATCACGTTGACCGTGGATTCGAGACCATCGGACAGAAGCGCGACCGATCCCGTCAGCCACCAGGCGAGAAGCTTCAGCCCCAGCACGACCAGAGACAGCGGTATGCCCCAGAAGGCAAGCCGCAGGACGGTTCGGTTGTCGGACGCAGACATTTTGATCATTCCCTATGCAGATGCAAACGAGTTGCAAACGCAAGCCCATTGAAACGCAAAACCGCCCGCGCGAATTTCGCGCAGGCGGTCTGTGGTACAAGCATATGCGGGATTAGGCGTCGGTTGTCAAAGGTTGCTGCGGCTCATCCCGGTCTCGCTGAGTTGCGCCGCGTCGAAAGGCATCGGCTCGACATCTGTGTCCACGCCTTCGACGATCTCCCCGCCTCGTCCGACGAACAGAAAGACGACGATCGCCGTCAGCACGGTTATGCCGGTCAAGACCAGCAGCAGACCGCTAAAGGCGCCGCCATAGGCTTTCAGCAAGGCCGCTTGCGAGATTTCAGGCGAAAGCAGCCTCGCCCCCGACACATTGCCAGTCACGATCCGTTGAGCCATCGCGCCAGCATTTGCGCCGACCTCAGCACCGAGCCTCGACGCCGTGAGTGCCGAGAGCACCGCGGTCACGATCGCCAGCGCCACCCCCTCGCCGGCCACGCGCGTCGTGCTGAAGATCCCGGTCGCCATGCCGGCGCGCTTCTTCGGCACGACGCTGACGGCAAGCCCATCCATCAGTCCCCAGGGCAGGCTGATGCCGAGACCGATCAGCAGCAAAGGGGCAAGCAGCACGACGGGGTCGGATCCAACCGGAAACCGGCTCAGCCAGAAGAGACCGGCGGCCGAAAGCAGCAAGCCCGCCCCGCAGATTGCCGCCGGCGTGAACCACCGGGTCAGAAGGCCCGCCGCGACCGGCAGGATCAGAAGCGGCGCAGACATCGCAATCATCATGCGCCCGCCGTCGACAGCACTCATGCCCTCGACGCCGATAAAGCGCACCGGAAGCAGGATCAGAAGCACGACGAACCCATAGGCGGGTGCTGCCGCCAGCAATTGCACGCCAACGAAACGTGGGTAGCGAAAGAGCGTCAAATCCAGCATCGGTCGCGCAACCGAACGCTCGATCCGCCAGAACGCCAGAAAGAACAGTGCGGAGGACACGAACATGGCGACAACAAGCGGATGGATCCAGCCACTTTCCGGCGCCTGCAGGATGGCGAAAGTGAGCGACGTCAGCGCTGCGGTGAAACTTGCAGCCCCCTTCCAGTCAAGGCCGCGGGCATCCGGATCGCGGGTCTCCTGCAGAAAGACCGCTCCCAGCAGCAGAGAAAGCGCCGCGAGCGCCACGACGAGAACGAAGATCGCCGGCCAGCCGAAGGCCTCGACCATCAGGCCGGACGCAATCGGTCCGAAGGCAAGACCGACGCCGAAACTGGCACCGACAAGACTGAACGCCCTCAGCCGCGCGTTGTCGTCGAACTCCTGCGCCAGCGAAGCCATGCCGCCGGAGAAGGCGGCCGCCGCGCCGACACCTTGAAGCGCGCGCAGGACGTCGAACCAGACGATGTCGCCGGCAAAGGCCAGACCCACCGAAACCAGAAGGAAAGCCACGAGCCCGCCGAGGAAGATGCGCCTGCGACCATAACTGTCGGCAAGAGCACCGGCCGCCATCAGCGAACTGCCGAAGGTGAGCATGAAGGCATTCGTCACCCAGTTGAGGGCAATCGGATCGGCACCCAAGCTGCGGCTGATCGCCGGCAGCGCCACCGCCGGGCCGGTGAAGGTGAGCGGCATCGCCGCTGCTGCCAGACAAACTGAAGTCAGCACGAACCAGCGGCCGCGCCCGTCCTTGATCTTTTCTCTCATGCCTCGCATCCGTTCGTTCGAGCAAAGAAGATACCCACGCAGACTCGGTTGGAGTTCCGCGGCGACTGGTTAGCGACAACAGGGTATCAATTGACGAATGCAGGATATTTTCGACATAATGCGATGAATAGAGAGGCATTCCTCCACACATACCGGAACAAAACGCTCGAATGGAGTAACCATGGATCGCTTGAGCGGATTGACCGCGTTCGTGCGCACCGCCGATCTCGGCAGCTTCGTTTCGGCCGGGCGAGTCCTTGGTCTTTCCGCGTCCGCGGTCGGCAAGGCGGTGACCAATCTCGAAAAGCAACTCGGCGTACGCCTGCTGCAGCGCTCGACACGCAGCATCAGGCTCACCGAAGAAGGTCGCCTTTTCCACGAACGCTGCCGCCGCATCCTCGACGATCTCGACGACGCAGAGGCTTCGCTAGCGGACGCCGTGGCCATGCCGCGCGGTCGGCTGCGCGTCAGCGTGCCGATCGTCAGCTACCATCTGCTGTTGCCGGTACTGCCGGATTTCGTGCGGCGCTACCCCGAAATCGAACTCGACCTCGACTTCAGCGACCGGATCGTCGATCTGATCGACGAGGAGATCGATGTCGCGATCCGCAGCGGCGTGCTGCCGGACTCACGGCTGATGACCCGCGCGCTCAGGCCGTTCCAGCTGCTGCTCTGCGCCGCGCCCGCATACCTCGAGACCCACGGCGTGCCCGAATGTCCGCGCGACCTCGACGGGCACCACGCAGTCCGTTTCCGCTTTCCCAATAGCCGCAAGCTGCAGGAATGGCCGATCGCGCCGTCTGAGGGAGCGGAACCACGCCTGAAGACGGTGCTCAACTGCAACAATATGGAGGCGCTCAGCGGCGCCGTGCTCTCAGGCCTCGGTATCGGCTGCCTGCCGGACTTTCTTGCCCGCAACCATCTGCGCGACGGCAGGCTTCGCACGGTGCTCGTCTCCCACCTCGATGCGCCCGGACAGTTCCACCTCCTCTGGCCGTCGAACCGCCACCTCTCCCCCAAGGTCCGCGTCTTCGTCGATTTCCTGAGTGAGCGGCTTTTCGCCGACCGCTGCGAAGGCGTGCCGACCATTCAGGCGGCAAAGTAGAAACGGAAAGTGCCGCTTCCACGACGAAAGCGGCACCTTGGCTTCTTCAATATCTTCCCGGCACCAGAATGCGGGGTTGCCGGGTCAATCAGGCCGCCTTGATCTTGGCGCGCTTGGCGAGATGCGCCACCACGTTCTCGATCATCCGCATGCCGGCGTCACCGCCGAGCGTCATGATCGACTCCGGATGGAACTGCACGGCCGCCACCGGCTCCTTGGTGTGCTCGATGCCCATGATCGTGCCATCTTCGCTTTCGGCGGTGATGATGAAGTCGTTGGGCAAGCTCGACGGATCGGCGAAGATCGAGTGGTAGCGGCCGACCGTGACTTCCTTGCCGAGCCCCGAAAAGACGATGCCGGGTTCAAGCACCCGGATGCGCGACGGCTTGCCGTGCATCGGGATCGCCAATTGGCGAAGATCGCCGCCATAGGCTTCGGCGAGCGCCTGAAGCCCGAGGCAGACGCCGAAGATCGGCAGGTCGCGCGCCCGCGCCTTCTTGATGGTCGCCTTGCAATCGAAGTCTTTCGGGTTGCCAGGTCCGGGTGAAAGCACGACGAGATCCGGCTTCACCCGGTCGAAGATTTCCTCGGCAACCGGCGTGCGCACCGTCGTCACCGTCGCGCCCGTCTGGCGGAAATAGTTCGCGAGCGTATGAACGAAGCTGTCCTCGTGATCGACGAGCAGGATGTTCACGCCGGCACCGACGGCCGCCACGTCGCGGCTCGCCTTGCCGGCATTGGCGGATTTCGCGTCGCGGATGGCTGCGATCATGGCGGATGCCTTCAGTTCGGTTTCGGCTTCTTCTTCTTCCGGGTTTGAGTCGTAGAGCAGCGTTGCCCCTGCCCTGACCTCGGCGATGCCGTCCTTGATGCGGATCGTGCGCAGGGTGAGACCGGTGTTCATGTCGCCGTTGAAGCCGACCATGCCGATGGCGCCACCATACCATGCACGCGGGCTCTTCTCATGGCTTTCGATGAAGCGCATGGCCCAGAGCTTCGGCGCACCGGTAACCGTCACCGCCCAGGCGTGGCTCAAGAAACCGTCGAAGGCGTCCATGTCGTCGCGCAGGCGGCCTTCAATGTGGTCGACCGTGTGGATGAGGCGCGAATACATCTCGATCTGGCGGCGGCCGATGACCTTGACCGAGCCCGGAACGCAGACGCGGCTCTTGTCGTTGCGGTCGACGTCCGAGCACATGGTGAGCTCGGACTCGTCCTTCTTGGAGTTCAAGAGCTTCAGGATCTGCTCGCTGTCGGCGATCGGATCATCGCCGCGCTTGATCGTGCCTGAGATCGGGCAGGTCTCGATGCGGCGGCCGGAAACGCGCACGAACATCTCCGGCGAAGCGCCGACCAGGTACTCCTGGTTTCCAAGGTTGATGAAGAACGAATAGGGCGACGGATTGATCGCCTTCAGCCGGTTGGAAATCTCCGACGGCTTGCTCTCGCAGCGCTCGAAGAATTTTTGGCCGGGCACCACTTCGAAGAGGTCGCCGCGGCGGAAGCTTTCCTTCGCCTTGACGACGAGCTCGGCATATTCGCCCGGACGGTTGTCGCCGTGCGGCGGAATGCTGTCGACGGTCCGGAAGGGCTCGCTGGCGATCGCTTCCGCTTTTCCTTCGGTGGTCTTGCCGTCCTTGGCAAAGTCGTAGCGGTCGATCCAGGCCTTGGCGGCATAGTGGTCGACGACGAGGATTTCGTCCGGCAGGAACAGCACCATGTCGCGCTGGTCGTCCGGGCGCTTCAGCTTCAGCTCGATCGCGTCGAACTGGAAGGCGAGATCGTAGCCGAAGGCGCCATAGAGGCCGAGGCTCGCATCTTCTGCCGAATGGAAGAGGTTGGTGACGGCGCGCAGCACGCTGAACACCGTCGGCATCTTCGAGCGCTCTTCCTCGGTAAAGACGCGGTCAGGCTGGTTGATCGTCAGATCGAGGCGGCGGCTGGTCGACGCGCCAAGCGTAATGTCCGCCACGGTCTTCAGGTGCTCGGCAATGATCGAAAGCAGCACTTCGCCGCGGCCGTTATAGGCTTCGATCCAGAGCGAGCGACCGAAGGAGGAAAGCCCAAGCGGCGGATCGACGACGGCCGTGTCCCAGCGGGTGTAACGGCCGGGATATTCGTAGTTGGAGGAAAACACCGCGCCGCGGCGCTCGTCGAGCTTGTCCACATAGCTCGCGATCGCGTCCTGATAGGAGGCCTCGCGCCGCCTGCGCGTCACGACGATACCGCCCTTGGTGGTATAGCTCTCCGCGCCGTCCTCGAGAATTACCGTTGCCATTCGCCTCGCTCCGTAAAAGCCCGGTCCTTACAGCGACGCGCGTCTTTCAAGACGCGCCAAGGACGCTGTAACGTTTTAAAGTTGCTGCATAATTTTGTCCTGAAATCGATTCCGATTTAAGGAATTACGCAGTAAGCAGCCGAAACATGAAAAAAGCCGCCTCGAAATCTCCGGGCGGCTTCATCTCTCAATCACGCATGACTGGTCAAGGCCGCTTCAGCGAGCCCACCACCAGATCGAAATGTTGCGTGCGTTTTCCATGGGCCAAAGTGTTAGCTTGGGTTGATGCCTTGCGCAAGCGGGAAAGCGGCGCCGGCCGTCACGGTTGCGTCAAAAAAAGGGGCGACCCCTGCGTAGGTGCCGCCCCGACTGGAGGACTGAACTCTATCAGAACTTCGCCTTCGCCGTCACCAGGAAGGTGCGGCCACGGCCGGTGTCGATCGAGCTGCCGGCGATCGTGCTTGACGACGGCGTGTAGGTCTTGTCGAACAGGTTGGTGACCTGCGCCGTGACCTCGAAGCCGTTCTCGAACTTGTAGTTCGCGAAGAGGTCGACGAGACCGTAACCCGGAACGGTCGGCGGCGTGCGGTTGATCTCGCCGACATAAGCGTTCGACACCGCATAGAGGCGCGTGCCGACCGTCAGGCGCTGGTCTTCGAGGAAACGCGCGCCAAGCGTTGCACTGATGATGTTGTCAGGCAGGTAGCTCTGGACGCCGAAGCCGTTGACCTGCGAAGGCAGGTTGCTGTCGGTGTAGGTGTAGGAGAGGTCACCGAAGACGAAGCCCGCGTCGTAGGCCGCCTGCAGTTCGAAGCCCTGAACCGTCGAGGTGCCGGGATTGTTGACGAAGAAGATCTGACGACCGCCACCGAGGAGTGCTGCGGTGATGTAGTTGTCGATACGATTGTGGAAGTAGTTGGCCTTCACGCGCAGGCTGTCGCTGGCGTCGAGCAGGCCGTCGAAGGTGAAGTTCGCACCGATTTCCCAACCCTTCGAGATTTCAGGCTCGAGGAACGGATTGGGGAAGAACGACTGGCCGGTCGTGCCTGGATGCGTGCCACCGGCGAAGGTCTCGTTGACCGTCGGCGAGCGCGAAGTCTCGGCGTAGGTCACATAGGGCTGGAACCAGTCCGTCGGGTTGAGCGCGACCGTGACGTTCGGATTGAGGCGACCGTCGGACTTGTCGACCGTGTAGGGGCCTGCCGGCAGGCCGATCGGGTTGCCTCTGACGACCGCACCCGATCCGTCGAGGCTGAAGTGGTCCCAGCGCAGGCCCGCGGTCAGATCGACGATGCCGTAGGTGAAAGTCGTGTTGCTGAACACGCCGGTCGTGGCATTGGTGCCGCTGCCGTTGACGCCGCCGGACGGACGCGCCGCGCTGTTGATGACGTCATAGTCGTCGCGGAAATATTCGACGCCGTAGTTGGCCCGGACAGCGACCTCGCCAAGATCAAACAGCGACGTGTTGGAGATGTCGAAGCCCTTGCCCGTGTCGGTGATGCGGCGGCCTGCGGCCGTGCCGCCACCGCGAACGTCGGTGTCGTACTTCATCCGCAGCCGGTTCCAATAGGCATTGGCGCGGAAGTCGATGAGTTCGTTGTCCGGCGTGTAGGAGTAGCTGGCAGCGACCGTCTCGTTCTTCACGTTCTGGAAGTAGGAGTTCGCCAGGAAGTCGTTGTCATAGGTGATGCCGGTGAGCTTGAACGTGTGGTCCTTGTCCGGTGTGATCTCGAACTTCAAAAGGCCCGAAAGCAGGTCTTCCTCGGTATAGGGCACGGTAACGCCGTTGCCGTTCTCGTAGTTGCCGGGATCGGCCTTGCTGATGCCGCCGAGAACGGAGAACACGTCGTTGAAGCGGTAGGCGCCGATCAGGGATTCCGACCAGCCAGCCTCGTTGCTGCCGTAGGTGGCAGAGGCGATGCCGCCATAGTTCTTGCCGTCCTGGATCAGATCCTCGACGTCATAGGTCTTGAAGTTGACCGAACCGGCGAGTGCGCCGCCGCCGACGCCGGTGACGGCGCCACGGGTCACGTCGATCTCCGACAGGAATGCCGGGTCGAAATAGGCAAAGCCCTGGGCTTCGTGGCCGGTGAAGCGGAAGTTCTGGCGCACACCGTCGATCATCATGTTGACGCGGCCGGAGCCCTCGAAGCCGCGGATGTTGACCGCAACGCCCGGGTTCTGCGGGTTGTTGGCAGTCGAGGTGCCGGGAACGCCGCGCAGCAGGTCGTCGGTCTCGAGACCCGATTGCAGATCGATCTGGTCGGTCGTGACAACGCTGACCGGGCCGGCCTTGGCGTAGGGGTCAGCTGTGCGCGAGCCCTTGGCAATGATCGGCGAGAGATAGGTTTCGCCCTTCTTGGCTTCTTCGGTCTTCTGTTCTTCCGGCTTCGTCTGGGTTGTCGCGCTCTGCGCGAATGCGACCGTGGCCGCGGAAAGTGCAAGAGTTGTCGAGCAAGCCAACAGGGCCAGGCGACGATGCCGGGTGAGCATGGACCAATCCTTCGAGGTTCGAGGCCGGGCTTGCTGTTGAGCGGCGAACTCAAGGGGCTGGCTGGGCGCGTTCTGGGCGTTGCGACACGTCGTCGCCACATTTATGCCGGATAAAAAACATGAGTTTAATTGTCAACATACAAAGACACTCCCCACAATTTATGGGGTCGTCCCAATTCGAGGCGTTGCCGAACTGCAACGTTTCTCTGCTTAAAGCGATGAAACCAGATCCGATCCCGTGCGTTCCCTTGGCGCGAGTCCGTCTCGCGAAAGATGCGAAAGGAACCGGATGCGCCGCACTATTCCCTTGATTCTGCTGTTTTCTCTGGTGCTTGCCGGCGCAAGCCTGCCGAAATCCGGCCCTATCCCAACAACAAAGCCGCCAACGCACACGGGCACGCAGACGGCTGTTCCGACACCCGAAGCCAAGCCGGAGACATCAGGCGAGGAGACCGGGAGCGGAAAGGTGCAGCGCCAACCGCAGCAGGAGGGCACGCAGTCCGTTCCCGAGGAAAAACCGGGCGAAAAGGATGAGCCACCCAAGGGGGACGATCAAAAGCCAGCGACGGACGCAAAGGACCGGCAAGAGGACGACAAGGCGAAAGACGCGCCGGTTATCTATCCGCCCGTCGAAAGTGAAAATGCTACCGAGTACGCCAAATGTCTCTCGGACCTCAAATCCCTTGGCGCAAGCTTCAGCGAAGCCAAGCGCGTCGATGACGGCAAGGGCTGCGGCATCGACAAACCGCTCGACGTCACGTCCATCCTTCCGGACGTCGAGCTGTCGCCCAAGGGATTGATGCGCTGCGAGACAGCGCTGGCGCTCGCCCGGTGGACGAAGGAAGCCGTTCAGCCGGCGGCCGAAGTCGCCTTCGACAGAAACGTGAAAATCAAGGCGCTGAACCAGGCGTCGACCTATGTCTGCCGCCTGCGCAACAATGCGACGACTGGCAAGATCTCCGAGCATGCCCACGGCAACGCCGTGGACATCGCCTCTTTCACCTTGAGCAACAAGACGACGATCGCCATCCAGCCACGCGATGAGGACGGATCCATGGACGGTGCCTTTCAGCGCGCCGTCACCGCCACCGCCTGCCTCTATTTCAGGACCGTGCTCGACCCGGGCAGTGATGCTGCGCATGAGACGCACCTGCATCTCGACGTCATCGATCGCCGCAACGACTATCGCTACTGCCGCTAGGGTCGGGCCAGAAAGCGCAGGGTGCCCGTCCTTCTCCTACGCCGCGTTGTTCCCGGAGGTGCTGTCGTTAGTAAGGGCGACGAACTCACCTTCGAAGTGGCCGGCGACGGCGTCGCCATCAAGCAGGTCGGCCTTAACCACGGCCCGCGCCCTGCCCCGCCTTTCCAGCATCCGCAGGAAGCCTGGCCACAATTCGGCATTTGCCAGTGACGAACGCGCAGCAAAGGCACCGGCAACGGGTTTGAGATAGTCCATTCGGTTGCTCTGGATCACCAGGCGCGCCTTGACGCCGCTTGCCCGTAACCGCACATGCAGAAGCGACCACGCAGACAGGATCGAGAGCGCCGAAGCGCTGCCACCGAACACCGTTTCGCGATGATTGATGTTCGGCGGCAAGGGCGCAGAAAGCCGCACGCTTTCCTCGGTTACCATTTCCACATGGACCTGCATCGCCGCCGACAGCGGAATATGGGCGTGAAGATAGGCCTGCAGGTCCTGTGGTGTCATGGCGGCATCCGTCGGCGTTTCTGTGCCAGTCGATCAGTGCACGAGATCGGTCGTTCCCGCCAGAGCCGCAAGAGGCGCCCGGAACCTTACTTGCCGAAAAAGATAGCGGCCGGGCCGCCTTGCAGGCGCGCCGCGCGGTCCCCAAATACGGCCGCAACGAAAAGTCCACCCGATTTGCGCCGGGAACATTTCCCTGTTTCACTGGCAGGATAAAATGCTCCAACGCTTTGAAATCCGGCACCTTCGGATGGACGCCCGTTATCGACATCTTCCCGGACCTGCGCCGTAAAAGGAAAACGACCATGGCATTGACGATTTATCAGCTCACCGTCCCCGCCTTCATTCAAGGCTTCGGCGTGCTCGGCAAACTGCTCGACAAGGCGGAAGCCTTTGCCAGCGAAAAGGGCATCGCTCTTGACGAACTCGTCAATGCCCGGCTGGCACCGGACATGCTGACGCTTGCCGGCCAGGTGCAGCGCGTCAGCGACACCAGCAAGGGCGCCATCGGCCGGCTGACCTCAATCGAGGTACCGCGGTTCCCGGATGAGGAGAAGACCTTCGCCGATCTGCGCGAACGCATCGCCAAGACCGTCGCATTCCTGGAGACGGTACAGCCCACGGATCTTGAAGACAGCGGCAGCCGCGAAGTCACCTTGAATTTCCCGACGCTGAAGGTGACCTTCTCCGGCGAGGAGTATCTTTCGAAATTCGTACTGCCGAACTTCTACTTCCACCTGACGACGGCCTACGACATCCTTCGCCACAAGGGTGTGCCCGTCGGCAAGGCTGATTTCCTCAGCCTTGCCTGATCACTGACGCATGTCGCGCAAAACCGCGCAGCGCTTTGCGGTCACGATGTGGGAAAAATCAAATGCTTGAGGCGCCAAGAGCGAACCTGAAGGATCGCGACGCGCCTTAAGGACGCGATCCGACAACGACAAGAGCCGCGCCGTCAACGGCGCGCTTTTCGTTTATAGTGCTGTGCCGCTAGAACAGCCCCTCGATATAGCCTTGTTCGTTGAGGAAGATCTTCTCCGACGAAGGTACTTTCGGCAGCCCCGGCATGGTCATGATCTCGCCGGTGATGACGACGATGAAGCCGGCGCCGGCGGCAAGCCGCACCTCGCGGATCGGCACCGCATGACCGCTCGGCGCCCCGCGCAGGTTGGGATCGGTCGAAAACGAGTACTGCGTCTTCGCCATGCAGATCGGCAGGCGGCCATAGCCCTGCTCCTCCCAGGTGCGCAACTGGTCGCGCACCGTCTTGTCGGCGATCACCTCGCTCGCATGGTAGATATCCTTGGCGATCGTCTCGATCTTGTGGAAGAGCGGCATGTCGTCGGGATAGAGCGGCGAGAACTGCGAGTGCCCGCCCTCGGCAAGGGCTGCCACCTTGCGCGCCAACTCCTCGATTCCCGCTGAGCCCTCGGCCCAATGCCGGCAGAGCACCGCCTCGGCACCGAGTGTGGCGACATAGTCCTTGATCGCCTGGATCTCCGCCTCGGTGTCGGAGGTGAAGTGGTTGATCGCGACGATCACGGGCACGCCGAACTTCTTCACATTCTGCACATGGCGGCCAAGGTTGGCGCAGCCCTTGCGCAGCGCCTCCAGGTTCTCGCGGCCAAGGTCGTCCTTCTTGACGCCACCATTCATCTTGATCGCTCGGACGGTGGCGACAAGTACCGCTGCGTCGGGCTTCAGCCCGGCCTTGCGGCACTTGATGTCGAAGAATTTTTCCGCTCCGAGATCGGCGCCGAAACCGGCTTCCGTCACCACGTAATCGGCAAGCTTCAGCGCCGTCGTCGTCGCAATCACCGAGTTGCAGCCATGGGCGATATTGGCGAAGGGGCCGCCATGGACGAAGGCGGGGTTGTTTTCGAGCGTCTGCACCAGGTTCGGCTGCATCGCATCCTTGAGCAGCACGGTCATCGCGCCATCGGCCTTGATGTCGCGGGCAAAGACCGGGCTCTTGTCGCGGCGATAGCCGATGATGATGTTGCCGAGCCGTTTTTCGAGGTCCTTCAGGTCCGTCGACAGGCAGAGGATCGCCATGACCTCCGACGCAACGGTGATGTCGAAGCCGGTCTCGCGCGGATAGCCGTTGGCCACGCCGCCGAGCGAGCCGACGATGCTGCGCAGCGCCCGGTCGTTCATGTCCATCACCCGCCGCCAGGCGATGCGGCGGATATCGATGTTCTGCTCGTTGCCCCAGTAGATGTGGTTGTCGATGAGTGCCGCGAGAAGATTGTGCGCCGAGGTGATCGCGTGAAAATCGCCGGTGAAGTGGAGGTTCATGTCCTCCATCGGCACCACCTGCGCATAACCGCCACCGGCGGCGCCGCCCTTGACGCCGAAACAGGGGCCGAGCGAGGCCTCGCGGATGCAGACGATCGCCTTCTTGCCAATGCGGTTGAGCCCGTCGCCGAGGCCGACCGTCGTCGTCGTCTTGCCTTCGCCGGCCGGTGTCGGATTGATCGCCGTCACCAGGATCAGGTGGCCGTTTTTCTTCTCGCGCTGGCGGGCGATGAAATCGGCGCCGATCTTCGCCTTGTCGTGGCCATAGGGCAGCAGGTCTTCAGCTGGAATGCCGAGCTTTGCCCCGATCTCCAGGATCGGCTTCTTCTTCGCGGCGCGCGCAATCTCGATATCGGACTTGACCTCTGTCATGGCATGTCCCCTCCCCAGGGTCTCGTTTTGCACCCACGCTTTCAAGCGCAGTTCGTGATGCCCGAGCGGGATGAGAAACGTGCCTGCGGCTTCCGTCCGCATTCCGCTCTAACTCAAAAGATCTGGCGGGCCGCCGCGATTGCGGCCGCCCGCCTTGCTGTTCTGCCTTAACGCGCCAGGATGTCGCGCATCTCGACGATGTTGGAACGCACCCTCAGCGTATAGAAGCCCATCGTCGCCAGGTGCGTCGGCATGATCCAGCCGGCTTCCTCGCCGTTGGAGATGATCCATGGCTGGATGCGCAGCGCCGCGCGCAGCTGCTTGATCGTCTCTGTCCAGATCGGCAGCAGGCCGCGCTGGGCAACGACATTGTCGAAGTCCGCACCGGCGGCCGAAAGGATGCCGTAATAGCCGTAAAGCTGGCCATAGGCGAACCAGAAGCGATCGTCGGCGCGCGTGTCGAACCAGCCGCCGTTGTGGTTTTCCGAGCGCTCGCGCAAGATCGCCGAGGTGTTGCCGAGATCGTTGGCCACACGGTCGAGGAACTCGACGAGGTTGTCAGACCGGCCGTCGAAGATCGCGTCGCACTTGCTGAGCGAGGCGTTGAAGGCGCGCAGATCCCTCATTGCCTGACGATAAAAGCTCGGCGTCGGCGTCTTCGGGCCGAACGGGTTAAGGCCGAAGTACCAGGTCTCCTCGTCGAACTGCATGTTGCCGCGCGCCCGCTGCAGGTCGTTATTGATGCCCGAGGTGCCACGCACGCGGCCGAGCGAATCGACCAGTTCCACCGAGGTCCGGCGGATCGCCTGGTTGACGCCGCGCTGGAACGACGCCTTGTTGTCGAGCCAGGGCGTGTCGTCCCAATCAAGCCCGAAGAAGCCGAGCTTGTAGAGCAGCATCGACGAGATCCAGGCGTTCTGATTGACGTTGAAATCAATGAGATCAGCCGTGACGTCGACGATCGCCGAGGTCTGGCAGACGGTGCCGGCCGGCAGTTGCACGGCGGCGAGCGCCTCCGGCGTCGATTCCATCGGCTGCGTCGCGACGCCCGCAAGGTTGCTGGCGGCGCCCTCGGTCGTCGCCTGCCCCGTGCTCGTCGCCCCCGGGCCGCTCATCGGCGAGCCGGCGGGAACCTTGCGTTCCGTAAGCTTGTAGCGATCGACATAGTCTTCGTTGAAATTCGTCCAGGCCTGGGTCTGCCAGATGAAGTAGCCATAGAACAGCATCAGCCCGAGCAGGATGATGCCGATCGGCCCCTTGATGATCCAGCTGCGCTGCCGGTACCAGCTACCTGCTGCCACGAAGGGCCAGAGCAGCCAGGCAACCACGAGCCCGATGCCGCGGCCGATCGCGGTAAAGACACGCTGGAAAAACGCAACGATCGGGTCGAACATGTCCTATTCCTCTCTGAGCCCGTAGAGCTTGTGGCGGAAGGCCGCCTTGTCCTTGAGATATGTGCCGGTCAGCGACACCACAACATATTCCTTGAAGCCTTCGCTGTAGCGCTCGTAGGCGTCGTAGAAGCCTTGCTTGTCGAAGACGAAGCGCGAAACGAAGTCACGGGGAACGAGCTGGGATATCAGCCGGTTGACCAACCATTGGTCCGGATGGGTCGGGGCTGCACGCACCAGCATGAATCGGTTCGCCGGTGCCACGTCCTGCATCCGGATCGTGCCGGTCGCCGCGACCGCGCGGATCATCTCCTGCAGGAACGGATAGGCCCCGTCCCTGGCGACCACAGCCGCGTTCCGGTGCATCCAGGTCTGCAGCCAGATCCGGTCGGCATTGGCAAGGTCCGCCATCGGATCCACCTCGTTGATCAGGCCGCGCACGATCATGTCGGCCCGATGCTGATAAAGGCCCGACTCCTCGACCCAGGACGCCTGCGGCAATTGCAGCCGCTTGGTCGAGGCGAGGAAGTCATAGATCCGCGCGTGGTCATTGAGCGCGATGTAGCTCACCTGCCAGGGCCGCGAGCGGCGGAAGCCGGGCACGGATGGGTCACAGATCACCGTCGTCGTCTTGTCGTCGAGGAAGACATAGACGCCACCAAAATGATTGGCCCAGAAGGCCTCATGGCGAAAGACCAGTTGATCCGGCACCAGTGCGTTCTGACGGATATCGCCCGTCAACTTGGCAAGCTCGACCATGCGGGTCAGCATCTCATCGTCGGCCCAGGCCGTCGGCACCTTTTTCAAACGGTCGACCAGTCCGCGCAGCTCTGCCGCCTTGCCGAGCATGTCCTCGGCCGAAAGCACACGGAAGCGCACCTCGTTGATTGACAGCAGATCGTCGATGTCGTCGACGATCGAAACCGAATCCTCGATCTCGCCGTAGAGCGCATCCTTGATCGTCACCGCATTGATCGCGCGGCTGTTGGCGTTGAAGAACTCGTGCATCAGCGCCGCGGTGTTGGAGAAGCTCGTGTGCACGCACGGCAACTCCGCCTGCTCGGGCGTCATGATGATGAAGCGGCGGTTGACCCGGTTCGGATCGAGATAGTCGCGATCGCCCAGTTCCTCGGCGATTTCGGGCGAAAACCCGGTCATGTCGATGCTGAACTGCATCAACGCCGTCGGCCGCAGACCAAAGCCTTCGAGCGCCTTGTTGTAGCGCGCGATCAGGTGCGGCTCGGAGATATCGAGCAGCCGTCCATAGATCAGTTCCGCTTCCAGCAGGCGTTTCATCGGTCAGCTCTTTCCATCACCCCTGCCACCGGCCGTCGCGTTTCATCGCCTCGATCTCGCGGATCGCCTTTTCGCGCTGGCGTTCACGGCGGATGATGTCGGTGACGGCGGCATCGTCTGATTTGTCGGTGTAGCGGAACTCGCTGTCGGCGTAGCGGTTGATCTCCTGCAGTACCATGTCGATGGTGATCGGGCCGCGTAGCGCCTCGATCATCGCCTTCTTCTCGTCGTAGCCCTTGTGCATGAAGGAGCCGGCGTCCTTGAACCAGTCATCCGGCAACTCGACGTCCATTGCTCTCAGCTTGATCGCATCGGTGATGTTCTTGATCGCCCGGCCGGTAAAGCGCGGTTCCGCCGCCTTGATCATGTGCAGATAAGCGCCGACATCGGCGAGCGAGGCGATCGCCCCCTTCTCCTTTTCGTAGCGCTCCCAGACGGCGACAAGCCCGTCCTCCTTCGGCCGCGCGTGCTCGGCATAGGACTGGGCGACCGCGCGCTTGATCTCCTGGCCCTCGAACAGCTGGTGTTCGCCAAGCGGGATCTTGTGGTTCTTGCCGACGAGCAGCGCGAAAATGTCGATATAGTCGTCTTCGGTCTGTGGCCCATCCACCAGCCAGCGGGCACCGGCGCGCTGGCGCAACGCATCATCGACATTCTCAGGGTAGTTGGAGAACATGCCGAAGGTGCAATTGCCGCGCACCACCGTCGAGGCGCCAGCAAAGCTCTCCATCAGCACCGCCGTCACCTCGTGCTGGCCGGCAGACGCGCGATCGTCGGAGCGCTTGGCCGCCACCTGGTCGACATCGTCGATCGTGCCGAAGCCGATGGCGCGCGGATTGATGACGTTGTTGACGAACTCCTTGCAGTTCTGGCCGGACTTGCCCTGGTAGGAGGAGATCTGGTCGACGCCGAAATTCTCGTAGTGGAAGGCGTAGCCGGCGATCTCGCAATAGTCGTTGAGCATGCCGGCAAGCATCTGGATCAGGATCGTCTTGCCGGTGCCCGGCATGCCGTCACCGATGAAGGTGAAGAGAAAGCCACCAAGCTCGACGAAGGGGTTCATCTGCCGGTCGAAGTCGTAGGCCATCAGCATCTTGGCAAGCTTCAGCGCCTGGTACTTGGCGATGTGGTTACCGATGATTTCTTCCGGCTTCTTGAAGGTCATCACCAGGGGTTTACGCTTCTGGCCGGGCGCGACGTCGAAGCCATTGAGGGTAAAATCGTCCTGGTCGAGCCGGATATGCACATTCTCGAAGCTCTGCAGTCCGGTAAAGCGTGCCTTGCGCGCAATCAGCCCCTCGATCGCCACGCGCGAAAAGGCACGCGCCCGGGCGGTCAGCGCCAGATCGTCAGCCGCGCCGGCAATGCTGCGGTCGAGCGCCGCAACAAGGCTCTTCAACGCATCCTGCGGCGTGTCGAACAGGAAGTCGGGCTCGACAGCATCGTCCACCGGCTCGCCTTCGCCTGCGAGCGTCGAGCCGAGATAGGCGGCCAGCGTGAAGGCGGCGACATAGGAGGACGTCGAAAGCAGTGCCTTGAACTGGTTCGCCTCGTCTCCGGCCAGCGGCGATGTCGCGTTTTTCGCCTGCAGCTGCTCGAGGCTCGTCTGGCGAGAAAAGACGTCAGCGACGGCAAGCGCCACCTGGATGCCACGGCGGGTACGATAGAGCGCGGCGTGCTGCGCCGGCGACAACATCGGATCGCCCTGGCGCACGGCCTGGATGGTCTTGGTCAGCTCGACCTCGCGCGTGCGGCGCTGGCCGCCGGTCGACACCGTCGAGACGAAGCGGCGGCCGGTTCCGGCAAGCGTCGTGCCCGGGGAAGCGTCCTCTCGCTCCAGGATGATGAGCTTGGTCACCAGCCCCTGCGCCACCGCCTGATGCTTGGCAATGTCGTCCTCGTGCAGTGTCGTCAGCCCTGTGTTGAGTGTCATCGTCAAACCTCGCTCACGACCTGGTTGCCGGAAATGACGTGGACCTTGTAGTCGCCAAACACCTGTTCCGCCTCGCCCGCCGCATAGAGCGCCTGATAGGCGTCATGCGGCACCAGCGCGTGCTTCTCGTAGGAAGAGACACCCATGCGCGTCGCCTCCAGGTTGGCGGTGTCGATGTGGAACTCTTCCTGCGCCGGCGTCGATGACCAGAAGCCGCGCTTGGCCGGGCGCTCCGACTTCGAGAAGACCTCCTGCACCGTCCAGGTCAGAAGCCAGGCGTTCTCGGTTTTCCGCACCTTGGAGAGGATATCGTTGATGCGCGCATTGTTCTCGGTGATGCCGGCCGAATAGAAGGGACCGAGCACGATCCGGCGCAGCTGCTTCGGGTGCAGCTCGGCGAAATCCTTGTCGAGATTGGTGGCGATCGTCACCGGCGTCAGCGAGTAGCTGCTGTTTTTCGAGGCAAAATCGTCGAAACGGCTGGCAAGCTCCGGATTGAGCAGGCCGCCAACCGGCAATGGGATCTCGACCTGCGGGTTGAGCTTGCCGTCCTCGGTCACCAGCGTTTCCACGATCTTCTCCGAGGAGTCCTCGATCGTCGCCATGTAGACCATCGGCAGGGTATTGGCGCCGTCGAAGGCGCCCCAGCTCACCACGTAATAGGGTCGCATCGTCTTGGAATTGACGGCGACGCGGATCGTCTCCGGCAGGATGAAAGGCGAGAAGATCTCGCCCTTGCCGATCTGTTCCAAATAGAGCCGTTCGGCCATGCGCGCCTGCAGCGCCTCGGGAAACGCCTTCTGGCGCAGGATGAAATCGACCATCTCATCGCGCAGCGCGTCCGCCGAAGGTATATCGGCCAGGCGTTTGGCAGCCGTCTGGCGGTCGTTTTCCAGCTCCAGCACGTTCTGATAAACCGGAAAACCGCTTTCGGCCCGCGAGATCCGGAACTGATCGACGAAGCCGATGCGGTTTTCCCAGCAGTCGATCGAGGCCTTGAGCCTCGACAGATAGGGAACGATCACTTCGCCGACGACAGTGTTGCGATAGAGCGGCGAGTTGCGGTCGCCGAGGAAGAGTTCGAGCCCGGCGAGCGCGGCGTGGATCGACGCGAAATACTGTGCGACAGCGGATGAAGCCGCGACCTTCATGCAAATCCCCGTGGCGCGTGCCGGACGTCGGTTCGGATCATGCGCCGTCCGATCACTGCTTCACGTAGTTGGCAGTGTTGTGTTTATCCATCACCGACTGGAAGCGGCGGGCAAAGGCGTCGTCGGCAAGCTTCTTGCGGCGCTGGATATCCTGGGTCGAAAGCATGTTCTTTTCATGCATCTCGAGGAGATCGCCGATGTGACGCTGCGCGGCAGCACCGATGCCGGCCATCGTCTCTTCGGCCGCCGTATCGACCTGGCTGCCGAGCGTGTTGATCTTGTGGGCAACATCCTGCTGGGCGGCCGTCTTCAGCGAATCCTCCAGCGCCTTGTAGAGCACGATGCGCTGCTCGGTATCGATCGTCAGCTTGTTGATCAGGGTGTTTTGCGCCGCGATCTGGTTGTTGAGCGAATCGACAAAGGTCTGGAACATCGAGGTGTAGCGCTCAAGCGTCTGGCTCTCGGCCAGCAACTCCTGCTCCTTGGCCTGCTTTTCGTTGTACTCGGTGGCAAGTGCGGAGCGCTCACCTTCAAGTTCGGTGCGCACCTTCTGCTCGGTCGAGGCCGCGATACGGTTCTCGATGTCGAGCAAGAGCGGGTTCAGCTCCTCGATACGCTTCTGTACCGCTTCGAGGTTCACCATCGTGCCCTTGCGGCGCTCGATCACCTGGATCAGGCTCTGTTCCGAGGTCTTGTAGCGCTGGTCGAGGATCGACTTCTGTTCCTTGAGGATGCCGACGATCATGTCGGACTTCGACAAGAGCTCCTGCAGATTGCCGGCAAGCGACATGTTGCGCACCCGGTCGGTGCGCATGCGCTGCATCTTCTGCTTGGAGAACATGCCGATGAACTTCTCGTAGCCCGTATAGCTCTTCATGCTCTCGAACTCGGAACCGAAGACATTGGTCGCGTCTTCCAGACCGATGATCAGGTCGGCGATGTTGGCTTCCATCACCTTCTGTTGGTTGAGCACGTCCTGGATGCGGGCATTCTCGATGTCGAAGTTGACATCGCCGAGTTTGGTCTCGGCCTTGGCGAACTGCTCCAGCACGACGCCGGACTGCTCGAGCTTGCCGCGCATCTGCTCGACAACGTTTTTGGTCTTCTCGATCTCCGCGTCAAAATTCTGAAGAGTCGCCATGTCTTCCCCCTCGATCCACCGTGGCAGGATCCGCCAGCACGGCCGAATTATTCAGCCTTCGATTGCAGGTATATAAAGGGTGTTTACAGCAATAGAACAAGCCTTTCCCGGCGGCTTTTTTGATCAGCCACCCAGGCGAAGTGCTTGAGTTTTCGAAGGCATTGCCCGGCTGAGTTCCAGGAAAAGTGTGAAACGGATTGCCGTCCGCCGTCGTGTCGTGCCTATTTGGCGGCGGGTGGCGACTTGAGATAGGCAATGACGTCGGCGATGTCCTGCGGCTTCTTGAGTCCGGGGAACGTCATCTTCGTGCCGCCGACCATTGCCTTGGGGCTCAAGAGATACTCGCTGAGCGTCGCCTCGTCCCAGACATGGCCCTCGGCGCCAAAGGCAATCATCGCATCCGAATAGCTGTAGCCGGCAACCGACGCTGCCTGGCGACCGACGACGCCCATCAGGCTCGGCCCGACGCGATTGACCGGTTCGCTCGCCGTGTGGCAGGCGGCGCATTTGCGAAACACCGCCGCCCCTGCCGCTGCATCGCCGCCGGCGTGCGCCACCGGGGCGCCGAGACAGAGACCGAGGAAAAGACTGGCAGCCAGACGTGACATGAAAGACCTCTTGCGGGGGAAGACCGGACCAGACTTGCACTGCCAGTGCGGCAGTTTCAAGCGCCCGGGTAAAGCGCTACTCGCAGCGCATCTTGTCTTCCCAATGGCGCCGGCAATAGGAGACGTATTTCTCGTTGCCGCCAACGTCGATCTGGGCGCCTTCGCGCACGACCTTGCCGGCGCCGTCGAGGCGGACGACCATCGTCGCCTTGCGTCCGCAGTCGCAGATCGTGCGGACTTCGCGCAACTCGTCGGCAATGGCGAGCAGCGCCATCGATCCCGGGAACAGCTTGCCCTGGAAATCGGTCCTGAGGCCGTAGGCCATGACCGGAATACCGATCCGGTCGGCGACGCGGGCGAGTTGCCAGACCTGCCCTTCGTTGAGGAACTGCGCCTCGTCTACGAAGACGCAAGCGATCTCGCCGGAACCATCGGCATGCAGCTTTTCGATCAACCCATAGAGATCGTCGTCGCCGTGGAACGGGATGGCGTTCGCCGCAAGGCCGATGCGCGAGGAGATGCGTCCGACGCCGGCCCTGTCGTCATGGGCGGCGATCAGCATCACCACGCGCATGCCGCGCTCCTCGTAGTTGTAGGAGGCCTGCAGCAGCAACGTGCTCTTGCCCGCGTTCATTGTCGCATAGCTGAAATAGAGTTTCGCCATCTTCACCGCATCCGGTTTTCCGTCTCCCGGGTAATGACGAGGCTTGGCCCGGAAGGCCAGAGCGCGTTTGCGACACCCACAGTTTTTCGCCGGAACAGGCCATTTCGTGGACATTGCGACATTCAGCGTCGCATCGTGCACCCCGTAACCGTATTGACGCAATACACTTCCTTCGACATCAAAGCGCTTGAATTCGCTATCCAATGGTGTTTGGCTAAAACAATAATAGAGGCAGGGGAACGACAACGATGAAAAAAGGACTCTCTCTCAAACTGATGCTGGTGGGCGCCGTTTCGGTCCTCGCCATGTCCGCTCAGCAGGCTGCAGCTGCCGAGCCGGAAAGCTGTGGCACCGTCCGCTTCTCCGATGTCGGATGGACGGACATCACTGCAACCACCGCAACGGTCTCGACCGTTCTCAAGGGCCTCGGCTACCAGACCGACATCAAGGTTCTCTCGGTTCCGGTCACCTACACCTCGCTCAAGAACAAAGACATCGACGTCTTCCTCGGCAACTGGATGCCGACCCAGGAAAATGACGTTCGCCCCTATCTCGACGACAAGTCGGTCGAATCCTTCGGCCCGAACCTGGTCGGCGCCAAGTATACGCTTGCGACCAACGCCAAGGGTGCAGAACTCGGCATCAAGGACTTCAAGGACATCGCGACGAAGAAGTCCGAACTCGACAGCAAGATCTACGGTATCGAGCCCGGCAATGACGGCAACCGCCTGATCATCGACATGGTCGACAAGGACACCTTCGGCCTCAAGGGCTTCGAGGTAGTCGAATCCTCCGAGCAGGGCATGCTGGCGCAGGTCGCACGCGCCGAAAAGGATGGCGCGCCGATCGTCTTCCTCGGATGGGAACCGCATCCGATGAACGCCAACTTCAAGCTGACCTATCTCGCCGGCGGCGATGACATCTTCGGCGCCAATTTCGGCGGCGCGGAAGTCTTCACCAACGTGCGTGCGGGCTACACCACCGAGTGCCCGAATGTCGGCAAGCTGCTGACCAACCTCAAGTTCTCGCTCCAGATGGAAAACGAGATCATGGGCAAGATCCTGAACGACGGGCAGGAGCCGGACAAGGCGGCGGAAGAGTGGCTGAAGGCCAATCCGGGCGCAATCGATCCGTGGCTGGCCGGTGTGACCGCCAAGGACGGCGGCGATGGCCTTGCCGCAGTCAAGGCCGCGCTCGGCCTCTGATCGGCAGAAGGCGGGGAAAAGCCCCGCCTTTTTTCACCGCGTCACGCGCTCCTTTTTGACCTGACGAAACGGATTTACCTTCGTGGAATATCTGACCGATAACCGCATCCCCATTGGGGGCTGGGCCAAGGCGTTCGTCGACTGGCTGACGACGAATTTCGAGTTCTTCTTCGACCAACTCGCCCGCTTTCTGCAGGCCGTCGCCGACTCGTTGCTTTGGGTGCTTTATGCGCCGCACCCGCTGATCGTAGTCGCCGTTATCACCGGGCTCGCCTGGTGGTTCCGTCGCTCGATCGGCGTCACGCTGTTTACCGGCCTTGGCCTGCTGCTGATCATCAACCAGGGCTACTGGAAGGAAACGACGGAAACGCTGGCCCTGGTGCTCGCCGCCACCGCCGTCAGCATGGCCGTTGGCGTTCCGCTCGGAATTGCCGCCGCCCGCCGCCCTTGGGTCTATGCCGTCATGCGGCCGATCCTCGACCTGATGCAGACGATCCCGACCTTCGTCTACCTGATCCCGGCGCTGATCCTCTTCGGCCTCGGCATGGTTCCGGGCCTGATCGCCACCGTGATCTTCGCCATCCCCGCCCCCATCCGCTTGACACGACTTGGCATCATCTCGACGCCACCGTCGCTGGTCGAGGCGGCCCAGGCCTTCGGCGCGACACCCGCCCAGGTGCTGCGCAAGGTGGAACTGCCTTTCGCCATGCCGCAGATCATGGCCGGCCTCACCCAGACGATCATGCTGTCGCTGTCGATGGTGGTCATCGCAGCACTCGTCGGCGCCAGCGGCCTTGGCGTTCCGGTCGTGAGAGCGTTGAACACGGTCAACATCGCCAAGGGCTTTGAAGCGGGCCTGTGCATCGTCATCCTGGCGATCATCCTCGACCGCCTTTTCCGCTCGTCCGACGAAGGAGAAGGCGCATGACCAACGCTGTCGTATTCAAGAACGTCGACATCATCTTCGGCAACAACCCGCAAGTCGCGCTGCAGATGGTCGACCAGGGCAAGACCCGCGACGAGATCGGTGCCGAAACCGGCCTCGTGCTCGGCGTCGCCGGCGCCTCGCTCGAAATCACCGAGGGCGAGATCCTGGTGTTGATGGGGCTTTCGGGCTCCGGCAAATCGACGCTGCTTCGCGCCGTCAACGGCCTCGCCCCTGTGGTGCGCGGCGATGTCGAGGTGAAGACGTCGAACGGGGCGCTCAACCCCTATCGGACCAATGCGAAGTCGCTGCGCGACTTCCGCATGCATACGGTGTCGATGGTGTTCCAGCAGTTCGCGCTGCTGCCCTGGCGCACCGTCGCCGACAATGTCGGCTTCGGGCTCGAACTTGCCGGCATGCCGGATGCGGAGCGCAAGGCGCGGGTCGGCGAACAGCTCGACCTCGTCAACCTGACGAAATGGGCCGGCCGCAAGGTCAACGAGCTCTCGGGCGGCATGCAGCAACGCGTCGGCCTTGCCCGCGCCTTTGCCACCGGCGCGCCAATCCTGTTGATGGACGAGCCGTTCTCCGCACTCGATCCGCTGATCCGCACCCGTCTGCAGGACGAACTGCTCGAGTTCCAGCGGCGGCTGAAGAAGACCATCATCTTCGTCAGCCACGATCTCGACGAGGCCTTCCGCATCGGCAATCGCATCGCCATCATGGAGGGCGGACGCATCATCCAGTGCGGCACACCGCAGGATATCGTCAAGAATCCGGCCAACCAGTATGTCGCCGATTTCGTCCAGCACATGAACCCGATCACCATGCTCACGGCCAAGGACGTGATGCAGACCGGCGTCCAGCGCGGCGTAACGGTTGCGGGTGTCACGGCAACGGCAAAGCCGACGACACCGCTCGTCGACATTCTCGACGCCATGTCGCGCCAGCCGGGCAGCATCGGGGTCGTCGACAACGGTTCCGTCGTCGGCACCATCGATGCCCAGGATATCGTGCAAGGCTTGACCCGCCACCGCAACAAAAGTTGACGAACCCGCTCAACAAGCCAATAAAAGCCCGGACGACCGCTCCGGGCTTTTTTCATTGCGGAGCGGTGATAGCATGGCAGGAAAGGTTCCAAGGACATGAGCGACAAGCCGAGCGTATTGCGCGACACCGATGACGAGGCCCGCACCCTCGCCCGCATCCTCCTGCGCGGCGCCCGCAGCGCCTCGCTCGCGGCGATCGAGCCTGACAGTGGTGGCTTTCCCTTCGTCAGCCGCGTGCTCGTCGGCATGGATGTCGACGGCGTGCCGGTCATCCTGATCTCCAGGCTTTCCACCCACACCCAGGCGCTGCTGGCCGATAACCGCGCCTCGCTTTTGACCGGCGAGCCCGGCAAGGGCGATCCCCTCGCCCACCCTCGTCTCACCGTGCAATGCACTGCCGAGCAGGTCGCCCGCGACAGCGAGGACCATGTCCGGATCCGCGAGCGATTCGTTCGTCGCCACCCCAAGTCGAAGCTTTATGTCGATTTTCCCGATTTCGGCTTCTTTCGCCTGACGCCACTCCGCGCCAGCCTTAACGGCGGCTTCGGCCGCGCATACGTCCTGACCGCGGAAGACCTCGTCATCGACACGCCCGCCATCGCATCGCTCGCCGCCATGGAAGCGAGCGCGATCGAGCACATGAATTCGGATCACTCCAGCGCCGTTCAGCACTATGCCGTCAAGCTCTTGAACGCGCCGGAAGGAAACTGGAAGATCGTCGGCATCGACGCGGCCGGTCTTGATCTCGCCGACGGCGACCGGTTGAAAAGGCTGGAATTCCCTGCCCTAATCGAAGACAGTTCCAATTTACGGGCAATTTTGCGTGAACTTAACGGTTAAACGGCGGAAAGCTACCCCCATTTCTTGCAGTAGGTGGTTGCCCTTTTATGCATCACGACTAATTATCGTGCTTCGTCAACCATAACTACGTGTGATGTAATTTTCGCATGGAGCACGCAATGCAGCCACTTTCGCCTGAAAAACACGATGAAGCCGAGGTAGCAGCCGGTTTCCTCTCGGCCATGGCAAACCCTAAGCGCCTTCTCATCCTCGATTCCCTCGTCAAGGAAGAGATGGCAGTCGGCGCATTGGCCAACAAGGTTGGGCTGAGCCAGTCGGCTCTCTCCCAGCATCTCTCTAAGCTCCGTGCCCAGAATCTCGTCAGCACCCGTCGCGACGCGCAGACGATCTACTATTCGAGCTCATCCGACGCGGTCATGCGCATTCTTGGCACGCTCAACGAAATCTACGGCGACGAACCCGCCTCCGCAGAAAAGACTCCGGTCCGCAAGTCGGCCTGATTTTTCGGTTCGCTTCGCGGACCCGTTCGAACAGCCCCACTCGAGAAATCGCGCGGGGCTTATTCTTTTTGGGCATTGCGCGCCGTTGCCCGAAGGAAGCCGAACGCCTTGGTGCCGGTGCCTGCCTTGCGTTTACCGGGCCTTGAGACTTCCACGGCACGATGCACGGCAATCAGAACCAGCCGAGCAGCGGACATCAGGGAATGCGTGACAGGGTCCGTTGGGGCATCGCCGGCACCGGCACAATCGCAAGCAGCTTTGCCTCGGATTTCCAGTTTGCCGGCAATTCGCGCCTTGTCGCCGTCTCTTCCCGCAGTGCGGCGACAGCTGAAGCCTTTGCGCATCGCTTTGGCGACATCCGCCGCTATCAGGATATCGCTGCACTCGCTGCGGCCTCGGACATCGACGCGGTCTATATCGCCTCCCCCAATGCGCTCCATCGCGAGCACGCGGCCACCGTGCTGGCCGCCGGCAAGGCAGTACTGGTTGAAAAGCCGCTGACGACGACCGCGGCCGATGCGCGCCTGCTCGCGCAGGCAGCCGATGCCAGTGGCGCGTTCGCGATGGAGGCCTTGTGGACCTGTTTCCTCCCGGCGATCGCAAGGGTCCGCGAACTGCTCGCGGCGGAAGCGCTCGGCGCCATCCGGTCTGTCCGGGCGGAACTCGCCTATGCAAAGCCGTTCGAGGCCGGCAGCCGCTTTTTCGATCCAGCACTCGGCGGCGGATCCTTGCTCGACCTCGGGGTCTATCCGATCGCCCTCTGTCTCAATCTCTTCGGCACGCCGAATGCCGTCGACGGCCGCTGGTGGCGCGCGCCCACCGGCGTCGACCTGTCGGCGGAACTGAACCTCGACTACGGAAGTTTCGCGGCCCACCTCGCCTGCGGCTTCGACCGGAACGGAAGCAATCGCTTCATCATCGACGGCGATCTCGGCACGCTCGTCATCGACGCCCCGTTCCTGAAGGCAAACCGCCTGTTTGTCGCCACCGGCGGAGCGGCGCGCAAGCTTGTGGCATCGACCAGCCGACCAGGCGTGGCTGATGCCGTTTTCAAGGTTGCCCGCCGCCTGTGCCCGCCCGGGCTCAAGCGCATCGACCATGCATTTCCCGGAAACGGCCTGCAATTCGAGATCGAAGCCGCCAGCGCCGCCATCCTTGAGGGCCGGCGTAACCATGCGCTCATGCCACTTTCGCGCAGTATCGAGGCGCTGGAGATCATCGAGGCCGTTCGCGCCAAGCCACCCGTCGCTTGAGTATCGGCCGACGCTCGAAAACGCCTCGACGGCGCTCCTAGACTAGAGATCAAGCGGACGGTAGTCCCGCCAGCCGCCGTTGAGCGCAAGCACGACCTCCGTCAGATGCCGCGCCGTCGCACCGGAAAAGAACGGCACTTCACCGCCCGCAATCGCCTCCGCCTGAACGGCAATGCCGCGGACGAAATCGATCTGCGACGGAAAGGCCGGAAGCGCCGGCGCGGACGAAACCTTCGGGTAGCGCACCTTCGTGCCGGGATAGAGGCGCACCGGCAGCTTACGCCCAAGCTTCCACTCCAGCCAGTCGAGCCCTCGATGGGTCAACGAGCGTCTGGTGCCGAAGGCCTCGACGTGGATCGGCGAACGGTTGTCCCAGAGATCGCGAACGACGATCGTGCCCTTGTCGCCGATAACAGTCAGCGAGCGGTCGCGCGGCGCCGCAAGGCCGCAGGTAACGCGGGCGGTCACGCCCGAACGAAACGTGAGGCATCCGACGGAAAAGTCAGGGCCGAGCGACAGTGTCTCGGTTCCTGGCCCCTTATCCGGAAAGGTCAGGGCCGAAACTGCGCTGACCTCGGCAACCGGACCGAACAGAGAGACGAGCCAGCTTGCGGCATAGCCGGCATGTTCGAGCGTGCAGCCGACTTCGAACTCATGGACGCCGGGCCACTGCGCGCCAGAGCGGCTGCGCCAGGAACGCCAGTTCGCCTTGTACACCGGGCCGTCTTCCATTTCGGCATAGACCAGTCGCGGCGTGCCGATGGTCCCTGACGCAAGCAGGCTTGCACAGAGCGCCTGCGCGTCACTGAGGCCATTCGCCGGCGCGCCGGCAAGCACAAGTCCGCGCTCGGCGGCAAGCTCGACAAGTTCGCTCGCCTCGTCCACCGTCATCGCCAGCGGCTTCTCGCAATAGACGTGCTTGCCTGCGGAAAGGGCCGCTCGGTTGATCACGTAGTGACTTTCCGGCGTCGTCAGGTTGACGATGATCGTTACGGCCGGGTCGGCAAGCACCGCGTCCAGCGACGCATAGGCAGGAACCTTCCAGTAACGGGCGAAGGCGCTCAGCCGCTCGGGATCGCGATCCCAGACGCCGGCCAGTCGCAACTCCGGATGGTTGGCGAGCGTCGTCATGTAGTAGTCGGCGACGAAGCCGGTTCCGACAAAGGCTATCCCGGTCAAGCTACCTCCTAAAGCGTGTCGCGCAAAAGTGCGTAGCGGTTTTGCGATAACGACATGCGACAAATCAAAAACCGAACGCGCAAAGAGCGAATCTGAAGTTTCACGACTTTAGCGGGCATCGGCGAGAAAGGACGCGACATAGACGAGCGGCGCATTCCAGTTGATGGCGATTTCGTTGGACCCATAGGCTTCGACGTCATCGACATAGCAGGTCTGCGGCGCGCAGCCGCGCAGGCGCTCCCTGGCGATATCGTCGACAAGGGTGGAATTCGGTCCGCCAGCGAGCGAGCCGACCGGCGGAGCGGGCAAGCTCGGGTCGCGCTGGCGCGCGTACCACCGGCTGTGCTGGTTCTGCGGCGAACGGGCACCGTAGCCGGTGACATAGGACAGGCCCATGGCGTTGCGGCCGAGAATATAATCCATGCCCTCCCGCACACCGTCGAGAAACGCCTTCTCGCCCGACAGATCAAAGGCGGCCGACAGCACGATGAGGTTCTGCAGCATCAGTTGGTTCGACCCCCAATCGTAGCGACGTTCCCGCGGCTGGTAGACGAGACCGAAGGGTTCCGTCTGCTGCAAAGCCAGGAAGTGCCGTGCGGCGACAAGCACCGACCCACGGATCGCCTCCTGATCCGCCTTTGGCAGACCCGAGCCATAAAGCGCCAGTTGCAGCCGCGCGAAGCCGGCGACGTTGCGCCAGTCGAATGCACCACCAGGAGACAAGACGTCGTCCGTCCAGAGCGGCGAAGCCTGCAGGGTCTTGAGATACTCGCCGTTGCCGGTGGTCAGATAAAGTTCGGTCGCTGCCCAGAAGAGCTCGTCCAAGATGCTGTCGTCGTCGTAGTCGCCACCACCGGCAAGGCCATCGGATTTGGGTGCGAACAGGGCGGGGCTTGCATTGGCGGCCACCCAGGCCTTGCGTGCGGCCGCAAGCAAGCGGGCCGAAAAGGACGGGTTCTGATCGGCAAAGAGCCGCGCACCCTGGGCGGCAACGGCAGCGACATCGAGCGTTGCCGCCGTCGACGGGCGATGCAGCGCCCGCGGCTGCGGATCGTCACTCGGCAGCATCGGCGCCGTGGTCCAGGCGGTGTCATGCACCTTGTGATGCACCATGCCGGCCAGTGGTTCGCCATCCGGAACCATCATTCGCAGCAGGAAGTCGAGCTCCCAGCGCGCTTCATCGAGAATGTCGGGAAGGCCATTGCCGTTTTCGGGAATGCGGGAGAGCCCGTCGCGCGTCACCGGCGAGCCGGGAGCAAAGAAAAGGCCACGTTCGTAGGCCGCGAGCAACTGCGCCGCAGACAATGCGCCAGTCACGGCATATTTTCCGTGGTCACCGGCATCGTACCAGCCGCCGGTGACATCGAGCCGGTAGGAACAGGACCAGCCGCCATAGAGCGCCTCGGCCTGTTCGCCGCTAAGGCACGCAACCGCCGTGTCACCCACGTTCGGCGCCACGCCGACATGGCCGGCGGGCCGAGCATAGGCCTTGCCGGCGATCGCCCCCTTGATCTCGATGCCGCTGCGCTGCGGATAGAACCAGGAGAGCGCGTCCACACGCAACTGCCCGTAAAGGTCTTCGCCGATAGAAAAGCGATCACTCGCCCAGTCGCCGGAGACCAGGCGATAACCGTCACCGGACACGGAGAAGGGCGAGAAATCCGCAATCTGCGTGCCGACACCGGCGGTCGGATCGAAACCGCTTGGATGGGTCTTGCCCTTGCCGACGATCCGGTCCTTCGCATCGAGCAATTGAAAGTCGATCGCCTGTTTCGCATCGGCGACGAAGGTCGCACGCTTCGGGCCGTCCGTGAGATAGCCGGACTGATTGACGCGAATGGCAGGACCCTCGCTCGCCCGTCGTGCCGCTGGCGACACGGCGCCGGTCGCCACCAGCGACACGTCGTCCAGGCAGACGCGGCCGGGCTCCCTGCTGCCGAGCGGCAACACCAGTTGCGCTTCGTCCGGCTCCAGCGCCTCGAATTCGGTGGAGAATGGGGTGCCGTCCGGCGAACCCGCGACGGTAAACTCGGTCGCCGCCGTCCAAGGCTCCTGGGCCCGTTGGACCCGTCCCGAAACCGCGCGTGCCGGCTCGGTGGCAACCGTCATTGACAAACGATAGATCCGGCCCGGTTCCAGTTTCAGGCCGTTGACGCCAATGATCTGGCTCCAAGCCTCATCGTTGCTCTCAACCCGGACGCAGAGCCGGCCGTTTGCGCGTTCGAGCTTCAGCCCGTCGCTTGCCCAGAACGCGTCCTTATCCTCGCTGAAATGGCCGTCCGCGATCAGTTCGGCGCCCGCCGCCATGCCGGGCAGGAAAAGCGCGACAATCGCCGCGTGTGCTATCCCGAACCTCGACACGTCCCCAGCTCCCAATTGTCCTGACCGGTTGCCGGGCGCAATGCCCGGTTGGTAGGCGGCCATGGACCCGGCAAGGCATGGCAGGAGAGCCTTGCCGCAAACAGGTTAAGCTTGAGAAAATTTCCGGCCACGCGGCGTAAATTCGCCCCTTGCAGTCTCACTTGTGTGAAGCGCCCACGGCTTGACGCGACCCGGTGCCCTGTTAGTTTGACCAAAGGGTAAAAAATAGGGGTGGCAACGCCCCCCGGACGAGAAAAGAGACCGAGGAGAACTGAAATGTCGAACCGCCTCAACACGCCGAACGACCTGCGCGCCTTCTGGATGCCGTTCACCGCAAACCGGCAGTTCAAGAAAGAGCCGCGCCTGTTCGTCGGCGCCAAGGACATGCACTACACGACCCATGACGGTCGCACGGTGCTGGACGGAACGGCGGGTCTGTGGTGCGTCAACGCCGGCCATTGTCGCCCGAAGATCACCGAGGCGATCAGCGAACAGGCGGGCGAACTCGACTATGCGCCGGCCTTCCAGCTTGGCCACCCCAAGGCCTTCGAACTGGCGAACCGCCTGGTCGACATCGCGCCTGAGGGCATGAACCACGTTCTTTACACCAATTCCGGCTCGGAATCGGTCGATACCGCACTGAAGGTGGCGCTCGCCTACCACCGCGCCAAGGGCGACGGCTCGCGCTTCCGGCTGATCGGTCGCGAGCGCGGCTATCACGGCGTCAACTTCGGCGGCGTCTCCGTCGGCGGCATCGTCTCCAACCGCAAGATGTTCGGCACGCTGCTCACCGGCGTCGACCACATGCCGCACACGCATCTTCCGGCCAAGAACGCCTTTACCCGCGGCGAGCCGGAACATGGCGGCGATCTTGCGACCGAGCTCGAGCGCATCGTCACGCTGCATGATGCGTCCACCATCGCGGCCGTGATCGTCGAGCCGGTCGCAGGGTCCACCGGCGTGCTGATCCCGCCGAAGGGCTACCTGCAGAAGCTGCGCGAGATCTGCACCAAGCACGGCATCCTGTTGATCTTCGATGAAGTGATTACCGGTTTCGGCCGCCTCGGCACGCCCTTTGCCGCCCAGTACTTCGACGTGAAGCCCGACATCATCACCACCGCCAAGGGCCTGACCAACGGTGTCATCCCGATGGGCGCGGTCTTCGTCACCTCCGAGATCCATGATGCTTTCATGAATGGCCCGGAGCACATGATCGAGTTCTTCCACGGCTACACCTATTCGGGCAACCCGATCGCCTCTGCCGCAGCACTCGGCACGCTCGACACCTACAAGGAAGAGGGTCTGCTTACCCGCGCCGCCGAGCTCGCCCCCTATTGGGAGGAAGGCCTGCACTCGCTCAAGGATTGCCCGAATGTCATCGACATCCGCAATCTCGGCCTGATCGGCGCGATCGAGTTGCAGCCGATCGCCGGCGAACCGACCAAGCGCGCCTTCTCCGCCTTCCTCAAGGCCTATGAGAGCGGCCTGTTGATCCGCACCACCGGCGACATCATTGCGCTGTCGCCGCCGCTGATCATCACCAAGGCCCAGATCGACGAGCTCTTCGGCAAGCTGCGCGCCGTTCTCAACAGCAACATCTGAGCAGGCTGCTCGCCGACAATCTTGACCCTTCCCCCGGCGACGGGGGAAGGGTTACTCTTATCCACCATGCCGAATCCACACACGCCCCGACAGAAATCGGGTCCGTGGCCGCATACACGAAGAATTGGAGTTGCTCATGTCCGAAGCGCTGGAACGCTACATCGATCAGGGCGTCGGACGGGAGCCTGCCGACATCGTCTTGAAGGGCGGCCGCTTCTTCGACCTCGTAACCGGCGAACTGGTCGCTTCCGACATCGCGATCTCCGGCGACCGCATCGTCGGCACCTTCGGCAGTTATGAAGGTCGCGAGGAGATCGACATCACCGGGCGCATCGTCGTGCCGGGTTTCATCGATACGCATCTGCACATTGAATCCTCGCTGGTAACTCCGCATGAGTTCGACCGCTGCGTCCTGCCGCTCGGCATCACCACCGTCGTCTGCGACCCGCACGAGATCGCCAACGTGCTCGGCACCGAGGGTATCGAGTATTTCCTCGATTCCGCGCTCGAAACGATCATGGACATTCGCGTCCAGCTCTCCTCCTGCGTACCGGCGACGCATCTGGAAACCTCGGGTGCGGACCTGCCGATCGAAAGGCTCCTGCCCTTCCGCCATCATGAGAAGGTCATCGGCCTTGCCGAGTTCATGAACTTCCCGGGCGTGGTGCACAAGGACCCGGTCTGCCTTGCCAAGCTCGATGCCTTCCAGGGCGCCCATATCGACGGCCATGCGCCGCTGCTTTCGGGCAAGGATCTCAACGGCTATCTCGCCGCCGGCATCCGCACCGACCATGAATGCACCACGGCTGAGGAGGCGATGGAGAAGATCCGCAAGGGCATGCACATCCTCGTGCGCGAGGGCTCGGTCTCCAAGGACCTGCACGCGCTGATGCCGATCATCACCGAACGCCTGTCGCCGCAACTGGCGCTCTGCACCGACGATCGCAATCCGCTCGACATCGCCGAGCAGGGCCATCTCGACCACATGATCCGCACGGCGATATCAGCCGGCGTCGAGCCGCTGGCGATCTATCGCGCCGCCTCGATCTCGGCCGCCCGCGCCTTCGGGCTGCGGGACCGCGGCCTTGTCGCGCCCGGCTGGCGCGCCGATCTCGTGGTGATCGACAGCCTGGAAAACTGCAAGGCGGAGACGGTATTTTCCGGTGGCCGCCGCGTGACCGATGCGCTCTTTGCCACCCGCAAGCCCGTCGCTCCCGTCGGCCTCGACAGCGTCAAGGCCGGCCATGTCCACGCCAGTGCCTTCGGGATCCCCGTTGCCGATGGTGACACCTCGGTTATCGGCGTGCTGCCCGGGAAGATCATCACCGAACACCGTCGTTACCGACTGCCCGCCGTCGGCAACCAGACCGGCGTCGATCTCGGCCGCGACATCATCAAGGTGGCCGTCATCGAACGCCACGGCGTCAACGGCAACCACGCCAACGGTTTCGTGCAAGGGTTTGGCCTGAAGAAGGGTGCGATCGCCTCGACCGTCGGCCATGACAGCCACAATATCTGCGTCGTCGGCGTCAACGACGAGGACATGGCAATCGCCGCCAACCGGCTCGGCGAGATCAAGGGCGGCTTCGTCGTCGTCGAGGACGGCAAGGTAACCGGTGAGATCGCGCTGCCGGTTGCCGGCCTGATGAGCCTCGAGCCTTACGAATCCGTGCGCGACACGCTTCACCATCTAAGGCACGCGGCCTTTGCACTCGGCGCGACGCTGGAGGAGCCGTTCCTGCAACTCGCCTTCCTGCCGCTGCCGGTCATCCCGCACCTGAAGATCTCCGACCGCGGACTGGTCGACGTCGACAAGTTCATGCTGATCGGCTGAGTGGCACTCAGTTGTCAGCCGTCGGCGACAGTTCCTTGCGGAAATAGACGACGCGCTCCGTCTCCTCGAAACCGAGCGTCAGGTGCAGGCTCTGGCTCTTGAGATTGTCCGTCGCCGTGTCGGAAGCGAGCTCCTGACAGCCTTGGGCTGTCGCCCAACGCTCCACTGCCGTGATCAGCGCCCGGGCAACCCCACGGCGTCGATAGCGCGGCAGCACATAGATGCCCTCGAGGAAGGCGACAGGCGATGTTTCACAGCCGTTGACATAGTCCCGGCGGATCGACGCTTCGGCAAAGCCGGCAGCGACGCCAGCCTCGTCCTCGCAGAGAAACGATGCATAGCGCTCGCTGTCGGCAAGGCAGAATTGGATCTCGGCGCGGTGCTCCGCCTCCGCCGTGTCCGGCCACAGCGCCATCCGCATCTCGACCCAGCGACCGATTGTTTCTTCATCCATCAACACGATGCGCATCAGAACTTCCCTGAGAAGGCCGACAGGCCGGCAAGCCTGATGCTACCCGCTTCGAGCCGCGGCGGATATCCGGGCAAATCCAGGGGCTTAAGGTCGGCAGGCGCCAGAAACTCCTTGGGCTTGCGCGTCAGGTTGAAGACGAAGAGCAGCCGCTCGTCACCCGTCTCCCGCACGAAGGCGAGCAGGTCGTCGTTTGAGCCGAGGAAACGCATCGCGCCATCACGCAACACCGGCTGCGATTTGCGGAAGGCAAGTGTCGCCCGGTAGTGGGCGAGCACGGTGTCGCCCGTTTCCTGCACGCTTACCGCAAGGCGCCGGTGTTCCGGCGGCACCGGCAGCCACGGCGTGCCGCCGGTAAATCCGGCATTGGCCGCCGCCTCCTTCCAGGCCATCGGCGTGCGGCACCCGTCGCGCCCCTTGTAGGACGGCCAGAAGCGGATGCCATAGGGATCGCGCAGGTCCTCAAACGCAAGTTCCGCCTCAGGCAGGCCCAGTTCCTCACCCTGATAGAGGCAGATGGAGCCGCGCAGGCTTGCAAGCAGCGTGATCGCCAGCCGCGCTACCGTCTCACGCTCGGCCTCGCTCCGGGCAAAGCGGCTGACGTGGCGGGTCACGTCATGATTGGAAAAGGCCCAGCAGACCCAGCCATCGGTCACCGCCTTCTGGAAATTTTCGACGCAGCGACGGATATGGGTTGCAGTGAAATCCGGGCCAAGCAGGTCGAAGGTGTAACACATGTTGAGCTTGTCGCCGCCGCCGGTATAGGCGGCCACCGTCTTCAGCGAGCGAGCGCCGTCGCCCACCTCGCCGACGGTCATGCGGCCATCGTAGCGGTCAAGCAGCGCCCGGAAGCGCTGGAGAAAGGCGACATTCTCCGGCCGGCTCTTGTCGTGCAGGTGGTCCTGCATGCCGTAGGGGTTCACGTCAGGCGCATCGTTGCTGGTGGCGTCCGGGTCGGGAACGAGCGGCGGGTTGTCGCGCAAGTGCTTGTCGTGGAAGTAGAAGTTCACCGTGTCGAGGCGAAAGCCGTCGACACCGCGATCGAGCCAGAAGCGGGCGGCATCGAGAACCGCGTCCTGGACATCAGGATTGTGGAAGTTGAGGTCCGGCTGGGAGCCCAGGAAATTGTGCATGTAGTACTGCTTGCGCACCCCGTCCCATTCCCAGGCCGGGCCGCCGAAGATCGACAGCCAGTTGTTGGGCGCGGTACCATCCGGCTTCGGATCCGCCCACACATACCAGTCCGCCTTCCCGTTCGTGCGGCTCGAGCGGCTTTCGACAAACCAGGGATGGCGATCGGAGGTGTGCGAGATCACCTGGTCGATGATCACCTTGAGACCGAGGCGATGTGCCTCGGAGAGCATCTCGTCGAAATCGGCGAGCGTGCCGAACATCGGATCGACGTCGCAATAATCGGATACGTCATAGCCCATGTCGGCCTGTGGCGAGGTGAAGAACGGCGACAGCCAGATCGCATCGACACCGAGCGAGGCGATGTGCGGCAGCCTGCGCGTGACGCCCTTGAGATCGCCGATGCCGTCGTCGTCGGTATCCTGGAAGGAGCGCGGATAGACCTGGTAGATCACCGCGCCGCGCCACCAGTCCTCACCCGATACCTTGAGAGACGCCATGAATGCCCCCTGAAAGACGATCCGTTGGACAAGGTGTAGCCTTGCCCGGGACGGGAGTAAACGCCGTTCCCCGCCTCGCGCGCCTGTTGCTTGAATGTCGCCGGGAAACAATCTCTTGCCGTATGCGGCCGAGCCCCTTATCCCGTCTCTGGCGAAATCTTGTGAGGAGAAAGACGTGGCCGGTAAGATGCTTGCGATCGGGGAATGCATGGTCGAGCTCATGCAGGCGGAAGGCGGGCTCTTGCGCAAGGGCTACGCCGGCGACACCTTCAATGCCGCCTACTACGCCCGCCTCTTCATGCCCTCGGACTGGACCATCGGCTATTGCTCGGCCGTCGGCACCGACACCGTCTCCGACGAGATGCTGGCCTTCATGGCGGAAAAAGCGATCGACACGTCAGCCGTGCGCCGCATCGAGAACCGCTCGGCCGGCCTCTACATGATCCACCTGAAGGATGGCGAGCGCAGCTTCTCCTATTGGCGCTCGCACTCGGCCGCCAAGCTGCTCGCCGACGACGCAGACCACTTGCGACGCGCGATCGAAGGCTCCGACCTCATTCTCTATTCGGGCATCACGCTGGCGATCCTGGCACCCGACGCGGTCGAAACCCTGCTGTCGGAGCTGCGCCGTGCCAAGGCCGCCGGCAAGCTGGTGGTCTTCGATCCCAATATCCGCCCCCGCCTCTGGGACGATGCCGAGCGTATGCGCCGCACGCTGACCGACGGCGCCCGTGCCGCAAGTCTTGTCATGCCGAGCTACGACGACGAGGTTACCCATTTCGGCGACGCCTCGATCGAGGCAACGATCGCGCGCTACAAGGGCCTCGGCGCCAAAAATGTCGTCGTCAAGGATGGCGAGAAGGGCGTGACCCTCGCCTTCGGCGATGCACCGATTGAACATGTGCCCGCAACGCCGGTCGAGCGCGTGGTCGACACCACCAGCGCCGGCGACAGCTTCAACGGCGCCTTCGTCGCCCGCCTTGTCGCCGGCGACAGGCCAGCGCAAGCCGCCGCCTTCGCGGCCAGCGTCGCGGCCGGCGTCATTGGGCACCATGGTGCACTGGTGGCGAAAGAAAAACTGCCCACGCCCTGAGCCGCGGGGTCATTTTCAGTTCGCGCAATTCCGGACGGAAAACCGCTCCGCACTTTTCCTGGAATTGCTTTGTTTGCCGCAATTCCGGACGGAAAACCGCTCCGCACTTTTCCTGGAATTGCTTTAACGGCGCTTCTTCGCCTTGGACTCGTACGGATTGTCGCCCGAGCGGAAGTGCATGCGGATCGGCACGCCCGGCAGGTCGAAATCGTTGCGCAGGCCGTTGATCAGGTAGCGCACATAGGATTCCGGTAGCGCGTCGGGGCGCGTGCAGGAGATCATGAAGCCCGGCGGGCGAGCCTTCACCTGGGTCATGTATTTCAGCTTCAGGCGACGGCCGGAAACGGCCGGTGGCGGATGCTGGATCGTCTGCGATTCGAGCCAACGGTTGAGCCGCGCCGTCGAGATGCGCCGGTTCCAGGTCTTGTCCGTCTCGATGATCGCCTGCATCAGCCGGTCGAGACCATAGCCGGTGTGGCCGGAGATCGGCACGGCGCGGATGCCGCGCGCCTGCGGCAAGAGCCGCTCGGTCTTTTCGCGAAGGTCGGCGAGCACCGCCTGCCAGTCCTCGACCAGGTCCCACTTGTTGAAGGCGAGCACTGCCGCCCGGCCCTCGCGCAACACGAGATCGACGATCTGCAGGTCCTGCTTCTCGAAGGGAATGGTCGCGTCGAAGACGATGACCACCGTTTCGGCAAAGCGGATGGCGCGCAGTGCGTCGGCGACGGAGAGTTTTTCGAGCTTCTCCTGCACCTTGGCCTTGCGGCGCATGCCGGCCGTGTCGAACATCTTGATGGTGCGGCCACGCCAGTCCCATTCGACGGAGATGGAATCGCGGGTGATGCCGGCTTCCGGCCCGGTCAAAAGCCGGTCTTCACCGAGGAAGCGGTTGATCAGCGTCGACTTGCCGGCGTTCGGGCGGCCGACGATCGCCACGCGCAGCGGCTTGGTCTCGTCATAGGTGGCTTCGACCTCTTCCTCTTCGCCGTCCTCATCTTTGAACGTCGGGCGCAGGTCGATGTCGGTTTCGGCCACGTCGTCTTCCGGCGGGAAGGCGCGGTCTTCGCCGATCGCTGCGACGATCGCGTCGCGCAGGTCGAGCATGCCCTGGCCGTGCTCGGCCGAGATTGGGCAAGGCTCGCCGAGGCCAAGCGTGAAGGCATCGTAGAAGCCGCCGTCGGAGCCGCGCGCCTCGGACTTGTTGGCGACCAGCACCACCGGCTTGCCGCGACGACGCAGCATTTCGGCGAGCGTCTCGTCAGCCGGCGTCAGGCCGCCTTTGGCATCGACAAGAAACAGCGACAGGTCGGCCTCGTCGATCGCGGCCTCTGTCTGCGCCCACATGCGGCCCTGCAGCGTATCGGGGGCCGATTGCTCGAGACCGGCCGTATCGATGATGCGGAAGCGCAGGTCGATCAGCTTGGCCTCGCCCGGGCGCCGATCGCGGGTCACGCCCGGCGTATCGTCGACGAGCGCAAGTTTCTTGCCGACCAGACGGTTGAACAAGGTGGACTTGCCGACATTGGGACGCCCGACGATGGCGACGGTGAAGCTCATGGATCTGTTCCGTTTCCGCTTGGAGCGCAGCACCCGATTGGCTGGCCGCACTCTAATCTTGTTTTCTGCCGCATTGGGCAGCGACAGTTCCAACGGGAACTGTCCCGATTGTCCTTGACGCAATCCCGCGCGCAAAACCGCTACGCACTTTTGCTGGAACTGCTTGTCTGTCTGCCGCAGTTCCGAACGCAAAACCGCCTAGGCACTTTTGCTGGAACTGCTTGTCTATCTGCCGCAGTTCCGGACGCAAAACCGCTACGCACTTTTGCTGGAACTGCTTGTCTATCTGCCGCAGTTCCGGACGCAAAACCGCTACGCACTTTTGCTGGAACTGCTTTAAATGCTTTAGCGCACAACCCCAAGACCGAGATCGGTCCTGGGATCATGCGCTGATTCGAACGGGTCTTGCACCCTGCGCCCATCCGCTTAAGGACAGGCGGAAACTTAGGCCTTGCCGCTGGCAGCGATCACGTCGAGCAGCATCTGGGCGCGACCGGTAATGTTACGCGGGCTCTGCGTGTCGTCGACGATCTGCTGGAACCAGGTCTTTGCCTTGGCATAGTCGCCTGCCTTGTAGGCTGCGAGACCCAGAGCTTCGCGCGCCGAATGGCGCATGTTGTTCTGCGGCGTCGCAAGCTGCTCGACCTCGGCCGAAACCTGGTCGTAAGTGCCGGCATCGACAAGCAGGTAGGCAGCCCGCAGCCGCGCCGCTTCCTGAATGGCGACCGGCACGCTGCCGTCCTTGCCGATCGCGGAGAACGCCTTGACCGCCGCGTCGGTATCACCCTTCTGGGCTTGCAGCGTCGCCGCGCGCAAGCGGGCGAGAACCGGATAGGCGCCATAGCCGTCCTTCTCGAGCGCGCTCAAGGCAGCCAGCGCCTCGTCGGTCTTGTTCTCCTTGGCAAGATTGAGCGCCTGCAGGAATGCATCGCCGGACTTCGAGGATGCGCCTTCCTGCCAATAGTCGAAGCCGACCTTGCCGATGGTTCCAAGGACGATGAGCACGGCAATCGCCACGATGACACCACCGAAGCGGGTCCAGATGCTCTTCATCTGGTCGGAACGCAGTTCCTCGTTGACCTCGCGGATAAAGCTGTCGTCTTGGTTCGCCATCTATTGCCCCGGCCTTGCCTGCACTGGTCCGCCGTTCCAACCGCTACTCGACGGTCGGGGACGAACGCACACTCTAAAACTGTTCGAGCATGCACGACGCACATTCGTGCGCGCGTCGCGCTCTCATGGATTTTGCGCCTTCTACCCGATTTTGCGGCGCTTGTAAGGGGGCTGGCGTTATTTAGCCCATCACCACGGGTGCAACGCCGATCAACCATTCGTGCAGCTTCCAGACGAAGAGCACATAGGCGACAAGACCGATGACGACGGCAAGCACATCGTTTACCGCCGACTTGAACACCGGCAGCACCCGTTCGCCTGCCCGCTCGCGGCGTTTCAGCGAGATGCGCAGGATCACTGCCCAGGCCAGAAACGAACCGAACAGCAGGACGGAGGACGTCTCGCCGTTGGCCAGCAGATGCGCCAGTGCCCAGGTCTTGATCGACAGCACCTGCGGATGCTTGACCGCGACCGCAATGCGCCCAGCCGGCAGGAGACCGGCGGCGAGGAAAATGAAGGCTAAGAGCATCAGGAGAAGCGCGATGTGGCGCATGAACACCGGCGGATTGTAGAGCATCCCGGCCTCGCCGCGCGCCTGGCCGAAACCGTAGATGATCAGACAGAGGCCGATCAGGCTGAGGATTGCATAAAACGCCATCCAGGTGCCCTTGCCGCGGCTCGCGATGACGCCGGCGCGAAAGCCGGGCGCGACCACGCGGATGAGATGCAGGCCGAGGAAAAGGATGATGCCGAGAAGGAGTATCGCCATGGGGCCACCGCTTTGTTCGAGATACCGGACCAGTCCAGCGCCCGCTTGCCGCGAGAACGCAAGCGGACCGCTGTAGCACTTTGATTTTCTGGGTCATTCGCCCCTGAGCCGATTCTGGCCCAGGCCACAATGGAGTAGCCTTGATGGCGGCTTTTTTCCAGAGCGATCAAAGGATTGCCGCATTTTCGAACCATCTGCGACAAAACCAATTGTCGCAGTTGATCATGATCCGTATTTCCCTCGCGTTGTCATTCGCCCTCATTCCCGCCATTGCCGGAGCCGAACCGGCAGCGCCGGCGACCGTTCCGCTCGGCGACAGACAGTTGGTGATCGTCTCCTTCGATGGCGCTCATGACAATGCGCTTTGGGAAAAAAGCCTGGCGATGGCAAAGCGCACCGGCGCCCATTTCACCTATTTCCTGTCCTGTACCTTCCTGATGACGAAAGCAGACGGCAAGGAGATTTACAGGCCGCCGGGGATGAAGCCCGGTCGCTCCAATGTCGGTTTTGCCCAAAGCCGTGAGGAAATCGCCGCACGCGCCGGCCATATCTGGCAGGCCCATCTCGACGGTCACGACATCGCCAGCCACGCCTGCGGCCATTTCGACGGCAAGGGCTGGAGCCAGGCCGACTGGGAGAGCGAGTTTTCGACATTCAACACGGCGCTCGCCGACGCCTGGAAAAAGGCGGGCAAGCCCGAGGCGGAACCGGCGGGTTGGGCGGAGTTTGCCAAAACCGGCATCAAGGGCTTCCGCGCGCCCTATCTGTCCTTGAGCGACGGCCTGCTGCCGGCACTGAAGGCGGACAACTTCACCTATGATGCAAGCCTGGTGACCAAGGGGCCGGGCTGGCCGACCACCAAGGACGGGATGCCGCGCTTCGGCCTGCCGCTGATCCCCGAGGGTCCGTCGCAACGCCCCGTCATCGGCATGGACTACAATCTCTTCGTCCGCCACTCGATGGGCGTCGAGAACAAGAAGGACAGCGCCCGCTTCGAGGAGCGCACCTACGGGGCCTACAGGAAAGCCTTCGACCGCGAATATGCCGGCGACCGCATCCCGCTGCAGCTCGGCTTCCACTTCGTCGAAATGAACGGCGGCGCCTATTGGCGCGCGCTCGATAGATTGCTGGGCGAAGTCTGCGGCAAGCCCGACGTCGCCTGCGTCAGCTACGCCCAGGCGCTGCCGATGATCGAGCAGGCAAAAAAGAAGGCGGGTCGCACCGCCTTCTGATTGCTCTCTGCTTTCATGAAGCTCAGGCCAGTTCCTCTTCGCCACCGACTTCGATGAACTTCTGATCGATCTCGGGCAGCGGCTCTTCGTCGATCGTTGCCTCGAAGGCGCGCAGGCGCTTGTAGATCGACAACAGTTCGACGATCGTCGGCCAGGACGAAACCAGGTACTGGAACGACGAGGTGACCTGTCCGAAGGCACCAGAGATCTGGTTCAACGCGCCAAGCGTGATCTTGCCGGCAATGATCGACGGCGCCAGGATCAACAGTGAGAAGATGTTGTTGATCTGCAGGTAGAAGATGCGGGCGATGTTGAAATAGAGGTAGTGGAAATAGAGCCGGAAGTAGTTCCGGCGAACGTTCTCGAACAGTTCGGCAACCGTCGGCGGCTGGGCGCGATCGGCGTGGTCTTCGCCATAAACCAGTTCCTTACGATAGGCCGCCTCGACACGCTGGTTACGGAATTCCAGGCCCGGCAACTTGATACCGACAAGGGCCAGAAACACCGTACCGAAGAGCGACCAGAGCACCGCTGCGGTGACCAGCGGATAAGGAATGGCTCCAACGATCGGCAGTTCGGTGACATTTGCGGAAAGCCGGATCAGTACCGGCGTGAAGGCGATCAGCGTCATGACGCTGTCGATCAGGCTGACGCCGAGACCTTCAACCGTGGTCGAAAAGCGCATCGTGTCTTCCTGCACACGCTGCGAGGCACCTTCGATATGGCGCAGCTTGCCCCAATGGGCCATGTAATACTCGTTCATCGCCGTGCGCCAGCGGAAGATATAGTGGCTGACGAAGAAGCGGGTCATTACGGCCACGGCCACGGCGACCAAAGCGATGCCGAGAAATACCGCGATCTGGCCGTAGAACTCTTCGGCCGTCACCACCTTCGATTTGGAAACCGCCGCCTGGATCAGGTCCCAGAACGGACCGTACCAGTTGTTGATGGCAACACTCACCTGCACCTGAAAATAGGTGACGAAGAGGATAAGCGCCGAGCCGAGGATTGACCAATTCTGCCAGCGATGCGGGGAATAGACGTACCAGAACGCCGCGAACAACCCGGTGACCAGCGCAAAGTAGACGTAGAACCAGATGAAGGCCGGCGACCAGAAGGCGGAGATACCGACAACCGGCGGTGCATCCGATGGCACAGGCGGCATGCCGAAGACGGTGCCGAGCTGCTCACCTCCGCCATACCAGAAGGCAATGGCAACCAGCGACCAGACGACAAAGGAAATGAAGAAGAGCTTCGGCTTCGGGAAGAAGGATAGGAACAAGTGCGGCACTCTCGTTTCGGAGGAGGAGAACAACTCGCCTCCCGAAGCGCCGAAACTAGGGCAAAGCGCCGTCCTCAACAATCGGGTAATACAAACGTTACTGCTATTTCATCCGGGCGAGCGACGGCATTCAAGGGCGGTATTGCAGATGCACCACCGCCCTGTCAGCCCTTCAACGCCTGCGAAATCCGCTTCAGTTCGACAACGATGATACCGCCGCAAAGAAAGAGCACGGCTGCCGCAATCAGGGTCGGTGCGGCGAAGCTGCCGGTACGCTGCGCAAGGGAACCGGCGACCAGCGGACCGACGATCTGGCCGATCCCGAAGGCCGCGGTCATCAGCGCGAGTGCCTTGCGCGGGCTTTCCGGTGCGAGCTTTCGGCCGATCTGCAGGCCATAGGCGGTGATCATCATGAAGGTTGCGCCCAGCATCAGGCCACCGGCAAGCGGGGCGTAAGGCAAGGGCAGGCTCACGGTCAGCACCAGCCCTACCGCCTCGACCAAAAGGCCGATCGCGTAGACGCCGGCAAGGCCGAAACGCGGCACGGCGAAGCGCCAGAAATAGATGGAAAGGGCGGCACTCAAGCCCGTCAGCAGCCAGGCGAGAAACTCGAAGCTGTGGCCGCCGCTTGCGTCGCGCGCCATGGCAACAAGAAAAGTGGCGGTTATGACGTAACCGAAACCGAAGAGCGCGTAGGTCAGCGTCACAACGGTGAACGGTCGCGTCCAGCGCAGCGGCTTTTCACGCAAGGCCCCTGCTCCGGATGAAGGAACAGCGGGCAGGAGTGCGGCGACCGCAGCGGTTCCAACCAGTCCGACCAGGGCACCGGTGAACCAGTCGCTCACGGACGTCGTCAGCCCTGTATGCCCCGCAAGCGGGTTGGCCCAGACACAGAGCGAGGAGAACGCGATACCGAGACCGACGCCGCCGAAATGCACCGTCGGCACATGTTCGGAGCGTGCAAGCAGGCCATGGCCGAGCACGATCCCGGAAATGAAGATCATCGCAAAGGCACTGGCGAGCCCGGCGAGAAAGCGGATGAGCGCCAGCACGAAGACGGAGGACGAAAGCCCCATCGCCGCCAACAGCACCGTTGTCGCAGCGAGTGCGGCAAGACCGATACGGCGCTCATGCCCATGCGCCCAGCCGTAGGCTGCCAGGATCGCGCCGGCGAGGTAGCCGACGAAATTGGCCGAAGCGATGAGGCCGGCGTCACCGGGGGAGATGTTAAGATCGGTCATCATCGCCGGCAGGATCGGCGTGTAGGAGAACCGGCCGAACCCCATGGCGACGGCCATGGCGATGGCGCCGGCGGTTGCCGTGGCCGTGATGTTGGTCTGGAGCGGTCTGTCGAGCGTGGTCATGCGCTTTTATTGCGCCGCAACACGGGCGACCACAAACGACAATAATTGAAGGTCCTATTGAGAAAATCGAACGGTCGCCGATTTCAATGGCTTACTGCAACCTCTGAAACCGGATCAGCCCCTCTGGCGCCGCAATGCGTCGTGACCAAGGGCTGGGAGACGGCGGCCGTCAGACCGCCGTCGCACCGGAGATTTAGCCGGGCAGCGTCACGACGAGCGGCCCGCCGCGGGTGACCACGACGGTGTGTTCAAACTGCACCGTCGGCGCGCGCGGGTCGCTGTAGAGCGTCCAGTCGTCATTGCCGCCTTCGGCCCATTGCGCGCCCATCGACAGGAAGGGCTCGACGGTGAAGACCATGCCATCGGTCATGCGCCGGCGCTCGCGCGGATCGGGCCAGGTGGCGATCTCGGTCGGCTCCTCATGCAGCGAGCGACCGATGCCGTGGCTGGCGAGGTTGGTGACCAGCGAGTAACGGTTCTTGCGGGCGAAATCGCCGATGGCGTTGCCGATGGCGGCGAGCGGCTGGTCGGGACGCACCTGCTTCAATCCCACCCACATCGCCCGCTTGCCGTCGCGGCAGAGCCGGTCGATCGCGGCGGTGACCGGCGGCACCGGGAACGAGGCACCGGTATCGGCGAAGATACCGTCCTTTTCAGCCGAAACGTCGATGTTGACGAGATCGCCCGCCTTGATCACCCGGCTGCCCGGGATACCGTGGGCGATTTCCTCGTTGACACTGATGCAGGTCGCACCGGGAAAATTGTAGCAGAGCTCGGGCGCCGAGCGGGCGCCAGACTCTTCCAGCACCTTGCGACCGATCGCGTCCAGCTCCGCCGTGGTGATGCCCGGCTCCAAGGCCTCGCCCATCGCCTGAAGCGCATTGGCGCAGATGCGGCCGATTTCCTTCAGCCGCAGCAGATCTTCTTCGTTGTTGAGGGTCATCCGTGTCTCGCTTTCGCGCACACATGTAGCGTGTCGTCGGGCGTTACGCCAGCGCCGAGCGGCAGGTCCGGGGGCAAGCATACCCGGCCCTTCGCTGATCAGACGGCGGCCGCAGCCTTCTCTTCCGCCACGGCCTTGCGCACCAGCGGCGCCACCCTGGTGCCATAGAGTTCGATGCCGCGCATGATCTGGTCGTGCGGCATGGGTCCGATCGCCATCTGCAACAGGAAGCGATCGTTGCGGAAGAGCTTCCAGTTCTCGACGATCTTTTCCGCCACCGTTTCGGGATCGCCGAGGAAGAGGTTGCCGCTGCGGCTGCGTGCCTGATCGAAATGCGCCCGGTTGGTCGGGCCCCAGCCGCGCTCGCGGCCGATGCGGTTCATCACCTCGGCCTGCGGCCCGTAGAACTGGTCGGCGGCAAGATCGGATGTGTCGGCAATGAAGCCGTGCACGTTGATGCTGGTTTTCAGCTTGACCGCATCCTGACCGGCGCGGCGCGCCGCTTCGCGATAGAGATCAAAGAGCGGCGCGAACCGGCGCGGCTCGCCGCCGATGATGGCCAGCGCCACCGGCAGGCCGAGTGCTCCGGCGCGCGCCACCGATTGCGGCGTGCCGCCGACGGCGATCCAGAGCGGCAGCGGATCCTGAAGTGGCCGCGGATAGACCCCGCGATCATTGATCGCCTGTCGCATTTCGCCCGCCCAGGTAACCTTCTCGCTGTCACGCACTGCCATCAGCAGGTCGAGCTTTTCGGCAAAGAGCTGGTCGTAATCGTCGAGCGACTGGCCGAACAGCGGGAAGGACTCGATGAACGACCCGCGACCAGCCATGATCTCGGCGCGGCCATTGGAGATCAGGTCCAGTGTCGAGAACTGCTGGAAGACGCGCACCGGGTCGTCGGAACTCAACACCGTGACGGCGCTGGTGAGCCGGATGTTCTTCGTCTTTGCCGCTGCCGCCGCCAGGATCACCGCCGGCGCGGAGGCCGCATAATCCGGACGGTGATGTTCGCCGAGCCCGAAGACATCGAGCCCGACCTGATCGGCAAGCTCGATCTCTTCGAGAAGGTTCTTGAGGCGACGCTGCCCTTCCCTGCCCTTGTCAGCCGCATTCGGATCGACATCCGCAAATGTGTAAAGCCCGAGTTCCATGATGCCCATCCTGTTTGTGTTGTCACAACAGATAGTTGGCGCGCGGGTGGGCAGCAAATGCTCATCCGGGAAACGCTGTGTTTCCCCAGCGGGTCTAGCGGGGTTGTCCTGCCGGAGCTCGGGCGCCGCCTTTTGCGCGCCCATCTTCGGGCACGGGCGCTCGTGTCATCGCGCGGCGGCCCGGCCGCTGCGCCACCGGGCAGCATAAGGCAGAGCGAACATGTAGAGGCCGGAAAACAAGAGCAGGAAGAGCGGGGGCAGCGGTGAATAGGTGACCCAGGCGGGCGGCTGACCAAGCCCCATGGCGACGAAGTTGGCAATGACCGCGACTGTAAAGATGATCGAAAGCCAGCGGTGGGCCTGGCGAATCCAGATGTTCATTGAGACCTCCCTTTAACGCAATTTTAGATCGATGGTGGCTGCGGGCTCACTCCACCCGCGCCAGCACCTGCTCGAGATTTGCAAAGAACTGCTGCCAGCCCGCCTTGGCGCCGCCATAGGCCTGCTTCTGCTCCTGGCGGAAGCCCGCCTGCTCCATGCGCAGCAAGGTGCCGGTGCGCGTTGGTGTGAGCGTGAACGTCACCACGCTTTTGAGATCAAAGGCGGCATCCTCGTGGGAGAAGTTCCAGGTATAGGCAAGCTCCTTCTCCGGTTCGATGGTGAGCACCTCGCAGTCGAGCACGCCGCCCCACTCTCCGCGCAGGTTGAACCGGTGGCCAACAACGGGCTTGATATCGTTCTTCATCAGCCATTCCTCCACGAGGTGCGGCTGGGTAAGCGCCCGCCAGATCTTTTCCGGCGGATGCGGCATCTCGCGTTCGACCACAACGGAGCGCATGTCATTCATTGGTCCATCCTTTTTAAAAGATCTTCGAGATCGTCAAAACGGTTCTGCCAGAAGCCTGCCATCTGGCTTGTCCAATCGACCAACGGCGCAAGCGCGCCGAGCTGGGCGCTGTAATAGGTGTTGCGACCCTCGTGGCGGTCACGCACCAGCCCGGCCTGCTTCAGCACGCCCAGATGCTTCGAGACGACCGGCTGCGAAACGCCGGCACGCTCGGTGAGCGCCCCGACCGTTCTTTCCCCTTCGCGGCACAGGCGCTCGAAAAGGGCCCGCCGCGTCGGATCGGCAAGTGTCTTGAAGAGAATGTCCTGAGCGTCAGACATCTGGGATCCATACCCCGTTGGCTATGGATTTTTATATAGCCAATCAGCTATATGTTCGTCAAGTCACTCTCACCGATTTGCCGAAAGGTTCTAATTAGGGGACGCTAGAAACAGGAAACCGCACCGATATACGGCAATCCGCAAGATCAAGTGGCGTAACCCACACGCAAGCGTTCATAGCCCAACGGCTATGTAATTCGCATGACAGTGGATTGAGCTCATGGGCGCACGGCTGCACCAGGCCCTGCCCCAATGGGCAAGGCTGAGAGAGAGAGAGAGAGAGAGAGAGAGAGAGAGCTTATGGAAAAAGGAAGACGGTGCCGCCTTCCCTCGTTCACCCTAGCTCAAGGTGCGCTTGACGGCGTTGCGCCAGCCTTTCAGCTTCGCCTTGCGCGTCTTTTCGTCCATGGCCGGTTCGAAGCGGCGGTCGCGCGCCCAGGAACTCGCGAAGTCTTCCTGCTTCGGCCAGACGCCGGCGCGGCTGCCGGCAAGCCAGGCGACACCGAGCGCGGTGGTCTCGAGGATGACGGGCCGATCAACCGGCGCGTCGAGCAGGTCGGACAGCCGCTGCATCGTCCAGTCGGAAGCGACCATGCCGCCATCGACGCGCAGCACGGTTTCCTTGCCGTGGTTGCGCCAGTCCTTGTGCATTGCCTCGAGCAGATCGCACGTCTGGTAGCAGACCGCCTCAAGCGCGGCACGGGCAAATTCCGCCGGTCCGGTGTTGCGGGTCATGCCAAAGATGGCGCCTCGCGCGTCCGGATCCCAATGCGGCGCACCGAGGCCGGTAAAGGCCGGCACCAGATAGACTTCCTGCGTCGGATCGGCGCTTTCGGCAAGCGTTCCGGTATCGGGTGCCGCCTTGATAACCTTCAGCCCGTCGCGCAGCCATTGCACTGCTGCACCGGCAACAAAGATCGAGCCTTCGAGCGCATAGGTGGTTTCGCCGTCGAGCCGGTAGGCAATGGTGGTGAGCAGCCGGTTCTTCGAGCGCACCATGTCCTTGCCGGTGTTGAGCAGCGCGAAGCAGCCGGTGCCATAGGTGGATTTCAGCATGCCCGGCTTGAAGCAGGCCTGGCCGATGGTCGCTGCCTGCTGGTCGCCGGCAACGCCGAGGATCGGGATCGCCGCGCCGAAAAGTGCCGGATCGGTGACGCCGAAATCGGCGGCGCAGTCCTTGACCTCCGGCAGCATGGCGCGCGGCACCTTGAGGATCTTCAGAAGCTCGTCATCCCAGGCGTTGTCGGCAATGTTGTAGAGCAGCGTGCGCGAGGCGTTGGTGGCGTCCGTCACGAAGGACCTGCCTCCGGTCAGTCGCCAGATGAGGAAGGTGTCGATCGTGCCGAAGCACAGCTCACCCTTGGAGGCACGCGCCTGGGCCCGGTCGACGTTGGTCAACAGCCAGTTGAGCTTGGTGCCGGAGAAATAGGGATCGAGCAGCAGGCCGGTCTTCTTGGTGAAGGTCTTTTCCAGCCCCTGCTTCTTCAGCCGATCGCAATAGGAAGCGGTGCGGCGGTCCTGCCAGACGATCGCATTGTGGATCGGGTTGCCGGTCTCGCGATCCCAGACGACGACGGTTTCCCGCTGGTTGGTGATGCCGATGCCGGAGATGTCGCCGGCCTTGATGCCGGCCTTGGCGATCGCCTGCTCAATGGTCAAAATGACCGTCTGCCAGATCTCCTCCGGGTCGTGCTCGACCCAGCCGGATTTCGGGAAAAACTGCCTGAATTCCTTTTGGCCGACACCGACGACCTTCTGCTGGCCGTCGAAGACGATCGCCCGGCTCGAGGTCGTACCCTGATCGATCGCGAGAATATATCCGCCCATATGCCCCTCCCCGGCCACACGCATGTTTATTCACCCGACCTCGAGGGCGGGACTTCATTTCGAAAACTTCAATACGATGGCAAAACGAATGTCAAACGAAAACAAAACGCAACCGGCCGGCTCGGCCATTCCCCACGGCAACTGTGCGGTCTCGAACGCAAAAACACAATTGTCAGCGCCGGCGTTTTACGCGTAGGCTGGCGCTGTTGCGCCGCAACAATGGCAGTGCGCGGCGCCGCAAAGGGAGAGAGCAGCAATGACGAAAACAGCGGTCATCACCGGTTCGACGAGCGGCATCGGGCTTGCGATCGCCAAGGCCCTCGCCAAGGGCGGCGCCAACATCGTGCTGAACGGCTTCGGCAGCCCCGACGAGATCAGAAAAGCGACGGACGAAGTCAGCGCGCTGACAAGCGGAACCGTGCTTTATCACGGCGCCGACATGACGAAACCGGCCGAGATCGCCGATCTGATCGCCACGGCGACGGAGCGTTTCGGCAGCGTCGATATCCTCGTCAACAATGCCGGCATCCAGTATGTCGAAAAGGTCGAGGATTTTCCCATTGAACAATGGGACCGCATCATCGCGATCAACCTCTCCTCCTCCTTTCACACCATTCGCGCCGCCATTCCGAGCATGAAGGCGAAAGGCTGGGGCCGCATCATCAATATCGCTTCGGCCCACGGCCTCGTCGCCTCGCCCTTCAAGGCAGCCTATGTGGCGGCCAAGCACGGCGTGCTCGGGCTGACGAAGACCGTCGCGCTTGAGGTTGCCGAGAGCGGCATCACCGCCAACTCGATCTGCCCGGGCTATGTGCTGACGCCGCTCGTCGAAAAGCAGATCCCCGACCAGGCCCGCACCCGCGGCATCACCGAACAGCAAGTGATCAACGACGTGATGCTGAAGGGCCAGCCGACCAAGAAATTCATTACCGTCGAACAGGTCGCAGCCCTCGCCGTCTATCTCGCCGGCGACGACGCGGCCCAGATCACCGGCACCCATGTGTCGATGGACGGCGGCTGGACGGCGCAATAACGGCCGACATGCGTCAACGGACGGCAGCGCGGGCATGATGTTCCACGCGCTGCCCGCATGGCGTGCAAAAGTCCGTTCGGCCCTTTGCTTTTCTGCATAACCACCTAAGATCAAAGTGATTTCAGGACGTATGCAGCAGCAGGGAATGAATGGCATGCCCCAGCCGACCGGATCGATCAGCTTCATCCTCAACGACCGTGAGGTCGCGCTTTCGGACATCGCGCCGACCACGACCCTGCTCGACTACTTGCGGCTCGAGCGCCGGCTGACCGGCACAAAGGAAGGCTGTGCCGAAGGCGACTGCGGCGCCTGCACCGTACTCGTCGGTCGGCTTGCCGGCGGTTCGCTCGTCTATGAAAGCGTCAACGCCTGTATCCGCTTCTTGGGCTCGCTGCAGGCAGCCCATGTCGTCACGGTCGAACATCTTGCCGCGCAGGATGGGACGCTGCATCCGGTGCAGCAGGCAATGGTCGACTTCCACGGCTCACAATGCGGTTTCTGCACACCGGGCATCGTCATGTCGCTCTATGGGCTCTGGCTTGCAAACGAAGGTCCCAGCCGCGCCGAGATCGAAAAGGCGCTACAGGGCAACCTCTGTCGCTGCACCGGCTACGAGCCGATCGTGCGCGCTGCCGAAGCGGCCGCCAAGGCGCGGCCTTCCGAGATCTTCGACCCGATCACCCGCGAACGCGAAACGATCACCATCCGGCTGAAGGCTCTGGCGCCAACGGAAACCATCACCATCTGGCAGGGCGACAACTGTCTGATCGTGCCGGCCGACGGCGACGGCCTGGCAACGGCCCTTGCCGACAATCCGGGCGCGACGATCGTTGCCGGCTGCACCGATGTCGGCCTCTGGGTGACCAAGCAGATGCGGCCGATCAACCCGGTCATCTTCATCAACGGCATTTCGGAGCTGCAGCAGATCGAGGAGAGCGCGGACGGCCTGACCATCGGCGCCGGCGTCAGCTACACCATGGCGCATGCCGCCCTCAGCAAGACCTTCCCCGGCCTCGGCCCGCTGATCGACCGCATCGGCGGCGAGCAGGTACGCAACATGGGCACGATCGGCGGCAACATCGCCAACGGCTCGCCGATCGGCGACAGCCCGCCGCCCCTGATCGTGCTTGGCGCGACGGTGACCCTGCGCTCGACCAAGGGTCGCCGGACGCTACCGCTCGAAGCGTTCTTCATCGCCTACGGCAAGCAGGACCGAAAGCCCGGCGAATTCGTCGAAAGCATCATCGTGCCGCGCCTGCCGGCCGACGATCTTTTTGCCGCCTACAAGATTTCCAAGCGCCGCGACGAGGACATTTCCGCTTTGCTCGGCGCCTTTCGGCTGTCGGTGGAAGATGGCGTGGTCCAGACCGCTCGCATCGCCTTTGGCGGCATGGCCGCTACGCCGAAGCGCGCCACCAACGTCGAGGCATCGCTGATCGGCAAGCCGTGGAACGAGGAGACGGTTCGCGCGGCGCAAGCAGCCTTCGAGACAGACTACCAGCCGCTCACCGACTGGCGCGCCACCAGCGATTATCGCATGCTGGCAGCGAAAAACCTCTTGATGCGTTTCTTCCTGGAAAGCGGCGGAGAACCCGCACAGTTGGTGCGCTACGCCGCGGGAGAGAGATAGCCATGGACAAATCCACTTTCGAGGAACGCAAGGCGATCCGCGGCGAGATGCATGTCTCGCAGCGCCATGACAGCGCCCACAAACATGTCTCCGGCACCGCCGACTATATCGACGACATGCCCGAACCCACGGGAACCCTGCACGGCGCGCTCGGCATGACTGACCGGGCGCATGCGGAAATCACCGCCATGGACCTGTCGGCCGTCGCCGCCGTACCCGGTGTCGTGCTGGTACTGACGGCCAAGGACATGCCGCATTCAAACGACATCAGCCCCAGCCACCTGCACGACGAGCCGGTGCTAGCCGATGGCCTCGTGCAGTTTCATGGGCAGCCGGCCTTTGCCGTGATTGCCGAAACCCGCGACATCGCCCGCCGGGCGGCACGCCTGGCAAAGATCACCTATCGCGACCTGCCGCATTTCACCGACATTCTCGACGCCGTTGCCCATGGCGGTGAACTGGTGACCCAGCCATTGACCCTGCAGCGGGGCGACGCCGAAGCGGAACTGGAAAAGGCGCCGCGGCGCCTCAAGGGGCAAATGCGCATCGGCGGCCAGGAGCATTTCTATCTCGAAGGCCATATCGCCCTAGCCATTCCCGGCGAGGATGACGAGGTCACTGTTTGGTCCTCGACCCAGCATCCGAGCGAGATCCAGCACATGGTTTCGCATGTGCTCGGCGTGCCCTCCAATGCGGTGACGGTGAACGTTCGCCGCATGGGCGGCGGCTTCGGCGGCAAGGAAACGCAGGGCAATCAGTTCGCAGCCCTTGCCGCGGTTGCGGCAAAGCGGCTCAACCGCGCCGTCAAATTCCGTCCCGATCGAGACGAGGACATGACGGCGACCGGCAAGCGCCACGACTTTCTGGTAGACTACGACGTCGGCTATGACGACGAGGGGCGCATCCATGCTGTTCATGCGAACTACGCGGCACGCTGCGGCTATTCGTCGGATCTCTCCGGCCCGGTCACCGACCGCGCGCTGTTCCACGCAGACAGCTCCTATTTCTATCCGCATGTGAAGCTCACCTCGCAGCCGCTGAAGACCAACACGGTGTCGAACACCGCCTATCGCGGCTTCGGCGGGCCTCAAGGCATGGTCGGCGGCGAGCGCATCATCGAGGAAATCGCCTACCAACTCGGCAAGGATCCGCTCGAAATTCGCAAGCTGAACTTTTATGGCGAGAAAGGCTCCGGTCGCGACATCACCCCCTACCACCAGCAGGTGGACGACAACATCATCGCGCAGATTGTTGCCGAACTCGAAGAGGGTGCCGACTACCAGGCACGTCGCCGGGCGATCCTCGATTTCAATAAAACGAGCCGGGTCATCCGCAAGGGCATTGCGATGACGCCGGTGAAATTCGGCATCTCCTTCACGCTGACCGCCTTCAACCAGGCCGGTGCTCTGGTGCACATCTACCAGGACGGCTCGATCCACCTGAACCATGGCGGCACCGAGATGGGCCAGGGCCTCTACATCAAGGTGGCCCAGGTGATCGCCGACAGTTTCCAGGTCGACCTCGACCGGGTGCGCATCACGGCGACGACGACGGGCAAGGTGCCGAACACCTCTGCCACCGCCGCGTCCTCCGGCTCGGACCTCAACGGCATGGCTGCGCACGACGCCGCACGACAGATCAAGGAACGTCTGGTCGCCTTTGCCTGCGAACGCTGGCAGACGACGCCCGACAATGTCAGCTTCGTGCCCAACCATGTGAAGATCGGCGAAGAGCTCATTCCCTTCCCCGAATTCATCAAGCAGGCCTACATGGGCCGCATCCAGCTTTCGGCCGCCGGCTACTACAAGACGCCGAAGATCCACTGGGATCGCGCCAGTGGCCGCGGCACGCCCTTCTATTACTACGCCTATGGCGCCTCGATTTCGGAAGTGTCGATCGACACCTTGACCGGCGAATACATGGTCGATCGCGTCGACGTGCTGCACGATGTCGGCCGTTCGCTCAACCCGGCGATCGATATCGGCCAGATCGAGGGCGGCTTCGTGCAGGGCATGGGCTGGCTGACGACGGAAGAACTCTGGTGGGACGACAAGGGAAGGCTTCGCACCCATGCGCCTTCCACCTACAAGATCCCGCTTGCCTCCGACCGTCCGAAGATCTTCAACGTCAAGCTTGCGGAATGGTCGAGCAACGTCGAGAAAACCATCGGCCGCTCCAAGGCGGTGGGAGAGCCGCCCTTCATGCTGCCGATTTCGGTCCTGGAAGCTTTGTCGATGGCGGTGGCGAGTGTCGCTGACTATCGCGAGTGCCCGCGGCTCGATGCCCCGGCAACACCGGAGCGTGTGCTGATGGCCGTCCAGCGTCTTCGCAACGCCTGACGGCCACCGGGATTTTCCTCAGATTCGCGGCAGTTCGTTGATGCTCAGCAGATGCCGCGCATTGGCCATGGCCTCCTCGTCGCCGGCATGCGGGCTGTGCACATCCATGAAACCCATGTCTCTTTTCATGTGGTCGGAGAGCGCGTTGACATCGAGCATCGGCTTGGGGGCAACGAGGCCGCCGAACAGGGCGGCCACAAGCCGCGAAACCGGCTCTAGCGAAAGAAATGGTTTTCTTTCAGTATGTTCGTAAGTGTCGCAAGTCATTTCAGCACCTGTTCGTCTTGGGAAGTTGACTTGGAGGATGCCGTGGAGGAGGATCGGAATCCAATCGAACATCCGTCTGCATGCATCAAGAGAACTTATCCATGAAGATGTCGAAGCAGTTTCCGTTGAATGCGCTGCGGGTCTTCGAAGCGGTCGCAAGGCTCGGCAGCTTCACCAAGGCCGGCGAAGAGCTGGGCATGACCCAGACAGCCGTCAGCTATCAGGTCAAGTTGATCGAGGAGAATGTCGGCGAGCCGCTGTTCCTGCGCCGCCCGCGCCAGATTTCGCTGACCGATGTCGGCCAGCGCATGGCGCCACGCGTGACCGAAGCCTTCGAGATGCTGCAGGAGGCGGTTTCCAACGCCCGCGGCGATATCGACAGCGCGCTCCTGATCAGTTCGACGCCGACCTTCGCCTCGCAATGGCTCGCCCGCAACATCGGCAGCTTCCAGCTCGCTCATCCAAACATCGCCGTGCGGCTGACAACGAGCGATGCACTCACCGATTTTACCCGCGAGCCCGCCGATCTCGCGATCCGTTCCGGCGGCGGCGTCTGGCCCGGCCTCGACACCCATCCGCTGATGCGCGTCGAGTTCAGCCCGATGCTGAGCCCGGCGCTTGCCGCCACCATTGGCGGCGTGCACGAACCGCGCGATCTCTTGAAACTTCGCATCATCGATGCCGGCGATCCCTGGTGGCCGATGTGGTTCAAGGCCGCCGGCGTCGACGATCCCGATCTCGAGGGACGGCCACACAGCCGGCTCGGCGCCCAGACCTTCGAGGCGCGCGCCGCCGTCGCCGGCCAGGGCGTCGCGATCCTGACGCCGGAATTCTATCCTGATGACGTGGCGCTCGGCCGGCTCTACCAGCCCTTTGATCTGCGCTGCAGCGACGGTTGCGACTACTGGCTCGCCTATCCGCATGCCCGCCGCAACACCCCGAAGATCCGCATTTTCCGTGACTGGATCCTCGGCGAACTCTGCCCGCCGGAATTCATGCAAGCAAATAGCGCTTGAGGAACTGATCGCCCCTTTTCCCGTCGATCGTTTTTGCGCAAGGTGAAGCGATTAGGACAAAGGGGATCTGAATGTACGAGTTCGCCATCGCCTGGGAATGGCTGGCCTTTGCCGTGCGCTGGCTGCACGTGATTACCGCCATCGCATGGATCGGTTCATCTTTCTATTTCATCGCGCTCGACCTCGGTCTGGTGAAGCGCGATCACCTGCCGGTCGGCGCCTATGGCGAGGAGTGGCAGGTGCATGGCGGCGGCTTCTATCACATCCAGAAATATCTGGTGGCGCCGGCCTCGATGCCCGAGCACCTCACCTGGTTCAAATGGGAATCCTACGTGACGTGGCTCTCGGGCTTCGCCATGCTCTGTATCGTCTATTACGGCGGCGCCGACCTCTTCCTGATCGACCGCCACGTGCTCGATATCTCCGCGACCACGGCGATCCTGATTTCGCTCGCCTCGCTCGGCATCGGCTGGCTGTTTTACGATCTGCTCTGCAAGTCGCCGATCGGAAGGAACACCTGGGGACTGATGGCGCTGCTCTATGTGGCGCTGGTTGTCATGGCCTGGGGCTACACCCAGGTCTTCACCGGCCGCGCCGCCTTCCTGCATCTCGGCGCCTTTACCGCGACGATCATGTCGGCCAACGTGTTCTTCATCATCATCCCCAACCAGAAGATCGTCGTTGCCGACCTGATCGCCGGCCGCACGCCCGACCCGAAGCTCGGCGCGCAGGCCAAGCAGCGCTCGCTGCACAACAACTACCTGACGCTACCCGTCATCTTCTTCATGCTGTCGAACCACTACCCGCTGGCATTTGCGACGGCGTTCAATTGGATCATCGCCGCCCTCGTCTTCCTGATGGGCGTTACCATCCGCCACTGGTTCAACACCACCCATGCCCGCAAGGGCAGGCCGACCTGGACCTGGTTGGTCACCGCCCTTCTCTTCATCCTTATCATGTGGCTGTCGACCGTACCAAAGGTGCTGACCGGCGGCGAAGACAAGAAGGCAGAGGTCGCACCGGTGTTTGCGCGCTTCGCCCAGAACGCCCACTTTCCCGCCGTCAAGGATACGGTGTCAACGCGTTGTTCGATGTGCCATGCGGCCGAACCGGTCTATGAGGGCATTACCCAGGCGCCAAAAGGCGTCGTGCTTGAAAGCGACGCGGAGATTGCCGCCCATGCCCGTGAAATCTATATCCAGGCCGGGCGCAGCCATGCGATGCCACCCGGAAATGTAACGGACATGACGACGAACGAGCGCCAGCTTTTGACAGCCTGGTTCGAAAGCGCCGTCGAGGAAGGCAAGACACAATGACCACCACCCTCATCCGCGGCCGGCTCTTGAGCTTCCACCGCGCGCCGACGTCGATCGACGACAGCGCCGCCTACAGCTACGAGAGCGACGGCGCGCTTCTGGTTAAGGGTGGCCAGATCATTGCCAGCGGCGCTTACGCTGCGGTCAAGGCGGCCGCCCCCGAAGACGTGGCCGAAACCGACCACCGTCCGCACCTGATCGTGCCCGGCTTCATCGACACCCACCTGCATTTCCCGCAGATGCAGGTGATGGCCTCCTATGCCGCCAACCTCTTGGAATGGCTAAACACCTACACCTTCCCGGAGGAATGCCGTTTCGTTGAAAGCGCCCATGCTGAGCGCATCGCCACACGCTTCTTCGACGAGATGGTCCGCCACGGCACGACGACGGCGACCGCCTATTGCTCGGTCCACAAGGCGTCTGCCGATGCCTTCTTCGCCGAGGCGCTGCGCCGCGACATGCGCATGGTCGCCGGCAAGGTGATGATGGACCGCAACGCCCCGCAAGGCCTGCTCGATACGCCTGAGATGGGCTACGACGAGACGCGCGCAGTCATCCGCGACTGGCACGGCAAGGGCCGCAACCACGTGGCGATCACCCCGCGCTTCGCCATCACCTCGACGCCGGAGCAGATGGAGGTCGCCAAGTCTCTCGTGCGCGAATTCCCCGACCTGCACGTCCAGACGCATCTTTCGGAAAATCGCGACGAGATCACCTTCACCTGCGAACTCTATCCCGAAGCCATTGATTATACCGACGTCTACGCCCGCTACGGCCTGCTCGGGCCCAAGAGCCTGTTCGGCCACTGCATCCATCTGTCCGAGCGCGAGGCGGATGCGATGAGCGAGACCGGTTCGGTCGCCGTCTTCTGCCCGACCTCCAATCTCTTTTTGGGCTCCGGCCTCTTCCCGCTACGCGCGCTCACCCGGCGCGACAAGCCGGTGCGCACCTCGGTCGCCTCCGATATCGGCGGCGGCACCAGCTACTCCATGCTGAAGACGCTCGATGAGGCCTACAAGATCCTGCAATTGCAGGGCGAGCGGCTGAACCCGTTCGACAGCTTCTTCATGATGACCCGCGGCAACGCCGAAGCACTGTCGCTCGTCGACAGGATCGGCACGCTCGAAGCCGGTACCGATGCCGATTTCATCGTGCTCGACATGGCGGCAACGCCCGCCATGGCGCTGCGGGCCGAAGTGGTCAACTCGCTTGCCGACGAGCTCTTCCTGTTGCAGACCATGGGCGACGACCGCGCGATCGTCGAAACCTATGTGGCCGGCAAGCCCGCCAAATCGGCGCTCGCCGCCGCGTGACACACCCAAAGCAGAGAGGTCAAGAAAATTGACCTCTCTGCTTTCTGGCTATTAACAAGCCTCCGGCAAACATGGTAATGGCTCGTTCAATCTCTGTTGGACGAAGGCCGTTTCCATGACGCAAATCCTCGAAGTCAGCGATCTCAAGGCGCTCGCCAAACGCCGGGTGCCAAAACTCTTCTTCGACTACGCCGACAGCGGCGCCTGGACCGAAGGCACCTATCGCGCCAACGAGGAGGATTTCGCCAAGGTGAAGTTGCGCCAGCGGGTGCTGGTCGACATGACCAACCGCTCGCTCGAAACGACGATGATCGGCCAGAAGGTGTCGATGCCGGTGGCCCTCGCCCCGACCGGCCTCACCGGCATGCAGCATGCCGATGGCGAGATGCTGGCAGCGCAGGCCGCCGAAGCCTTCGGCGTTCCCTTCACGCTTTCGACCATGAGCATCTGCTCGATCGAGGACGTCGCCTCGGTCACGACGAAGCCCTTCTGGTTCCAGCTCTACGTGATGCGCGAGCGCGAATTCGTGCTGAACCTCATCGACCGCGCCAAGGCTGCGAAATGCTCGGCGCTGGTGCTGACGCTTGATCTGCAGATCCTCGGTCAGCGCCACAAGGACCTGAGGAACGGCCTCTCCGCACCGCCGAAGATGACGCCTAAGCACCTCTGGCAGATGGCAACGCGTCCCGGTTGGTGCATGAAGATGCTCGGCACCAAGCGCCGCACGTTCCGCAACATCGTCGGCCACGCGAAAAGCGTCACCGACCTGTCCTCGCTCGGCGCCTGGACGGCGGAGCAGTTCGACCCGCAGCTTTCGTGGAAGGATGTCGCCTGGATCAAGGAGCGCTGGGGCGGGCCGCTGATCCTGAAAGGCATCCTCGACCCCGAGGACGCCAAGATGGCGGCGGCGACCGGCGCCGACGCGATCATCGTCTCCAACCACGGCGGCCGCCAACTTGATGGCGCCCACTCCTCGATCAGCATGCTGCCGCGCATCGTCGATGCGGTCGGGCACCAGATCGAAGTGCATATCGACGGCGGCATCCGCTCCGGCCAGGACGTGCTGAAGGCCGTCGCCATGGGCGCCAAGGGCACCTATATCGGCCGCCCCTTCCTCTATGGCCTCGGCGCCATGGGCAAGGAAGGTGTCACCAAGGCGCTGGAAATCATCCGCAAGGAGATGGACATCACGATGGCGCTCTGCGGCAAGCGCAACATCAACGACGTCGACCGCAGCATTCTCGCGGAGTGAGAGCGGGCCGGCTCTGCTTCAAGACACAACCGTCAGACAGCTAGCGCCCTGCCGTTCTGAGGATCGACTAAAGCTCCACTCCCTCCGTCATGCTCGGGCTTGACCCGAGCATCCATACCCGAGCATCCATGGCGGCAGGGTTTAGATTTCAGACTGTCGGCATTGCCTTGCGCAGGGATCCTCGGGTCAAGCCCGTGGATGACGGGTGGAGAGATGTCGAGCGCAAAATCAGAACTGCGCAACTCTGCAGATCGCACACTGGAGCTCGGCATCCAATCAGGCCGAAGGCTCCGCCTCAGCTGCCGCGATAGGTCGAATACCCGTAGGGCGAGAGCAAGAGCGGCACGTGATAATGCGTCGCCGGATCAGCGATGCCGAAGCGCAAGGGGATGCGGTCGAGGAAGGCCGGTTCCGGCAGCGTGACGCCTGACCGGCGCAGATAGTCGCCGGCATGGAAAACCAGCTCGTAATTGCCGGCCATGAAGCCGATGCCTTCGACCATCGGCCCGTCTATGCGACCATCACTGTTGGTATGAACGGTGCGGATCAGCTGCCGCTCTTCGCCTTCCAGCCAGTAGAGATCGATGCGCACGCCCTCGGCCGGTTTGCCGAGGGCAGTATCGAGAACGTGGGTCGTCAGGCGGCCGGTGCTGCTCATCGCTTCTCTTCCTTCACGTGGCGCTCTCGATGACGAAAAGCTCGTCATAGAAATACTCTTCGAGATTGTTGCCCGGTCCCTCGCGGTCGACAATGAGGAAATCGCTGACCGCGCCGACCGACATCAGCGGATGATGCCAGACATTGCGCCCATAGTTCACGCCCTGCCGGCCGCTGGCCCGAAACACCCGCGGCTCGCCCGGTCGTCCGTCCTGGTCTTCGGCAACGATCACCAGCCAGGGGCGATCATTGAGCGGCGAAAAGCTCTGGCTGCCGAGCGGGTGGCGCTCCATCATCGTCACCGCATAGGGAAAGGCGCGCGGCTGTCCACGGAAGATATTGATGATCACGCGGGCGCCCTCGCCGATGACATCGGCGCGCGCCAGTCCGTGGAAGCGTTCCGTGTTGCCGCCATTGATATGACGCATGGTCGCCGGGTCGGGTTCGATGACGGAGCCGAAGGGGGCGAAGGCCTCACGCGTCAGCGGTTCGATCTTAAGCGGGCGCGGCATCAGGCGTGGACCTCGAGGCGTTCCACGGCATTCGCAGATATCAGCTCCAGTTCGACGGTCCTCCGAATGGGGGGGAACACGGATCGAACGGTATTGTCAGGCATTTTCGTCTCCAGGAAGCATCGACTGCAGCCGCAGGCGGGCGATTTTCTCAACCTGCGCGCAAGCGGTTTCAAATTCCTCTTCGGGCGAATTGTCAATGCGGCTTTCGAATGAGACGAGGATCTGGTCTTTGTTCAGCCCCTTCACCGCGATGATGAAGGGGAAGCCGAACTTTTTCATATAGGCCTCGTTGAGTGCTGTGAAGCGCTGGTGCTCTTCAGCCGTCAGCCGGTCGAGGCCGGCGCCGGCCTGCTCGGCCGTCGAATCCGCCGTCAGCTTTCCCGCGATCGCCAGCTTGCCGGCAAGGTCGGGGTGGGCGCGCAGAACTTGCATCTTCTCGCGCGGCAGAGCCGTGCGGAAAGCCTGGCAGAGCGCCGAATCCACATTGCCCGCCATCAGCCCCGTTGCCGCAGCACGATCGAAGGCGCGCTCGGCGACCCAGGGCGAGTGCTCGAACACACCACCGTAACGGGCAACAAAGGCATCGCGATCGGACATCAGAGCGCCCCTTCCGGCTTGTGGTGCTGGTACCAGTGGTTGGCGATATCGATGCGCCTGGGCACCCAGACCTTGTCGTGCGACATGACGTAATCGATGAAGCGGGCAAGGGCCGCGGCCCGGCCCGGTCGGCCGACGAGGCGGCAGTGCAGCCCGATGTTCATCATCTTGGCGTCGCCTTCCCGGCCTTCCTCGTAGAGCACGTCGAAGGTGTCCTTGAGATAGGCGAAGAACTGGTCGCCGGAGTTGAAGCCCTGGTTCGTCGCAAACCGCATGTCGTTGGCATCGAGCGTGTAGGGAATGATCAGGTGCGGCTTGTCGGCCGAAAGCCCCGGCACCCAATAGGGCAACTCGTCCGCATAGCTGTCGCAGGAGTAAAGGAAGCCGCCCTCCTCCAGCACCAGCTTGAGCGTGTTGGCCGAAGGCTTGCCCTGGTAGATGCCGAGCGGACGCTCGCCAGTCAGTTCAGTGTGCAGCCGCACGACCTCGCGGATATGCTCGCGCTCAACCTCTTCTGGAAAATCCTTGTATTCGAGCCAGCGCAGGCCGTGGCTGGCGATCTCCCAGCCGGCCTCCTTCATCGCCGCGACCGCTTCCGGATTGCGCGCCATGGCAAGCGTCACGCCGTAGACGGTGAGCGGCACGTTGCGGCTGGTAAAAATGCGCCAGAGCCGCCAGAAACCGGAACGGGAACCGTATTCGTAAATCGATTCCATATTGAGATTGCGCTGGCCAGCCCAAGGCTGCGCGCCGACGATCTCCGACAGCAGGCATTCGGAGGCCGGGTCGCCGTCGAGAATGCAGCTTTCGCCCCCCTCCTCGTAGTTCAGCACGAACTGCACGGCGATACGCGCGTCACCCGGCCAATTCGCCTTCGGCGGATTGCGGCCATAGCCTACGAGGTCGCGCGGATAGCTGGTCTCAGACATCAAATCATCCTTCGGTTTTTTCCGAACGGTATCACCGCCGACCGGATTGTCGATACCGAAAACTGCCCGTCGCAGGCGACGCCTACGGCGATGTCTGGAGGAACTGGAAGGGATTTCGTGCTGTTACCGACTGGCCATCAGCGCCGCAACGATCAGTGGCAAGGGCCGCATCGCACCCGAACCGACCGACGGATCGGCGTTGGCGCGCTTGGCCCGTTCGGCGCGCGCATTGGTTGAGATCTTGCCGAGAGGGTGCTGCGAATGCACCCGCAACGGCGCGCCCGCTTCCTGCTCGACGAAGAGGGCCAGGCTGCCGATCGAAAGCGCTTTTGCCAGATAGGGTTCGAACAGGTCGCGCAGCGGCGCCTCCACCTGGCGCAGGGCGTCGTTGGCAAGCGGCCCCGTCAGCATCATGTGGAAACGATATTCATCCATCACATGCGGGTCGCCCCAGCGATGCAGGTTGGAGAACTGCGGCGCCGTCAGCCGGTCCGGATCGGAGCGCTCGATCTCGTCTTCGCTGAGCGGCGCGCGGAAGGCATCGAACTCCTGCACGACATTCGCCGCCAAAAGGTGCATGGCGGTGCTCGGTACCTGTGGCATGAGGCCCCAGCAACGACCGATGCGGGCGATCTCCAGCCGATCGATTTCGAACGGCGTCTGGGCGCCGGCAAAATGCATCAGTGCCTTCAGCAGCTGCGATTCCGACATCTCGGGATGCAGGCGAAACGGCGACATCAAGACAGCGTGGAAACCGAAGCGCCGGGGCACCGCCGTGTGGTAGGCGATGTCGGCAGCACTCAGGCCGTGAACAGACGGCAGCTCCGTCGGCTCCCCCGAATAGACATTGCGCCCGAGCCAGCTTGCCGCGACTGCGGAAAGCGGATCAGCCATCGGCGGCGTGAAACAAATAGCGTAGCGCATGGGTGGCTCCGGTTGTCCGTCAATGGCCGCCTATTAGGTGATTTGCGTGACAGATTGACGAAGTGGAGCGGGCAAAACCATGCTCCACCCGGCGCGCATGCCCATATTTTCGGAACCATCCCGTCCACCGGCCGTTCCCCAAAGGTAACAATCAAGGATGGAGAAAAAGGATGAGTTATCACAACGCAAACCTGCAGGACGCCCGGATCAAGGAAACCCATGACCTGATCGCCAGCGACAAGGTCGAAGGCACGAAGGTCTATGGCTCCGACAGCAAGCACATCGGCTCGATCGAGCGCGTGATCATCGAAAAGCGCAGCGGCCGCGTTGCTTACGCCGTGCTCGGCTTCGGCGGCTTTCTCGGTATCGGTGAAGACCACTATCCGCTGCCATGGGCCAAGCTGACCTATGACGAGACCCTCGGCGGCTATCGCACCGACGTTACCCGCGACCAGGTCGAACGTGCGCCGAAGTATCACGGCAACGAGGAATACGATTGGAACAGCGAGAACGGTCGCCGCGTCTACGACTATTACGGCGTACCGCCCTACTGGATGTAAGGTTCTGGTTTTCCGATTGTCATGAGGTTACGGCTCCGTCGAAGGCGGAGCCTTTTGATTGCCGGCTGCCTACAGATGTTTCTCCCGCAGCGCCTCGATATGGTCACGGCAGACGAAGGATGACGGCATGTCGATCGAGGGCACACCGGCGATTTCGTCGACGGCGAAGCGCGCCAGCCGATGGGCGATGCCGAAACTCACCTTGAAGCCGCCGGTCAGCACAAGGATGTTCGGATGGTCCGGATGCCGGCCGACCATTGGTTCGCGTCCCGCCGACTTCGGCCGCAGCCCCGCCCAGCGTTCGACCACCTTCGCCTCCCGCAGCCCCGGCGCGAGCAACGCAGCGCGTCGAATGAGATCATCGAGCTGCTCGTCGGTCGCCGACGGATCGGCAAAGCTGTTCTCGCTGGTGCTGCCGATCGCCACATGGCCGTCGTCATGAGCGATGATGTAGACGCCGTCGGTAAAGATCACCGGCAATGCGGGATCGACCTCGGCTTTCAGGAGCGCCGCCTGGCCCTTGACGGCAGTGCCGCTCGTCGCCTTCATCGGTCCGGACAGGGCGTCAATCAGCGGAAAGCTGCCGACGCCGGCGGCGATGATGCACTGCCCGAAGGTGATCCGGCTGCCGTCGCCAAGATCAGCGCGCCCGTGAGCCGGATCGATGGCACGCACGCCGCAGCCCTCATTGATCTCGACATTCGGCGATTGCAGCAGTGCGGCGCGCAGCACCGTCAACATCTTGCGCGGCGAAACCCGCGCGGCCAGCGTGTCGAAGACGAGGCCGTGCGCCTTGGCCTCGACACCCGGCCAACCCTCCGGCCCTTCGTCGCGGACGTGCCAGTAGAACTGCCGGTCGCCCGCCCGCCAATGCCGATCAGCATCCTGCGCGTGTTGAAGCGCGATGTCGCGCAGATGTGGCTTGGCGAGAGGCATCAGCCGTCCGGTGCGGCGATAGCCCGGCGACAGCCCGGTCTCGGCTTCGAGCTGGGCGATCTCGTCTTCGAGCGACACCAGGGCATCGAACTGGAACTGTTTCTTGGCGTTCCAGCGGTCGGGCATGTGCGGCATCAGCGCGCCGAGCAGGCCGCCGCTGGCGCCAGCCCCAATCCGTTGCTGATCCACGAGCCGCACCGCCATGCCGCGCCGCGCCGCACAAAGTGCTGCCCACAGCCCCATGATGCCGCCACCGACGACCAAAAGCTCGCTCATCGATTGACCTTCCTCGGCGGTCGGACTATCGCCTTCGCCATGACAGCATCAGCCGCAGACCCGATCGACCCCCCGGCGCACCAAAACCTCGATTGGCACGAGGGCGATATGCCCTATTCCCGGGAGTTTGGCGATCACTTTTATTGCCGCACCGACGGGCGGCTGGAATGCGGCCATGTCTTCCTTTCCGGCAACGGATTGCCCGAACGCTGGGTCGGCGCCGGGGCCTTTCGCATCGGCGAACTCGGCTTCGGCACCGGGCTCAATTTTTGCGAGACCTGGCGCCGGTGGAAAGCGACTGCGACGACGGGAGACCGGCTGCATTTCGTTTCGTTCGAACGTTTCCCGATGTTGGCGAACGAAATCTCCCGCGCGCTCAGCCACTGGCCGGAGATCGATGCCGAGCGGCAGGCGCTCATCGCACACTGGCCGGATGAGCGCGACGGCGACATCACCATCGATTTCGGCGATGGGGTGACGCTGACCGTCATCTGCGGTCCGGCGCTAGAGGGCGTTGAGCGCGCCGGTGCGCACTTCGACGCCTGGTACCTCGATGGTTTCGCGCCGTCGCGCAATCCCGACATGTGGTCGGAGACGTTGATGCGACTGGTCTTTGCGAAGACGGCGCCCGGCGGCAGCTTCGCCACCTATGCAGCCGCCGGCTTCGTGCGCCGCAACCTTCAGGCGGCCGGCTTCGTCGTCGAGAAGCGCAAGGGCTTTGCCGGCAAGCGGGAAATGCTGCGCGGCGACCGTCCATGACCAGAGGCACGCAGAAATTTACTCCACAAGAGAACTGAACTGTCGCAAATGGCGGGTCATCAAGCCTGCGAATCTGCGACACACACTCATCGGCAACGCGGTGGGTCCTTCATGAACGACAATCAGTTTCCCGATGCAGCAAGCGGCGACGCCGCCTCGACGCCGCTGGAGCGCCGGCGCCGGCCAGGCGGGCGCGGGGCCGAAAGGACCCGCAAGCCGTCAAGCAGCAAATACCTCAACCTCGTCAACACGCTAGCAAAGTCGACGATCCTGTCCGAGGACGCGATCGAAGCGATCCACGACGCCTCGCTGACGATCCTGGAAGAGATCGGCATGGATGTCATCCTGCCGGCGGCGCGCGAGCGGATGAAGGCCGCAGGCGCCGACGTCACGCCCGGCACCGACAGGGTCCGCTTCGACCGTGGCCTGATCATGGACATGGTGGCATCCGCACCCCCCGCCTTCACCATGCATGCCCGCAATCCGGCGCGCAACGTCGCGATCGGCGGCAACAATCTCGTCTTTGCCCAGATCGCCAGCGCCCCCTTCGTCGCCGACCGCGACGGCGGCCGCCGCACCGGCAACCAGGAGGATTACCGCAAGCTGGTAAAGCTCGCCCAATCCTATGACATCGTGCACACGACCGGCGGCTATCCGGTGGAACCGGTCGACATCCACGCTTCCGTCCGCCACCTCGACTGCCTGTCGGACATGGTGAAGCTCACCGACAAGGTCTTCCACGTCTATTCGCTCGGGAAGCAGCGCAACACCGACGGCATCGAGATTGCCCGCATCGGCCGTGGCATCTCGATGGAGCAGATGGAGCGCGAGCCCTCGCTCTTCACCATCATCAACACCTCCTCGCCGCTCCGCCTCGACGGGCCGATGCTGCAGGGCATCATCGAAATGTCCTCGCGCAACCAGGTGGTCGTGGTCACGCCGTTCACGCTGGCGGGCGCCATGGCGCCGGTGACGATTGCCGGCGCGCTGGTGCAACAGAACGCGGAAGCGCTCTGCGGCATCGCCTTTACCCAGATGGTCCGCCGCGGCGCGCCGGTCATGTATGGCGGCTTCACCTCCAACGTCGACATGAAGACCGGTGCCCCCGCTTTCGGCACCCCGGAATACATGAAGGCGGTGGTTGCCGGCGGCCAGCTCGCGCGCAAGTACAACATCCCCTACCGCACTTCGAACACCAACGCCGCCAACACGCTCGACGCGCAAGCGGCTTATGAGTCCGCCATGTCGCTCTGGGCGCTGACGCAGGGCGGCGGCAACTTCATCATGCATGCCGCCGGTTGGACCGAAGGCGGGCTCACGGCCTCCTTCGAGAAGTTCATCCTCGATGTCGACATGCTGCAGATGGTGGCGGAGTATCTGACCCCGCTTGATGTCAGCGAGGATGCGCTCGGCCTCGACGCCGTGCGCGACGTTGGACCCGGTGGCCACTATTTCGGCACGCTGCATACGCTGCAGCGCTACGAGACTGCCTTCTATTCACCGATCCTGTCCGACTGGCGCAACTTCGAGACCTGGACGGAAGCCGGCCGGCCAACGACCTATGACCACGCCAACCGGATCTTCAAGCAGAAGCTGAACGAATACGAGCGGCCTCCGCTCGACCCGGCGATCGAGGAGGAACTCGACGCATTTGTCGCCAAGCGCAAGGCGGAAGGCGGCGTCCCGACGGATTTCTGACGGGACGCTTCTCTGGCGCCAGTGCTCGAAGGCCGCGCCTGGCTACCTCAAGGAAAGACCGCAGCCCGCGCCGTCGCGATCAATTGGTCCGTCGACGACGCAACGCAGTTGCGGTCAACCTCGGCCACCGTCCGGTCCCTGACATGGGCGGACAGGTGCTTTCTGAAATCGCCGAGTGTCCTTGGGGCAGCGCAAATCACCAGGCTGTCGAAGGCGCGCTCCGCCGCATAACTCTCCAGCCGCTCGGCAACATCGGCAACAAAGCGCTGCTGCTCCTCACGCACCGGGTCGCTTTTATATTCCATGGCCGAGCGACCGTGTCCCACCGACGAGTGCGACCTGCCCGGTTTGTCGGCCATGATGTCCTGAACGCGCTTCGGCTCTGTGTGAAAGGTTTCTTCGTCGGGCCGCTGGCGGTCTTCCTTGAGCAGGTTCACGCCCTTGACGATGCGCGCGGTATTGCCGTCCGCGGCCAATATCCATGTCCGGTTCTGCACGATTATCTCCCAGTGAAAGGTGTTGATCGTGGCGGGCCGAAAAGGCCCTTTATAGAAACGCACGAAGCCCGGTTCGGTTCCGAACACGGCGGCTTCCGACACGATTTATTTGCGCCTGAAACAACGCTCACATCCGCGCGAGATAGGCCTCGAAGCTGCGCTCCGGCGTCGGCTTGAAGCGTTCGCGCGAAACGCGCAACGAGCCAATCCTGTCGACCCGGAAATCGCGAAAATCCTGCCTGAGCTCGCACCAGCCGGTCAGCAGCCAGGAGTGACCGAAGACGCTGAGGCCAAGCGGCCAGATGGTCCGCTCCGAGTGCTCGTTCTTGAGGCTGTCATACTCAAGCCGAAGCTTGCGCCGCTCGGCGATCGCCTGACGAACCTCGCCGAGCAACGCCGGCGGTTCGGGCTGCAGCGATGAGCGGAAGGCACGCAGCGGTGCGGCCGTCAGCCGATGTCGGTGTTCCGGCGGCAGGCCATGGGCGATCTTTTCCATCGCTTCGCGCGCCGCTTGGGCGAGCCGCCCGTCACCGAGCATCTGCACGGCCCGGGTGCCGAAGGCGAGCGCTTCGAGCTGCTCGAAGGTGAAGGCGAGCGGCGGCGCATCAAAGGCCTCGCGCAGGAGATAGCCGACGCCCCGCTCCCCGTCGATCGGCGCGCCGGACGCAATCAGATGCTCCATGTCGCGGTAGATGGTGCGCTGGGCCACCTCCATCTTCTCGGCAATTTCGCGCGCGGTCATGACGCGGCCGGTGGCGCGCATGAGCTGGATAATGCGAAACAGCCGGTCGGCGGGCCTCATGACACGGGACTCCCTGTTGCCTGGCCGCAAACGGCCCAAGGCAAAACCATCCAGAATTTCATAGCGTTACCGCGGTCCGTACGCCGCGGCAAGGCGCCGGGCGGTTGATTATGGCCATAAGGCTGTCAGTTGCCATGTGCTAGATCAAGGGGCAACCGAATGGAGCCTGACATGTCCAGCGACCACATCCTCGAACTTGCCGTTTGCATCGTCCTCGACAAACCGGCAGCGACAGCCACACGCCACCGGGCAATGCAGGCCGTTTCCCGCTATCCCGGCTTCATTTCCTGGCGCGCCGTCGATTCCTGCGAAACGTCGGGAATGTTTGCCGATCTCGTCGAATGGGAGACGCTGGAGGCGGCACAGTCGGCCGGCGAGCGGGTGCGCATTGATCCGGAGTTTGCCCCTTACGCGGCGACGATCAGCGCAGTCATGCTGGTGCAGCATTTTACCGACGGCCAGAAGATCTGAGAGGAAGCGCCCGCATATGGCCGAACCGTTGAAGAACCTTTTGCACCCCGGCGTCGTCACCCGGATCGCCGACGAAGTTGGCCGGAACTTCGCCGACTTCGAGCGCGGCACATTCCAGGCGCTCGCGGGCAAGGGCCTCGAGGCGCTGGAACTGATGCAACGTTCGCTGAAGATCCGCGATGCGCTCGTTGAGACGCTACCGCAGACATTTCCCGAAGCCGCGGCTATTCTTTCTGCCTGCCTGCCGCGCGAGCACGTTTCCGGTATCAGCGGCTGGGCGCTTTTGCCGATCAGCCAGTACATTGCACAACGCGGTCTCGACGACTTCGACCTGTCGCTTTCTCTGCTTAAGGCGCTGACACCGCACTTCACCGCCGAGTTCGGCATTCGCGTCTTCATCGACCACGACCAGGAGCGCGCGCTCGCAACCATTAGCTCTTGGACCGACGATGCCAATCACCACGTCCGGCGGCTGGCGAGCGAAGGCACCCGTCCGCGCCTGCCCTGGGCGATGCGGCTGCCGAAGCTCATCCGTGACCCAGGCCCGATCCTGCCGATCCTGACCGCCCTCCTCGACGACCCCGAAGATTATGTGCGCCGCTCGGTCGCCAACAGCCTCAACGATATCGCCAAGGATCACCCCGACATGGTCGCGGCCTTTGTCGCCGAACATATCGCCGGCGCCTCGGCAGAACGCCGGCAGCTGCTGCGCCATGCTTCGCGCACGCTGCTGAAGCAGGGGCATCCGGCAGCGCTGTCGAACTTCGGCTTTGCAGCACCTGCCGGCATCGATGCCAGGCTCTCCCTCGATCGTTCCGAGCTCGTGCTTGGCGAAAGCCTGAACCTGCGTCTGGCCGTCAGCCACGATGCCGAAACCAGCCAGAAGGTGATGATCGACTACGCGGTACATCACCGCAAGGCCAACGGCACGACATCGCCGAAAGTGTTCAAGTGGACGTCGGCATTGCTTGCGCCCGGAGCCTCGATAGAGATCGAGAAACGCCATGCGATCCGGCCGATCACCACCCGTCGCTATTACCCGGGTGCGCACCGGATCGTCGTCCTCGTCAACGGCCAGGAGGCGGCCGAAGCCGGCTTCGATCTCGCGCTGGAGTAGATCTCATTTCGCACCTGCGAAAAGATGCACCTTGACTTTTTCGGCCAAAACGACGACATGGTGCCCAGCGTCACCTTCCGGCCGCCGCGTGAGCGCGCCCTCGGCAAGAACTGAAAGCCGTGAAGAAGGATAGCGCACCCATCGCCGCAAGAGGCGGCACAGCACAGGCGCTTGACGACTTTCTTTTAACCCACAAGTTCCCAATTCACGCGGGGTTCTTGACGCCGAACGACACCGGAACAGCAACAACGCGGTTCCGGCGAATGCGTTTGGCGCCCCCAAAAGGTATATGCATTTGTCCACCTTTAAAGATCTCGGCCTCTCCCAGCACATCCTCGAGACTCTCTCCGCCAACGGCTTCGAAAAGCCGACCCCGATCCAGGCGCAGGCGATCCCGCTCGTGTTGAAGGGCAACGATCTCATCGGTCTCGCGCAGACCGGCACCGGCAAGACGGCCGCCTTCGGCCTGCCGATGATCGAAAAGCTCGTTGCCGAAAGCAAGCGCCCCGATCCGCGCAACATCCGCGCCCTGGTGCTGGCCCCGACCCGCGAACTGGTCAACCAGATCGCCGCCAATCTCAAGCTGTTCGTCAAGAAGTCGCCGATCAAGGTCGGTGTCGTCGTCGGCGGCGTTTCGATCAACAAGCAGACCGAGCAACTTGCCCGCGGCGTCGACATCCTGGTCGCAACGCCGGGTCGCCTGCTCGACCTCGTCGCCCGCAAGGCAGTGACCCTCACCCAGGGGCGCTACCTCGTGCTTGACGAAGCCGACCAGATGCTCGACCTCGGCTTCATCCACGACCTGCGCAAAATCTCCAAGCTGGTGCCGAAGAACCGCCAGACGCTGCTCTTCTCGGCCACCATGCCGAAGCAGATTGCCGAGCTTGCCGGCGAGTACCTGACCAACCCGGTCAAGGTCGAAGTCACACCTCCGGGCAAGGCTGCCGACAAGGTCGAGCAATATGTGCACTTCGTGCCCGGCAAGGACCTGAAGACGCAGATCCTCAAGAAGTCGCTGACCGAGAACCCCGACGGCCTGTCGCTGATCTTCAGCCGCACCAAGCACGGCGCCGAGAAGCTGATGAAGCATCTCGACCACGTCGGCTTCAAGGCCGCCTCGATCCACGGCAACAAGAGCCAGGGCCAGCGCGAACGTGCGCTGAAGGCCTTCCGCGACGGCGAAATCCGCGTGCTGGTCGCAACTGACGTCGCTGCCCGCGGCATCGACATCCCCGGCGTTACCCACGTCTACAACTACGACCTGCCGGAAGTGCCTGACGCCTATGTTCATCGCATCGGCCGTACCGCCCGCGCCGGCCGCGACGGCATTGCCATCGCCTTCTGCGCCCCGGACGAAATCCGCCTGCTGCGCGACATCGAGAAGCTGATGGGCATCAACATCGCCGTTGCCAGTGGCGAAGCGCCGGCCGACCAGGCCCGCCAGGCCAAGGGCCGCGGCGGCCGCGGCAACAACGGCGCCGGCCATCGCAAGGGCAATGGCGGCGGCCAGCATCACAATGCCGGCCGTCCCCCGCGCCGCGAGCGTCCGGCCGGTGAACCGGTTGCCGTCACCAGCGGCTTCACCGGCGACGACCTTTTGCGCGACGAGCGCCGCCCGCAGCGCCAGGAGCGCCGCGACCATGGCCATCCGCAGAACGACGGCCGCGGCGAAGGCAACCGCAACCACGAGGGCAAGAAGCACCACGGACGTCCCGGCCAGAAGCAGGGCGACCGTCGCGACCGCAACCATGGCGGCCGCAACGAAAACCGTGGCGGTGGCGAGCGTCGCGAGGGTGGCCAGGGCATGCGCCGCGGCCACGGCGGCAATCGCGGTCACCAGGGCTGATATCCGGCAATCTGATGATAATCGACGGCGGGCCCTTTCGGCCCGCCGTTTTTTTTGTTTTTGGTAATTCGCACGTCATTATCGCAAAACCGCCGCACAGTTTTGCGCATCAGGCTTTAGGCCTGCTGCTTGCGATTGGTGAGATAGACACCGGCAACGGCGATCACCGTTCCGATGATCATCGGCAGCGTCAGCGCCTCGCCGAAGAAGATCCACGCCTGAACCGCGGCGAGCGGCGGCACGATATAGATGAGCGAAGCGGCGCGCGACACCTGGCCGCGCCGGATGAGATAAAGCAGAAGCGCAATCGCCCCCATCGAAAGCCCAAGCACCGACCAGGCGAGCGACAGCACGATCTGCAGGTTCCAGGTGACGTGCAGGTCTTCCAATACCAGCGCCAGCGGAATCGTAACGATCAGCGCGCCCAGGTATTGAAGGGCCGCGATCGTGCGGATGTCGCCGCTCTGCAGGTGGCGTTTCTGATAGAGCGTGCCGTAGGTGACGGCCGCCATGCCGAGCACGTTGACAACGACAGGCAGGATGTGGATCGGCGTCGCACCGGTGTCGATCGCCAGCACCTTGGGCAGCACGGCGAGCGCGATACCGAAGAAGCCGAGCACCAGGCCGAGCTTCTGTTGCGCGCTCAGCCGCTCATCGATGACGAAGGCAGCGGCAATCGCCGTCATCAGCGGCTGCAGCCCGGCGATGATGCCGGAAATGCCGGCCGGCACCCCCTCGCCAATCGCCCACCAGACGGCACCGAGATAAAGCCCATGCAGGAACATGCCCGACACCACGGCGTGGCCGGCCATCGCCCAGGACTTTGGCCACTTTGCACCGGTGACGACACAAAAGAGAATGAAGAGCACGATCGCCAGTGTGTAGCGCAGCACCAGGAAGGTCAGCGGGTCGGCATAGGCAGCGGCATATTTCGCCACGACCCAGCCGGTCGACCAGAGAAGAACGAAGATGGCGGGAGCCAGGCGGGCGAGCATGATAGGCCTATCGGGATGGTGGCTGTAGATGCTCAGTGCTCCAGCCCGCCCTGCGCAAGAGCGCCACATCGCTGTAACACTTTGATCTACCGCTGATTTCGGCTCAAATCTCCTCGATTTAAGCACTCCTGCAAGTATCCGCGGCTGCCGTGATGGTCAAAGCAATTTTTCTGATGGCAAGCTTCAGCCGATCGGAATCATCAGCCGCAGCGGCGACAGCGACAGCGAGACGAAACCCGGTTCGTATTCCTCGCGAAAATGCAGGAAATCGGTACGGGGTGCATGCCCTTCGGCCGCGATCCAGTCGAACATCTTCTGGTAATGGGCAAAGACGTCGCCGCCTTCCGGACTGTGCATGGCAGTGACGAAGCGCATGGCCGGCAGGTCGACATGCCCGGGGTGAACCGTCGCCTCGGCTTTGTCGGCGACATAACCGACCAGATAGCGGAAACCATCGGGGCGATCATTCCAGGAGATGCCGACAAGGGTTGCATGGTCCCCGGGGTGAAGGTGCTGGTGATGCACCTGCATCTCGGCGATCAGCCGGCGCACGGCCCCTTCGGCCGCCTCTCCGAAGGTTCCTTCCCAAAAGGCACCTGCTATGCGCTCAGCCGGTCTTTCCACGATCTCGAATTCCATCATGACGCCTTCCGAATAGATGAAATATCAGGCGGCGACGCCGCATACCCACCACAGTCAAGAATGCGTTCGCTTCAAAGCAGTTCCACGAAGGCGCGCGCCGCATGGCTGAACTGCCTTTCGCGGTGGGTCAACAGTTCGAAGCTGCGCTCGGCCAGTTCGAAAGGAAGTTCGACCAGCCGGCCGCTATCGACGAAAGGCTGGGCGGCAAGCCTTGAGACGGCGGTCACGAACGGACCACTCTCGACAGCTGTGAGCACCGCCTCGTTCGAGGGTAGTTCGAGCTCCACCCTGAGCCCGTCGCGATCCGCTCCACGCTCATCCAGCGACTGCAGGAACATGGCCCGCGTGCCGGAGCCCTCTTCGCGCAGGACCCAGCGCTGGGCAAGCAGCATGTCGAGATCGATTGCGGCACCGACCAGGGCATGGCCGGGTGAAGCATAAACGGCGATGCGGTCGACGGCGACGCGGCGATGGTCGAGCTTGATACCATCGACCCGCCCCTCGACGAAGCCGAGCTGTACCGTCCCCTCCTCCACCGCCTCGGCGACGACGGCGGTGTTGCGCACCGTCAGTCTCACATCAACCCGCGGATAGTCGTGGGTAAAGCGGGCAAGCCGTGCCGGCAGCCAATAGCTTGCAACCGTCTGGCTTGCGGCAATCGTAAGCTCACCCCGGCGAAGCTGCGAGAGATCGTTGAGGCAAGCCGTGGCCGCGGTTGCCCGCGCGAGAACCCCCCGCGCCTCCGGAAGAAACACCTTCCCCGCCTCCGTCAGCGTCAGGCCACGGCCGACGCGATCGAACAGTCGCACGTCGTGCTGCGTCTCCAGGGCGGCGATCGCGGCACTTGCGGCCGACTGGGTGACGTTCATCGCCTCGGCGGCTTTGGTCATGTGCAGCCGCTCGGCGACCGCAACGAAGAGTCTCAGCTGATCGAGTGTCATGGCCAATCAATCGCAAAAATCGATCAAAATGACAAGAATAATCCGTTAGACTGATTCATGGAACGGCGTAGGTTGCGGCCATGTCCAGATTGCATCCCTTCTCCCGCACCACAGTTCCTTCCGCCCCTTGCCGCCTGGCTTGCATCCTCCCGGGCCTCGTCCTCTGCTGTCTCGTGGCGCTTGCTGCCATCGGCCTTGAATGGGTCGAACGGCTTTCGACCGGCCGCGCGTGGCTCGAGGCGCTGGTGCTGGCGATCCTGCTTGGCGCGATCGTGCGCACTTTGTGGTCGCCCGGCGCCCGCTTCCTCGCCGGCATTCATTTCTCAGCCAAATACCTGCTCGAGGCGGCGATCGTGCTGATCGGTGCAATGCTGAGCTTCGACGCGATCGCTGCGAGCGGACCGGCCCTGCTCTTAACCATCGTCGCCATGGTTTTGCTGTCGATCGCCACCGGCTATGTGATTGCACGCCTGCTCGGCCTGCCGAAGCGCCTGGCGACGTTGATTGCCTGCGGCAACGCCATCTGCGGCAACTCCGCGATCGCTGCCGTCGCGCCGGCAATCGGCGCCCGCGGCGAGGAGGTGGCGGCCGCCATTTCCTTCACCGCCATTCTCGGCATCGCGGTCGTTCTCTCGCTGCCGCTCGTCGGCGACTGGCTCGGCATGACACCGCAGGGCTACGGTGTCTTTGCCGGCTTGACTGTCTATGCCGTGCCGCAGGTGCTGGCGGCCGCAAGCCCGTTCAGCCCGCTCTCTGTCCAGGTTGGCACGCTGGTCAAACTCGTGCGTGTGCTGATGCTCGGACCTGTCGTCTTCTGCTTCTCGCTGGTCGGCGTCCGCGATGCCGAGACCGGTGAGCAGGAAGACCGGCGAAAGAGATCGTTGCTCGCCACCGTCACCCACTTCGTCCCCTGGTTCATCCTCGGATTCCTTGCGGTCGCCATCGCCAGAAACAGCGGCGCGATCCCCGACACGGTCGCGACGGGTGCCGTAAAAATCTCCACCTGCCTGACGGTCATCGCCATGGCCGCTCTCGGGCTTGAGGTCGACATTCGTTCTCTTGCCCATGCCGGGCCGCGCGCCAGTGCCGCAGCCATGCTGTCGCTGCTTGTGCTCTGCACCCTGTCAGCCCTGGCAATCGCCTGCCTCGACCTCGGATGACGAGCACGCAGGCCTAAACGACAAGCGCCCAATTTTAGAGCATATGCATATTTCCGATGCGCTCGATCACGCCGGCTTTCGGCGATCGGTGCCGTCCGCTCGATTGTTGGGCAGAATTTCCGGCAAACAGCCGGGAAAGCCGCGGCCAATTTTCTTTTCCGGCGACTGAGCACGCTTCTTGCATTGCAACCAGCGTTGTACTCAAATGGTCAAAAATAAGGGGACCACGCCTTTGGCATTTGACGAAATGATCAATGCGGACAGCAGTCCGCGCCAACCATATTCGACCTATCATGAATGGTATGCCAGCCAGGACAGAAATCGGCTCATAGCGAAATCCAAGGAAGCTGAGAACATCTTCCGGAAAACCGGCATCACCTTCGCAGTCTACGGACACGCAGACAGTTCCGAAAAGCTCATCCCCTTCGACCTCATCCCCCGCATCATCTCAGGCCGCGAATGGCGCAAGCTCGCGCAAGGCATCGAACAGCGGGTCATCGCGCTTAACGCATTCCTCGACGACATCTACCACAAGCAGGAAATCATCCGCGCCGGGCGAGTGCCGCGGGAGTTGATCGAGAAGAACGTCGCGTTCCTCCCGCAGATGATCGGTTTCAGGCCGCCGGGCGGCGTCTACACCCACATCGTCGGCACCGACATCGTCAGAACCGGTGAAGACCAGTTCTACGTACTCGAGGATAATGCCCGCACGCCTTCCGGTGTCAGCTATATGCTGGAAAACCGGGAAACGATGATGCAGATGTTCCCGGAACTCTTCCATCAGAACCGCGTGCGCCCGGTCGAGAACTACCCCTATCTCCTGCGCCAGAGCCTCGCTTCTCTTGCCCCTCCCGGCTGCAGCGGCAAGCCGCGCGTCGCGGTGCTGACACCCGGCATCTACAACTCCGCCTTCTACGAGCACGCCTTCCTTGCCGACCAGATGGGCGTAGAGCTCGTCGAGGGCTCGGACCTGCGCGTCATCGACGGCAAGGTGAAGATGCGCACGACCCGCGGCTACGAGGCGATCGACGTGCTCTACCGCCGCGTCGACGACGACTTCCTCGATCCGCTGACCTTCCGGCCGGATTCTGCACTTGGCATTCCCGGCATCATGGATGTCTACCGCGCCGGCAACATCACCATTGCCAATGCGCCCGGTACCGGCATTTCGGACGACAAGGCGATCTATTCCTACATGCCTGAGATCGTCGAGTTCTACACCGGCCGCAAGCCACTGCTCGAAAACGTGCCCACCTGGCGCTGTTCCGAACCGCAGAGCCTCAAATACGTGCTCGAACACCTGGAAGAGCTGGTGGTCAAGGAGGTCCATGGCTCCGGCGGCTACGGCATGCTGGTCGGCCCAACGGCGACCCGCAAGGAACGCGCTGCCTTCGCCGAGAAGCTGAAGAGCCGTCCGACCAACTACATCGCCCAGCCGACGCTTTCCCTCTCTACTGTGCCTATCCTTGTCAACAAGGGCATCGCGCCACGGCACGTTGACCTTCGCCCCTATGTCCTCGTCTCCGACAAGGTCCAGATCATTCCCGGCGGCCTGACGCGCGTCGCGCTCAAGGCCGGTTCGCTCGTCGTGAACTCCAGCCAGGGCGGCGGGACCAAGGACACCTGGGTGCTGGAGGACTGAGAGATGCTGGGAAGAACTGCAAACGGCCTCTACTGGATGTTCCGCTATATCGAGCGGGCGGAAAACAGCGCCCGGCTGATCGACGCCGGCCTGCGCATGTCGCTGACCCGCAGCGAGGCGGCCGAGGACGACTGGGACGGGGTGCTCCAGAGCGCCGGCGTCCGCGAACTTTACGACGAGGTGCACGACAAGCTGACGAGCATCGACGCGATCGACTTTCTGCTGCGCGACCGCGCCAACCCCTCAAGCGTCATGTCCTGCATCGAGGCGGGCCGCCACAACGCCCGCATGGTGCGCACGGCGCTGACGCGCGAGACCTGGGAAGCGACCAACGAGTGCTACCTCGAGATGAAGGTGATGCTCGCCAAGAAGGCGCGTCCCGCCGACATGCCGGAGATCATCGACAGCATCAAGCGGCGCGCCGGCCTCATCCGCGGTGCCTTCCACGGCACGATGCTCAGGAACGAGATCTTCAACTTCTCGCGCATCGGCACCTTCATCGAGCGGGCCGACAACACCGCCCGCATCCTCGACGTGAAGTACTACGTGCTCCTGCCGGCCGTCGCCGCTGTCGGCTCGTCGATGGACAATGTGCAATGGGAATCGATCCTGCGCTCGGTCTCGGCCCACCGCGCCTATGGCTGGGTCTACGATGCCGAGCTTAGGCCCGCCAACATCGCCGACTTCCTGATTTCCAACGGCCGCATGCCGCGCTCGCTTGCCTATTGCTACGAGAAGATCGCCAGCAACCTCGGCTATCTCGAGCGGGAATATGGCGAGCGCCATGCAGCGCATGAAACCGCGGATCGCACGCTGGCGTCGCTGCGCAGCCAGTCGATCAAGGACATCATGGACCAGGGGCTGCACGAGTATCTCGAAGAGTTCATCAGCCACAACAACCGTCTGGGACAGGAAATCTCCGACGGCTACCGGTTCTACTAGGCTCGGGAGGATGGCATGCACCTGAAGATCAGCCACACGACCGAATATCACTACGACGAACCCGTGCAGTACGCGCTGCAGCGCCTAAGGCTGACGCCGCTGACCCAGGCCGGCCAGACCGTGCTCGGGTGGCAGACCCTCGTCGATGGCGCCGCAATCGAGGTCAGCTACGACGATCACTTCGGCAACCGGGTCCACCTCGTCAGCGTCGACGGCGACCGCGAGGCAATCCGCATCACCGCGTCCGGCGAGGTGCATACCGAAGACCGCGCCGGTGTCTTTGGCCCGCACCAGTCCTATGTGCCGCTCTGGCTCTATGCCCGCGAAACGCCGCTCACCAAGGCCGGCAAGCTGATCCGGGACCTCGCCAAGTCCGCCGAGGGCGAAACTGACCTTGCCCGCATGCACGCACTGATGGCGGCGATCCACGACGCCGTGGAGTACAAACCCGGCGAGACCCACGCGGAGACGTCGGCCGAGGACGCACTCGAAAGCGGCCACGGCGTCTGCCAGGACCACGCTCATATCCTGATCGCGGCGGCGCGATCGATCGAGCTGCCGGCGCGCTACATTTCAGGCTATCTGATGACGGAGGGCAAACCCGAACAGACGGCGAGCCACGCCTGGGCGGAGGTGCATCTGAACGGCCTCGGCTGGGTCGGCTTCGACGCCGCCAACAAGATCTGCCCTGACGACCGCTATGTGCGGATCGCCTCGGGCCTTTGCTACCGTGACGCCGCCCCCATCTCCGGGCTCATCCATGGCGAGGCCAAGGAGACGCTGAAAGTGGCAGTCACTGTCGAGCAGCATAAGCAAGGCCAGAGCCAGAGCCAGTCGCAAAGCCAGTAGCACCGAGACGGGGCGACGCCAGCGCCCCGTCGCAAACAGTTCTCGCTAAACGACTGCGGCGTCAATGCCGCCAGCCCGCTAGCTTGGCTAGCGTGAAGCGCTCGCCTGCAGGATGCGGCAGAGCGACACCAGCCCATAGCTGCCGCCAACGACATCGCGGCAACGCTTGATCAGTTTCAGCCGTTCACTGGCGGGCAATGCGTTGAACGCGGCGAGCGCTGCACTGGGCGAAGCAACCCCGCCAGAACCAGCCGCTGCCCCTCCCCCGGCACCGCCGCCGGCGCCGCCTCCGCTCGAGCCACCACTGCCTCCCGAGCCTGTGCCAAGCCCCACGCCGATGCCGACCCCGAGACCGACGCCATTGTCGCCGCCGGCCTTGGCATCAAGACCGGCACTCAGGCCCCTGCGATCGCCGAGATTGGCCTTGGCCGATGCCGTGAGCCCATTGCCGCCACCGAGACCGATATCGGCGTCCGCCGCCAACCCGTCACGGCCACCGGCGTTCGCGCGCAGATCCGCGTTCACGCCACGCGACCCGCCCACCGAGGCATTGGCATCGGCATTGACCCCGTCTGCGCCACCGAGAGAAGCATCGACATCGGCGTTGAGCCCGTTCGACCCTCCAAGACCGACATTGGCATTCAGCCCATTCGCGCCGCCAACGGACAGGCCAAGCCCAAGACCGTCAGCACTTTGGGAAAAGGCAGGCCCTGCCAGGGCCACCGTCGCAAGAAGACCCGGCGGACAACGCAAGGACATTCCTCCGCATGATCGTCCTCCTCTGAGGCCACGGCCGGAATGGCCCTGGCCTTATGGAGACGTTGAAGGATCGTGTCTGGTTGCGCTGACGCTCGCGGGCATCAACGGTTTCGCAGGTCGTAACCAACACAATGCGAAGACCCGCCCTGCGTGCGCTTCCTTTCGAGACAACGTGTCAGCGCACACGAAGAAAGCCGCACCGGCAAGCGATGCGGCTCATTCTTCCAGGGGATTATCCGGGGTGCGGCGCTCCGTCCGCACCCGCTGAGGCATTCGGACAGACGGTCAGTGGCTGTCGCGGTTCATCGGGATTTCTGCGCCACGCGGACCCACGAGGAAGTCCAGATCCGCACCCGTATCGGCCTGCATCACGGACTTGACATAGAGGCCGGCGTAGCCGCCGGAAAGCGGCTTGACCGGTGACACCCAGGCCGCGCGACGGCGGGCCAGCTCTTCGGCGGAAACGTCGAGGTGGATGGTACGCGCCGGCACGTCGACTGCGATCATGTCGCCGTTTTGCACCAGCGCCAGCGGCCCGCCGTCGGCGGCTTCCGGTGCGGTGTGCAGGATGACGGTGCCATAGGCGGTGCCGGACATGCGCGCATCGGAAATGCGGATCATGTCGGTGACACCCTTCTTCAGCACCTTCGGCGGCAAGCCCATGTTGCCGACCTCGGCCATTCCGGGATAACCCTTCGGTCCGCAATATTTAAGCACCATCACGCAGGTCTCGTCGATATCGAGATCCTCGCTGTTGATGCGGGCGTGGTAGTCCTCGATGCTTTCAAACACGACCGCGCGGCCCTTGTGCTGCATCAGGTGCGGCGAGGCGGCAGACGGCTTCAGCACGCAGCCCTTCGGCGCCAGATTGCCGCGCAGCACCGCGATGCCGCCCGACTTCGTCAACGCCTTTTCACGCGGCACGATGACGTCGTCGTTGTAGTTGACGACGTCCTTCGCACCGTTCCAGATCGTGTCGCCGGTGACCGTCAGCGCTTCCTTGTGCAGAAGGCCCATCTCGCCGACGGCCTTGATCACCACAGGCAGACCACCAGCATAGTAGAACTCTTCCATCAGGTGCTTGCCTGACGGCTGCAGGTTGACGATCGTCGGCACGTCACGGCCGAGGCGATCCCAGTCGTCAAGGCTCAAGTCGACGCCGACGCGGCCGGCGAGCGCCAGAAGGTGCAACACCGCATTGGTCGAGCCGCCGACGGCGCCGTTGACGCGAATGGCGTTCTCGAAGGCCTCTTTCGTCAGGATGTCCGAGGGTTTCAGATCTTCCTTGACCATGTCGACGATGCGGCGGCCGGAGAGCTGGGAGATCACCCGGCGACGGGCGTCGACCGCGGGGATCGCCGCATTGCCGGGCAAGGTCATGCCGAGCGCTTCGGCCATCGACGCCATGGTGGAAGCCGTGCCCATGGTCATGCAACTGCCGGCCGAGCGCGCCATGCCCTGTTCCGCGTCCATGAATTCCTCGAGCGACATCTCGCCGGACTTCACCATCTCGGAGAACTGCCAGATCGCCGTGCCGGAACCGACATCCTTGCCGCGCCACTTGCCGTTCAGCATCGGGCCACCGGAGACGAGAATGACCGGAATGTCGACGCTCGCAGCGCCCATCAACAGGCTCGGCGTGGTCTTGTCGCAGCCGCCGAGCAGCACGACGCCATCGACCGGGTTGCCGCGGATCGCCTCTTCGACGTCCATGGCCGCGAGATTGCGGAACATCATCGCCGTCGGGCGCAGCGTGCTTTCGCCGACCGAGAACACCGGGAATTCGACCGGGAAGCCGCCGGCCTCGTAGACGCCGCGCTTCACCCGCTCCGCAAGGTCGCGCAGATGCGCGTTGCAGGGGGTGAGCTCCGACCAGGTGTTACAGATGCCGATGATCGGCCGACCGTCAAAGGTGTCGGCCGGCAGACCCTGGTTCTTCATCCAGGAGCGGTGCATGATGGCATTCTTGCCGGTGCCGCCGAACCAATCCTGCGACCGCAGCTTGCGCGGCCATTCAGCTTTCTTCTTCATTTTGTCCTTCCTTATGCGGCCCGCGCAGTCACGCGGGCCCGTGACGGCGCGCCTCAGGCGAGCGTGTAGGCCGTCTTGACGGTGGTGTAGAATTCGGCGGCGTAGCGCCCCTGCTCGCGCGAGCCGTGGGACGAGCCCTTGCGACCGCCGAACGGCACGTGGAAATCGACACCCGCGGTCGGCAGGTTGACCATCACCATGCCGGCCTCGGCATTGCGCTTGAAATGGGTCGCGTGCTTGAGGCTCGTCGTGGCGATGCCAGACGACAGGCCGAACGGCGTATCGTTGGCGACGGCAAGCGCCTCGTCGTAGTCCCTGACGCGGATGACGGCTGCGACCGGGCCGAAGATCTCCTCGCGGGAAATCCGCATCTGGTTGGTCGCTTCGGTAAACAGCGCCGGCTGCAGGTAGAAGCCGGGCGTGTCGCGCTTCAGCAGATCGCCGCCGAAGGCGAGCTTCGCACCCTCCTGTTTGCCGATGGCGATGTAGTCGGTGTCCTGATTGAGCTGGCTCTCGTCGACCACCGGGCCGATCTGGGTGCCGGACTTCAAGGCGTCGTCGACGATGAGCCCCTTGATCCGCTCGCCCATCGCGGCGACGAAGCGATCGTGGATGCCCTCGGTGACGATGATGCGCGACGACGCGGTGCAGCGCTGGCCGGTGGAGAAGAAGGCGGAGTTGACTGCCGCTTCCACCGCGACCGAAAGATCAGCGTCGTCGAGCACGACGAAGGGGTTCTTGCCGCCCATCTCCAGCTGGTACTTGCGATTGTGCTCGACCGAGGCCATCGCGACCCGCTTGCCCGTCCCGGTCGAGCCGGTGAAGGTGATGGCGTGCACATCGGGGCTGTCGAGCATCGCCTGGCCGACGACCGAGCCCTTGCCCATCACGAGGTTCAGGACACCCTTCGGCAGGCCGGCGCGATGGAGGATATCAACGATGGCCCAGGAACTGCCCGGCACCAGCTCGGCCGGCTTGAAGACGACGGTGTTGCCGTAGCAAAGCGCCGGCGCGATCTTCCAGGCGGGAATGGCGATCGGGAAGTTCCAGGGCGTGATGATGCCGACGACGCCGACTGGCTCGCGGGTGATCTCGACACCGATATTGGGCCGCGCCGACGGCAGCACTTCGCCCGCCAGTCGCAGGCACTCGCCGGCAAAGAAGTCGAAGATCTGGCTGGCGCGCACGGTCTCGCCGATGCCCTCGGCCAGCGTCTTGCCTTCCTCGCGCGACAAGAGCTTCCCGAGTTCGTCCTTGCGAGCAAGGATTTCGTCGGCAGTCTTTCTCAGGATGGCGTGGCGCTCGAGGATGCCCGAGCGCGACCAGGCCGGAAACGCCGCCTTGGCAGCAGCGATTGCGGCGCGCACATCGTCGGCAGACGCGCGGGCATATTCGCCGACGACGTCATTGGTGTTGGAAGGGTTGATGTTGGCAACCCCGTCACCGCCGACCCATTCGCCGGCAATCAGGTTCTGGTGCAATGTCATGGCCTTCAGGCCTCCTTGATATCAGCGCCTATCCGGCGTCACATACCCGCGCAGCGATCAGAGCTGCTCAATGACGACGGGCTCATCTGCGGCGATCGCGAGCGCATTGCGCAACGGCAAGCCGAAGCCATCGGCCTCGATCTCGAACACGTCGCCTTCCTCGGTGCGGATGCCGTCGCCGAAGGAGAGCGTCGCCGTGCCGAACATGTGGACGTGGACTTCGCCCGGCTGGCGGAACAGGCTGTATTTGAAATGGTGATGCTCGAGATTGGCGAAGCTGTGCGACATGTTGGCTTCACCCGACAGGAACGGCTTTTCCCACAGCACCTTGCCGCCGCGCAGGATGCGCGACATGCCGCGGATATCCTCAGGCGCAACACCGATGCGGATCTCCGGACCGAAGCTTGCCTGGCGCAGCTTCGAATGTGCGAGCCAGAGATAGTTGACCCGCTCGGTCTTGTGGTCGGAAAACTCGTTGGCGACGGCAAAGCCGATCCGAAAGGGCACGCCCTTGTCGGAGATCACATAGATGCCGGCCATTTCCGGCTCCTCGCCACCGTCCTCGGCAAAGGCGGGCGAAACGAGTGCGGAACCCGGCGCGACGGCGGACGTGCCGTTGCCCTTGTAGAACCATTCCGGCTGCACCCCGGTCTCGCCAGCCTTGGGCTTGCCGCCTTCAAGACCCATGCGGAACATCTTCATCGAGTCCGTCAGCGTTTCCTCGGCCGCCTCGCTCGTCTTCTTGTGCATGGCGTCGCGGGTCGCAGCCGATCCGAGATGGGTGAGTCCCGTCCCGGTGAGGTGCAGGTGCGCCGGGTCCGGATGGGTGATCGGCGGCAGGAAGCGTCCCTCGGCATAGGCTTTTTCGAGGTCGATCGTAGCGCCGAGCCCCTTGGCCTCGATCGCTTCCTTGAGGCTCTGTCCGGCATTGGCCGCTTCCAGCGCCAAGGCATAGACGCTTGCGGCACCGTTCACCGCATGCGCGGTTTCACCGGGCGCACGCACGGCAACCACAATCGATCCGTCTTCGTTCCTGATCTGCGAAATCAGCACGACGCTGTCCTTCCTTCGAGTCGTCGGGGCCGTGGCATTCGCCTTTTCAAGGCAAAAGCGTCCCCGTGGGTGGCCGGAACCACCCAATTCCGGCGGGCCAATCCGCCGATCCTGGCAGCCGCGGCTGCCGGTGAATGTTACTGCTGTGCGTCGGGTCTTGTGGCTTTCAGCTCAACCCTTGTTCTTGTTGTAGACATCGAAGAACACGGCAGCGAGGAGCACGAGGCCCTTGATCAGCTGCTGGTAGTCGATGCCGATACCCATGATCGACATGCCGTTGTTCATCACGCCCATGATGAAGGCACCGATGACAGCACCGATGATCTTGCCGACGCCACCCGACGCCGAAGCGCCGCCGATGAAGCAGGCCGCGATCACGTCGAGCTCGAAGCCGACGCCGGCCTTCGGCGTGGCCGAATTGAGGCGGGCAGTGATGATCATGCCGGCAAGGGCTGCGAGCACGCCCATGTTGACGAAGGTGTAGAAGGTCAGCCGCTCGGTGTTGATGCCCGAGAGCTTGGTCGCCTTGACGTTGCCGCCCATTGCATAGATGCGCCGGCCGATCGTCGAGCGCGTGGTGATGAAGGTGTAGAGCGCAATCAGCACCGCCATGGCGATCAGCACGTTCGGCAGGCCGCGGTAGGTCGCAAGCTGGAAGCCGATGAACAGCGCCACGGCGGCAATGACAGCCATCTGCACCGCGAAGAAGACGAAGGGTTCGTTTTCGGTGCCGTGCTGTTCGTTGATCTTGCGGTCGCGAAGCCCCGCATAGATGGCGTAGCCGACGAGCGCGATGACCGCCACCAGCGCCACCATGTTCTGGATGGTCTCAGGCGCCGGGTTGAGGAAATAGAGGAAGTCCGGAACGAAGCCCGTCGACAGAAGCTGGAATTCCTTCGGGAACGGACCGATCGGGCGACCGCCGAGCACCACATAGGTAAGCCCGCGGAAGACCAGCATGCCGGCCAGCGTCACGATGAAGGACGGGATCTTCTGGTAGGCGACCCAATAACCCTGGGCAGCCCCCATGATGCCGCCAACGATCAGACAGGCGGGAATGACGATGATGGCCGGCAGGCCCCATTTCACAAGCATGATCGCCGAGATCGCCCCGATGAAGGCGACGATCGAGCCGACCGACAGGTCGATATGGCCGGCGACGATGATCAGCAGCATGCCGAGCGCCATGATGACGATGAACGAGTTCTGCAGCACCAGGTTGGTGATGTTGACCGGCTTGAACAGGACGCCGTTGGTGACGAACTGGAAGAACAGCATGATCACCACGAGCGCGACCAAGAGGCCGTATTCGCGGATGTTGTTCTTGAGATAGTCCCCGATCGAGGGCTTGTTGTTTTGGGTGCTCGTATCGGCGACCATTAGTGTTTCTCCCCTGAACGCATGATGGCACGCATGATGGATTCCTGGCTCGCTTCCGCCTTCGAAAGTTCGGCGACGATGCGCCCCTCATTCATGACGTAGATGCGATCGCAGGTTCCAAGCAGCTCCGGCATTTCCGATGATATCATCAGAATGCCTTTACCCTCGGCGGCAAGCTGGTTGATGATGGTATAGATCTCATACTTCGCGCCGATATCGATGCCGCGTGTCGGCTCGTCGAGAATGAGAACTTCCGGATTGGTGAACAGCCACTTGGAAAGCACGACCTTCTGCTGGTTGCCGCCCGAAAGATTGACCGTTTCCTGGTAGATCGAGTGCGAACGGATGCGCAGCTTCGAACGATAGTCGGAGGCGATCTTTGCTTCCTTGCGATCGTCGATGACACCGCTCGAGGCAACCGCCTTCAGGTTGGAGAGCGTCGTGTTCTCCTTGATGTTGTTGATCAAGACGAGGCCGAGCTGCTTGCGGTCCTCGGTAACATAGGCAAGGCCCGCATCGATCGCCTTCGGAATGGTGCTGACGTCGACCGGCTTGCCGCGCATCGACACGTCGCCAGTGATCTTGTGGCCCCAGGACTTGCCGAACAGGCTCATGGCCGTCTCGGTGCGCCCTGCCCCCATCAGGCCGGCGATGCCGACGACTTCGCCGGCGCGCACGGTGAAGTTGACGTCATGCAGGAACTGCCGGTCGCGATGCTGCTGGTGGAAAACGTTCCAGTTCTTCACCTCCAAGAGCGTCTCGCCAATCTTCGGCTCGCGCGGCGGATAGCGGTCTTCCATGGCGCGGCCGACCATGCCCTTGATGATCCGGTCCTCGCCGATGTCCTCGCTGTGACAGTCGAGCGTCTCGACCGTGCCGCCGTCGCGCAGGATCGTGATCTGGTCGGCGACCTGGCGGATCTCGTTCAGCTTGTGCGAGATGATGATCGACGTCATGCCTTGCGTGCGAAACTCCATCAAGAGCTTCAGAAGCGCATCGGAATCCGTTTCGTTGAGCGAGGCGGTCGGCTCGTCGAGGATCAAGAGCCGCACCTTCTTCGAAAGCGCCTTGGCGATCTCGACCAGCTGCTGCTTGCCGACGCCGATGTCGGTGATCAGCGTCGCCGGGCTTTCGCTGAGGCCCACCTTCTTCAGAAGCTGCTGTGTGCGCGCAAAGGTCTGCGGCCAGTGGATCACACCGTTGGTGGCGATCTCGTTGCCGAGGAAGATGTTTTCGGCGATCGACAAGAGCGGCACAAGCGCCAGCTCCTGGTGAATGATGATGATGCCGAGGTCTTCGCTGTCGGAGATGGTCGAGAAGCGGCGGGCTTCGCCGTCGTAGTGGATCTCGCCGTCATAGGTACCGGCGGGATAGACACCGCTCAAAACCTTCATCAGCGTCGACTTGCCGGCACCGTTTTCGCCGACGAGCGCGTGGATCTCACCTTCGCGCACCTTGAAGCTGACATTGTCCAGCGCCTTGACGCCCGGAAACGTCTTGGTGATGCCCCGCATTTCAAGAATGATATTGTCCATGTTCAGTCATTCCAGCGGCAGTCTTTGAAGAGAGTACCGGCTCCGTCATCTGGATAAAAGGGCCCGCGCGGTCACGCGGGCCCCTCGCGTTCAAAAAGATCAGTTGTTGATCTGGTCTTCGGTGTAATAGCCGGAGCTGACGAGCACGTCCTTGACGTTGGACTTGTCAACGGCAACCGGCTTCAGGAGGTAGGACGGAACGACCTTGACGCCGTTTTCATAGGTCTTGGTGTCGTTCACTTCCGGCTCCTTGCCTTCCATGATCGCGTTGACCATGCCGACGGTGACCTTGGCGAGTTCGCGCGTGTCCTTGAAGATCGACGAATACTGTTCGCCGGCAAGGATCGACTTGACCGACGGCAGTTCGGCGTCCTGGCCGGTGACGACAGGCATCGGCATGTCGCCCGAGCCGTAGCCAACGCCCTTCAGAGCCGAGATGATGCCGATCGAGAGACCGTCATAGGGCGACAGAACGCCATCGACCTTGGCGTCGGTGTAGTTCGAAGACAGCAGGTTTTCCATGCGGGCCTGAGCGACCGCACCGTCCCAACGCAGCGTGCCGACCTGGTCCATGCCCTTCTGGCCGGACTTGACGACGATCTTGCCGCTGTCGATCAGCGGCTGCAGAACCGACATCGCGCCGTCGTAGAAGAAGAAGGCGTTGTTATCGTCCGGAGAACCGCCGAACAGTTCGATGTTCTTCGGCTCGGTGGCGCCATCGAGCTTGAGGCCCTGGACCAGCGAGGTTGCCTGCTGCACGCCGACCTGGAAGTTGTCGAAGGTGGCGTAGTAGTCGACGTTGCCGCTATCACGGATCAGACGGTCATAGGCAATGACCTTGACGCCCGAATCGTGGGCCTTCTGCAGAATGTCGGAAAGCGTCGTGCCGTCGATGGCGCCGATGACCAGAACCTTGGCACCCTTGGTCACCATGTTCTCGATCTGGGCAAGCTGGTTCGGGATGTCGTCGTCAGCGAACTGCAGGTCCGGGGTATAGCCGGCTTCCTTGAACAGCTTTTCCATCGTCTCGCCGTCGGAGATCCAGCGGGTCGACGTCTTCGTCGGCATGGAAATGCCGACCGTGCCCTTGTCCTGCGCAAAGACCGGCGCAGCGAAGGACGCGATGGAGATCGCGGCCGCTGCGAGAAGCGAAGTCATCAATTTCATCAGTTCTCTCCCAAAAAATGTTGAAGCCGGCAGGCTATGCCTTTCCGTCTATGCGCAGCAATCCGCCACCCGAGATCGTTGTCTCCGGCTGCGGATCAAGGTGAAGGAAGAACCTCCCCGCCTCGCATGCTCCCACACGCGCTGGCACATGAGCAAAAACTGGAATCAAAACATATAACTGTCAAATACAATATCGCTTTGAACGCATACCAAATTTGGTATATCGCTTACAAACAGTGTGATTTTTGAAAATCCTTGAAAACCAAGAATAGGCGAGTAGCCGAGAATGCGTGACCAGAAACCCGGTACCACCGGCGAAATCTTCGATTCAGCGCTCTTCCGTTCGGGCCTGAAGATCAGCCACCTCCGGCTGATTCTGGCGATCGACGACCACCGGCGCATCAGCGCCGCCGCCGAAGCGCTCGGCATCTCGCAGCCAGCCGCCTCGCGCATGCTGTCGGAAATCGAGACGATGCTGAAGGCGCCCGTCTGCGAACGTGTTGCCCGCGGCGTCGAACTGACGCCTTACGGCGAGGCGCTTGCCAGGCGTGCGCGCACGATCTTCCTCGAACTGCGCGAAGCCTCGCGCGAAATCAACGAACTGAAGACCGGCAGTGGTGGCTCGGTGTCGCTCGGCTCGGTCACCGGGCCGGCGCTCAATCTCGCAGTGCCTGCCATTCGCCAGGTCATCACCGCCTATCCCGGCATCGAGATCAACGTCCAGATCGAAAACAGCAATGTCCTGGCAAGGGAACTGCTGTCCGCGCGGCACGACTTCATCATCGGCCGCATCCCCGATGACCAGCCGCCACGGCTCTTCAACATGGTGGAAATCGGCTACGAGGAAGTCTGCCTCATCGTGCGCGACGGCCATCCGCTGCTCGACAAGCCGATTGTGGGCGCCGAAGACCTGCCCTCCTACGACTGGGTGTTCCAGCCACCCGGCACGCTTCTGCGGCGCGCGGTCGAGGACAGTTTCGTGTCGGCCGGCGTCCGGCTGCCGGCAACCGTCATCAACACATCCTCGATCATCCTGACGCTGTCGATCGTTCGCAACACCAACGCCATCGCACCGGTGGCGCTCGACGTTGCCAACCTGATTGCCGGCAATGGCACGCCAGCCGGCGAGATCCGTATCCTCAAGACCGATATCCCGATCCGCATCAAGCCCTATGGCCTGATCACTGCCGAGGGCCGCGCGCTGCCGCCGAGCGCCAAGCTGCTCTACGACCTGATCCTGAAGCAGGGGCGCGCGTGACCAACCGAACATGTTCCGGGTGATCAGCCCGGGATAATCTCCAGCAGCCATAGTGCCGCCCGAGTTGGAGGCCGCATGTTCGGAATGTCGGTATTTCAGTCGGTGCTCGAACGGCTGAAGGCGGAAGAGGATAGCGAGCCAATAGCGCCGGACGACGCGCATGTGGCGGTGCAGCGTTCGGTTCCGTTTGCGCCGGCATTTGCAGTTGAGAGCGTCGGCGTTGCCGCCTTCGGCGCCGTCGAACGCGCCTACTTCGATGCCGCGTTCATCGAACCTCCACCACCAACTGTCATGCCGGACTACCTCACGCGGACGGGCCTTGCTGATGTCGCCGAGGAACTGGCGCTGACGGAGGACGAAACGGCGACGACCCTTGCGGCAAAAAGGCGGAAGTTTGCCGCAGACAATCACCCCGACCGTCTGCCCCAAGATTTTCGCGCCAATGCGACGGTTCGGATGAAACTTGCCAACATGCTGATCGACGAGGCGGCACTGCAGCTCCGCGGAGCCGCCGCCGCTCTGTGACCATTAGTTGGCGGCGTCCCCCTCGTCGCTCTTGTTCTTCTCGTCGCCTTCGGCCTTGTCCTGTACATTGTCGTTCGGCTTGTAGAAGACCAGCAGCGCCGCCGAGGCATAAGCCGTCATCGCCAGGAAGATCATCCCCCAAACGGTCTGCTCACCGTAGAATTCGACCGCCGTCCACACGCCGCAGAAGGCGACAATCAGCAGACGGATCCACAGCGGGCGATAAAAGGGGTGGTCCGGGTCGATGAGTTTAAGCATTCTATCCTCTGGCAGCCTTGTCTTCAGCGGCCCATTTACGAGAAATTCATCTGAAACAGCAAGCCCGAGACCGGCACCGCCTCTTGACGGACACAACAAAAATGGAATAAAAATTCCGAAAATGTCCACATCGGCCATTTCATTCCGAAAACGAATGGCAGCGATATGGAAATGGAGGAATCGCGGGAGAGACGCCGGCGCAGCGTTTAAACGCGCAATCTTGTCGCGGCATTTCTTCGACCCATTCGCGGATAGAGCATTCTGCGGCGCCTTTGCGCGATGAGCGCCGATCATCACGCCCCTTCCCGGTCGCAAACCGGAATTCGAGAGAAACAGAGATGACAGTGAGATTTGGTCTTCTGGGCGCCGGACGCATCGGCAAGGTTCACGCGAAAGCCGTCAGCGGCAATCCGGACGCCGTGCTCGTCGCCGTTGCCGACGCCTTCCCCGCCGCCGCCGAAGCCATCGCCAAGGCCTACGGCTGCGACGTTCGCACCATCGAGGCAATCGAAAAGGCCGACGACATCGATGCCGTCGTCATCTGCACGCCGACCGACACCCATGCCGACCTGATCGAGCGCTTCGCCCGCGCCGGCAAGGCGATCTTCTGCGAGAAGCCGGTCGACCTCGACGCCGAGCGCGTCAAGGCCTGCCTGAAAGTGGTCAATGAAACCAAGGCCAAGCTGATGGTCGGTTTCAACCGCCGCTTCGATCCGCATTTCATGGCCGTCAGGAAGGCAATCGACGCCGGCAAGATCGGCGATGTCGAAATGGTCACCATCACCTCGCGCGACCCCGGCGCTCCGCCTGTCGACTACATCAAGCGCTCGGGCGGCATCTTCCGCGACATGACGATCCATGATTTCGACATGGCCCGCTTCCTGCTTGGCGAAGAGCCGGTCTCGGTGACCGCGACCGCTGCCGTTCTCGTCGACAAGGCAATCGGCGAAGCCGGCGACTATGACAGCGTCTCGGTCATTCTGCAGACCGCTTCCGGCAAGCAGGCGATCATCTCCAACTCCCGCCGCGCCACCTATGGCTACGACCAACGCATCGAGGTGCATGGCTCGAAGGGTGTCGTTTCCGCAGAAAACCAGCGCCCGGTCTCGATCGAGATCGCCAATGGCGAGGGCTACACCCGCCCGCCGCTGCACGACTTCTTCATGACCCGCTACACCGAAGCCTATGCCAACGAGATCGAAAGCTTCATCGCCGCGATCGAAAAAGGTGCAGAGATCACGCCATCGGGCAAGGACGGACTGGCTGCGCTGGCCCTTGCCGACGCCGCCCTGAAGTCGGTCACCGAGAAGCGGCAGATCAGCCTCGCCTGAGCCTTCGAATATCAGGACTGAAAAACGGAAGGCCGGGCGCTCTTGCCCGGCCTTTTTCATCACGTGTGCATAGAGCAGTGCCCGAGCGTCAGAAGTCAGCGCGCGCCGGCACCTTCTCCCAGCTTCCGACCGACGCTTCCTGCCCCTTGCTCGGCGCAGCACCTGGCCGCCCTGATAGAAACCCCTGGATCTGCAGGCAGCCTTCATCCGCGAGAATTTGCCGCTGCCTTTCGGTTTCCACGCCTTCGGTGACCACCGCGAGCCGAAGGCTGTGGCCGAGCGCGATGATCGCCCTGACAATCGCCTGGGCCGAGGGGTCGCTTTCAAGGGCGGCGGTGAAACTGCAATCGATCTTCAGCTTGTCGAAGGGGAAGGTCTGCAGGTTGCTGAGCGACGAATGCCCGGTGCCGAAATCATCCATGACGATCCTGACACCGAGGATGCGCAGACGAATGAGGGTCGAAAGCACATCATCGCGATTGTGCATCAGCGCCGCTTCGGTGATTTCCAGTTCCAGGCGCCACGGATCGAGGCCGGTCCGGCGCAGGATGCTTGAAACCTGATCGAAGAGGTTCGGCAGCAGAAACTGCACCGGCGAGATGTTGACCGAAACCGGCAGAGGTTCATTCCACCGTGCAGCCTCGGTGCACGCCTGTTCCAGCACCCATTCGCCGATCTGGATGATCGAACCGCTTTCCTCGGCGATCGGGATGAAGATGTCGGGCCCGATCAGGCCGCGCTCCGGATGGCTCCAGCGCAAGAGCGCCTCGTAGCCGATCGTCCTGCCGCTCTGCATTTCCACCAGCGGCTGGTACTCCAGAAAGAACTGGCGGCGGAGAACGGCATGGCGCAGATCGTTTTCAATCTGCCGGCGGGTCCGCACCGCCTCGTCCATTTCGCGATCGAAGAAACAGGCAATGCCCTTGCCGCTCTGCTTGGCGCGATAAAGCGCCGTGTCGGCATTGTTGCGCAACTGGTCGGCCGTCGGGCCGTCGGCAGGATAGACCGCCGAACCGATGCTGACGCCGACGGCGGTCGGATCACGGTTGGTGTCCATCTCGGCGGCAAACTGCGCCAGAATACGGTCGGTGAGCTGACGCGCCGCCTGCGGCTGCGGACCGCCGACCTGGATGATGGCGAACTCGTCGCCGCCAAGGCGGGCAACCGTGTCCTGTTCTCCAGCCGCCTCGCGCAGAAGTTCGGCAACCTTGCACAGGATGCGGTCGCCTTCGCCATGACCGAAGATGTCGTTGACGGCCTTGAAGCGATCGAGGTCGAGGCAAAGGATCGCCAGTTCCTCGCCCCTGACGGCGGCGGCCGCAAGCGTCTGGGAAAGCCGGCGATCGAAGAAGGCGCGGTTTGGCAGGTCGGTGAGAGAATCATGATGCGCCAGATGCTCGATCGTCCTCTCGGCCTCCTTGCGGGCTCTCAAGTCGCGCACGAAGATCACTTCGCATTCCCGGCCACGATACTCGATCGTGCGGCACATGAACTCGACGGGAATGGTGCGACCCTCGGCATTCAGAAGATCAATCTCGCCCGGACCGTCGCCGCGCCTGTGCCCCTCGAGCCCCTCCTCCCCGAAGACGAAGATCTCCGCCGGGGGCCTTCCGGAAAGCGCGGAGAACTTTCGGCCAGTGAGAGCGGCGAAACGCTCGTTGGCTTCGACGATGACTCCATCGAAGACGATGGCCATGCCCTCGAGCGAGGCATTGGCGAGCCCTCGGAGATCCGTCAGGTGCCGGTCGACAAAGAGCGCGCCGAAGGCGAGCACGATCAAGGTCGTTGAAGCGGCGATGACGCCACCGGCAAGCCAGGTGGGATGAATGGTATCGGTAGCCACGACCTCGGCACCAGGCGCAAGAGTGATGCCGCTCATCGATGTGAAATGCAGAGCGCAGATCCCGAGCACCAGAAGCAGCGAGGCAGTGACCAGACGCCGTGCACCGCGCAAGGCGTGAAAGGCATGCAGTGACGCGCTGGCAAGCAGCGTTCCGGTCAATACCGCCGAGACGGTCATCGGCTGATCGTAGTAAATGTGCCCCTGGATCTCGATTGCCTGCATGCCGGTGAAATGCATGGCCGCAACGCCCGCACCGAGCACGAGGCCACCGACAGCCATCGAAAAGCGGAAGCTGCCACAGAGCCCGATGGCAAAGGCGATCCAGGATGCCGCAATCGCCACGATCACCGACAGTGCCGTGCCCAGAGCGCCGTAAGCAACCGGCACGCCGCCGTCAAAGGCGAGCATTGCGATGAAGTGCGTCGACCAGACGCCGATGCCGCAGGCAAAGCCGCTGGCCGCGATCCAGAGACCCTTCTGGCCTCCCTCGCTTCGCTGAACGCGCAACAGCAGCAACATCGTTGCGACACTGCCTGCCAGGCAGACGACGGCGGCAGCCAGGATGAGGCGCCAGTCGTGATCGTCGCGTATGCATGCAATCACTGAAAACATGATCGTCTCCCGCGTCACGGCAAGATTGACAAGGAGTCGCTAAATAACTGTAAATTGTATTAGCAATGCCTCTCGCGCTCGACACAACCCCAAAAATGGTTGGACTGACGCGTCGCGCCTCAACGGTGTCTCACGGGTGACCGGCAGAAGCGATGTCGCCGTCGATTGCGCCCAGCGCCCGCTCCAGATGTCCGTCGAAGACGAGACGCTGCTCGTCAAGCGTGATCGAGATCTCCGGCGGGCCCTGGAGACGGACCTGCATCGACTGGGCGAGCCCTTCGTCGAGCCCGGGGCGCATAAGATCGAAGTAACGGGTTCCGGGCCCGGTGACGTGCACAGGCATGCGTTCGTAAAGGCTCAGCATGCGCGAAATGCCATTGCCAAGGGCAATGCCCGCCTGCCGGAAGGCATAGCCGGCCATGCGGTGGCCCTGCCGCGCGCTGGCGGCAATTTTGTCGAGTTCGGCAACGGGCACGAATTTTGCGGGTATCGTATCGGGCGGCACCTCGAACGCCGCACGCAGGATTCCGTAAAAACCGGCGGCAGCCTCGATGCAGCCATAGGCGCCGCAGCGGCAAAGGCCCGCAGAAGGCGCGTGCAGCATATGGCCGAAGTTCGGGGCGCTGACATCCATTTCGCCGGTGCGGCCCGTGCGGGCAACGCCAAGACCGATGCTGTGGCCGAGCGAAATGGCCGCCAGCGCCCGGAAACCTTGGTCGGGTTTGCGCTGCGCCTGGGCGGCAAGCGCCTGGGCAACAAGCAGGGTTTCGTTGTTGAGCATGACCTTGGCGCGCCAGTGCGGCGCAAGCAGCGCTGCGAAATCCAGCTCCTCCCGGCCAAACACCGGCGACCACAGGAGCCGTGCGGCCTCGCCGTCGACAAGGCCCTTGCTGCTGATCGAAACCGCCAGCACCTGGCCGCGCTCCAGCCGCGAGCGCTGCAGCAGACGATCAAGCGCTTCCGTGAAGGCGTGGGCAAAGGCCGCAGTGCCACGTTCGTCGTGGTTTCGCACCTCGTCGAAGCGGTCAAGTAGAGTGCCGCCATAATCGGTCAGCGAGTATTGCACGAGGTCGGAAGAGATCCTGACAACGATGAGATAGCCGCAGTCCCGTCGCGGCATGAACAGCACCCGCGGCCGGCCCCGGCCGCCCTGGACATGCTGCTCTGCCTTGGCAAGAACGCCAGCCTTCTCCAGTTCCGCCGTGATCGCCGAAACGGTCGCCGAAGCCAGGCCGGTCTCGCCTGAGATTTCGGTATGGGACAGATTGCCCGCGCGCCGAAGTGCGGCCAGGACCAAGGCGCTGTTTTGCTGGCGCACGAGCTCAGTGCTGGACTTGGTCAGCATGAGACGTCCCTGCCCTTGGCGGATCCTTCGAACACATGCTCCTCCCAAAGCATCTGTTGAATGTCGAGACAAGGCGCAGCCGGCCTTGTCGACAGCCTTCTGTGGCATCGATTTTCTTGACCGTCGAGAAACAATCCACGGGCCGCTCGTGCGTGCAACCAGGCGGCGATCGCAGACAATTCCCTTCCCCTTCCGAAAGCGCCCTGTTGAAGCCGCCGGTACCGGGTTCGCCGCTCTGTTGACAGCCTCAAAAATCCATGACATTCATTTTCTCGACTGTCGAGAAAATAATTCCGCACGGAGTAGCGGCAAGGTTTACGGCAGCGTTTCAAGGCTGGCTGAGGATGGTGCGGGAGGTTCGCACGCTTGGCCGGCTGTCACTCGGGAGGATAAAATGAAATCCGTTTTGAAGCTGATGGCAGGCGTTGCCGTCATCGTTTCCCTGCATTCCGTTGCCCAGGCAAAGGACCTGGTCGTCGGCGTTTCCTGGTCGAACTTCCAGGAAGAGCGCTGGAAAACCGACGAAGCCGCCATCAAGGCCGCCCTCGAAGCATCTGGCGACAAGTACATCTCGGCTGACGCACAGTCGTCCGCTGCCAAGCAGCTGACCGACATCGAATCGCTGATCGCCCAGGGCGCCAACGCGCTGATCGTGCTTGCCCAGGACAGCGACGCCATCGGCCCGGCAATTGAAAAGGCCGCTGCCGAAGGTATTCCGGTCGTCGGCTACGACCGCCTGATCGAAAACCCGGCCGCCTTCTACATCACCTTCGACAACAAGGAAGTCGGCCGCATGCAGGCCCGCGAAGTCTTCAAGGTGAAGCCGGAAGGCAACTACGTCTTCATCAAGGGCTCGTCCGCCGACCCGAACGCCGACTTCCTCTTCTCCGGACAGATGGAAGTGCTGAAGGAAGCCGTCGACGCCGGCAAGATCAAGAATGTCGGCGAAGCCTATACGGACGGCTGGAAGCCTGAGAACGCCCAGAAGAACATGGAGCAGTTCCTGACCGCCAACGACAACAAGGTCGATGCGGTCGTCGCCTCCAACGACGGCACCGCCGGTGGCGCGGTCGCGGCACTCGACGCGCAAGGGTTGGCCGGTTCCGTCCCGGTCTCCGGCCAGGACGCCGACAAGGCGGCGCTGAACCGCGTGGCACTCGGCACGCAGACAGTCTCGGTCTGGAAGGACTCACGTGAACTCGGCAAGCGCGCCGCAGAAGTCGCTGTCGAACTTGCCGGCGGCAAGAAGATGGAAGAGGTCGCAGGCGTCACCACCTTCAACGGCGGACCGAAGGGCGTGGCCATGCAGTCGGTCTTCCTTGCTCCCTTGCCGATCACCAAGGACAACCTGAACGTCGTCATCGACGCGGGCTGGATCTCCAAGGAAGAAGCCTGCCAGGGCGTCAAGGGCGACGTGGCGGCTTGCAAGTAAGCCGCATCGGCAAAATCAAGCGCTGAGCTCAGACAAGCGCCGCAACGCACTCCGTTGCGGCGCTTGCACAAGGTGCGTACGCGGCGGACAATGCCGCAAGCGCGACCGCCGCAGCGTGAGGCAAACGCTCGATTTCTGCCGTCGCACCAGACTTGTCGCGTCTCTTTCGGCTCTTGGTGCCCGATGCGACGACATCAACAACATAAGTGGGGGGAAGGCACGTCCATGGCCGACATCACACAAGGCAAGACACAGAGTGCACAGGCAAATCGTGCCCGTGTCGCGGACGAAAACCCGGTGAAGCGCTTCTTTCGCGCCACCGAAATCGACACCCGGCTGCTCGGCATGGTCGGCGCGCTCGTCATCATCTGGCTCGGCTTTCAGATCATGACCGGCGGCCTGTTCCTGACGCCGCGCAACCTGTGGAACCTGACGGTCCAGACCTCCTCCGTCGCCGTGATGGCGACCGGCATGGTGCTGATCATCGTCACCCGCAACATCGATCTGTCGGTCGGCTCCGTGCTCGGCTTCTGCGGCATGGTCATGGGCGTCATGCAGGTGAAATTCCTGCCGCAGTTCTTCGGCCTCGAACATCCGGCCATCTGGATCATCACGCTTGCCTGCGGCATTGCCGTCGGTGCGGCAATCGGCGCGCTGCAGGGCTCGATCATCGCCTTTCTCAACGTGCCTGCCTTCATCGTCACGCTCGGCGGCCTGCTCGTCTGGCGCGGCGCCACCTGGTTCGTCACCAGCGGCCAGACGGTCGCGCCGATGAACACCACCTTCCGTCTGCTCGGTGGCGGCACCGAAGGCTCGATCGGCGCCACGGCCAGCTGGATCGTCGGCGTCCTCGCCTGCATCGCCATCGTCGGCGCCATCTTGAACTCGCGCAAGCAGCGCAAGCGCTTCGGCTTCCCGCTGCGCCCGGTCTGGGCGGAGTACTTCCTGTCGATCCTCGGCTGCGTGCTGGTGCTTGGCGCGATCTCGGTTGCCAACCACTACTACTGGCCGACCAACATCGCCCGCAAATACGCCGACGCCAACGGCATTGCCTGGCCGGACGGCGGCCTGCAGATCTCGCACGGCATCGCCATTCCGGTGCTGGTCGCGATCGCCGTCGGCATCGTCATGACCTTCATCGCGACACGCCTGCGCTTCGGCCGCTACGTCTTTGCCCTCGGCGGCAACCCGGAAGCAGCCGAGCTTGCCGGTATCAAGACGCGCTGGGTCACCGTCAAGATCTTCACGCTGATGGGCATTCTCTGCGCCATCGCCGCGGCGATCTCGACCGCCCGCCTCAATGCCGCGACCAATGCGCAAGGCGAACTCGACGAGCTTTACACGATCGCCGCAGCCGTTATCGGCGGCACCTCGCTTGCCGGCGGCGTCGGCACCATCGCCGGCGCAATGATCGGTGCGCTCGTCATGCAATCACTACAGTCGGGCATGGTGCTCCTGGGGATCGACTCGCCGTTCCAGCGCATCGTTGTCGGCGTGGTCCTCGTCGTTGCCGTCTGGCTCGACACCATCTACCGCGCCCGCGCCAAGTAAGGAGTACGATCCATGAAAGACCAACGCACTCCGCTTGTGGAAATGAAGAACATTTCCATCTCCTTTGGCGGCATCCACGCCGTCGACAACGCCTCCGTCGATCTCTACCCCGGTGAGGTCGTGGCGCTGCTCGGCCATAACGGCGCCGGCAAGTCGACGCTGATCAAGATCCTCTCCGGCGCCTACAGGCGCGATGCCGGCGAGATCCTGATCAATGGCGAGGCTGCCGACATCAACAACCCGCGCGATGCCAAGAAATACGGCATCGAGACGATCTACCAGACGCTCGCCGTCGCCGACAATGTCGACGCCGCCGCCAACCTCTATCTCGGCCGTGAGCTCAGGACCCCCTGGGGCACGCTCGACGACGTGGCGATGGAGGCCAAGGCTCGCGAGGTCATGGGCCGCCTCAATCCCAACTTCCAGCGCTTCAAGGAGCCGGTGAAGGCCCTTTCGGGCGGCCAGCGGCAATCGGTGGCGATCGCCCGCGCGATCCTGTTTGACGCCCGGATCCTGATCATGGACGAGCCGACGGCAGCGCTTGGACCGCAGGAAACCGCCCAGGTCGGTGACCTCATCAAGCAATTGAAGCGCGAAGGCATCGGCATCTTCCTGATCAGCCACGACATTCACGACGTCTTCGATCTCGCCGACCGCGTGTCTGTGATGAAGAACGGCCAGGTCGTCGGCCAGGCCCGTACCGAGGACGTCACCAAGGACGAAGTGCTCGGCATGATCATCATGGGCAAGGTACCGCCCAAGGCGATCCCCGGACCCGGCGCCATGCAGATGGCCTGAACTCCCGCTCGGCGGCGCGCCTCCCCGGCGCGTCGCCGAGCACCTATTTGACGGATGGCAGCAGCCGGGCGCACGAACGTCTGCAAGGGGCACCTGCAAATTCCCCTGCGAACTCCGTCATTTCACCATTGATGCGGCGACAAAGCTAAGCTATGAACCGCTTCACAGCCTGCTTCGGCGGCCCTGCCGCCAACGGATGCACCCGTAGCTCAGCTGGATAGAGTGTTGGATTCCGATTCCAAAGGTCACAGGTTCGAATCCTGTCGGGTGCGCCATTTCACCATTGTCCATCCCGGAGACATAGGTAACAGCTTGTCCCTAAGACATGGGTGACAACCTCGTGCCGAACGGGTTGTCGGTTCCAGATCGATATTGCTCAGATCATAGTGCATGAAAACGACCCTCCCCCCGAAGCGATCCGCAGCCATTCCGGGCGTCCTCGACTTCGCCTTCTCCGGCTAGAGGCCTCCAGGCGCCGCCCCGCGAAATGGATGAATTTGCGTGGACCGAAACCGGGAATTGGATAATAGTGAAATCGTCGACCTGTTCTTCGCCGCAGGTGGAGAGGGTAAACGAGGGTTAGCGGGTCACGCACAATCACAGCCCAGCAGTGACGGCTGAGGACGGCGGGACGGACGTTGCCGAGCCGCCTGACAAAGCGTGATGCGCAGAGGTGAAGGATGTCTGAACGGCTATTTGACTGCGCCTGTTGCAGCGGGGCGTTTGGCAACTTCTTCGCGTCGCAACCTGGCGTCGAAGAAACTGCGGGCCTGACCGGGAGCAGGGTCAGCCGCCGCGCATTCATGGGCGTCGCGGCAGCTGCGGGACTGGGGGCAACCTTCACCGGGACCACCTTTGCCCAGGACACTCCGACCATGATTTTCATCGGCGGCACCATCCTCACCGTGGACAGGGACTTCTCCGAGGCCGAAGCGATGGCCATCCGCGGCAACCGGATCATCGCCATCGGGGCAGAAGCGGACGTGCGCGCCGCGGCGGGCGAGAGTGCGACGGTGTTCAACCTCGACGGCAAGGTGATGCTCCCTGGCTTTGTCGACCCGCATACTCACGTTGTCGCGGGCGCCATTGTGGACGGCATCATGGATTACGTCGGCATGGCGCGTTTCGCCACCACACAGGAAGTGCTCGACCATCTCAAAGCCAAGACGCAAGAGACCCCTGATGGCGAATGGATCATGGGGCGCAATTTCGATCCCGCCGTTCAAGCCGGTCCCGACGCGCTGACCTTTGCCGAGCTCGATGCGGTCTCGACCACCATCCCGATCTTCATTCTCAACGCATCCGGACATCTGGCCTATGCAAACTCGAAGGCGTTCGAAGCCGCCGGCATTCCCGCAGACGTCGTGAATCCCCCCGGAGCGGAGTTCGTCCGCGATACTTCCGGCAAACTGACCGGTACGATCAAGAACAATGTTGCCTTCGTGAGGATCCTTGAGAAAAGTCCGGCGATGGTGCGCGCCGAACCGGTCTCCGCGTTGATCGGCCTGCTTGCCGACTGGGGCCGGCTCGGCCTGACGACGGTCAGCGAATTGTCGCTGGGCGCCCTGACCCAGTCGCCCGCCGACCTGGCGATCATGACGGCCGCAGCCAAGTCCGGCCAACTCACGGCGCGCATCCGCGCCTATCCGTTTTATACGCTCAGCACGGAGGCCTGGGGCGCTGCGGGGGTCAAGCCGGGCGACGGCGATGCCATCGCGCGGGTTGCCGGATACAAGCTGGTCGCCGACGGCTCCAACCAGGGTTTCACCGGGCTGCAGCGCGAGCCCTATCTCAACTCGGACAGCCGCGGCAGCCCGTACATGACTGTCGAGGAACTGAAGGAGATCGCCGTCGACCGCGCGGGCAAAGGCTGGCAGCTCGCGATCCACGGCAACGGCGATGCCGCCATCGACAACGTGCTCGACGCATGCCAGGCGGTGCGCGACGCCGGACTGGACATGAGCAATGTGCGCGCCCGCATCGAACACTGCTCGATGCTCCATGACGACCAGATTGCGCGGATGAAGAACCTTGGCGTCTCCGCAAGTTTTCTCATCGGCCACGCCTATTATTGGGGCGTCTGGATGCGCGACAGCGTGTTTGGCCCGGAAAGGGTCCAGCAGCTCGTTCGCTGCCAGAGCACCGAGAATGCGGGCATCGGCTTCACCCTTCATTCCGACTTCATGGTCACCGATCCCAATCCGCTTCATATGATTGAGATGGCGGTCACCCGACGCACCTGGAAGGAGCCTGACTTCGTGCTCAATCCCGACGAACGCATATCGGTCGAAACCGCCATCCGTGCGATCACATCCGAGGCTGCTTGGCAGCTATTCTCCGAGCACGAGATCGGCAGCCTTGAAATCGGCAAGCTGGCTGACCTCGTTATCCTCGACCGTGACCCCCGAAAGGTCGATCCGGACAAGATCAAGGACATCAAGGTCGTGGAGACCTGGATGGATGGCGAGCGGGTGTACGAGGCATAGGATGGATGCGGACGGGGGCGAGCCCGCCCGCAAAGTAGACCTGCACCTGACGCAGGTTGTCTTCACTCGTAGCCGATCAAAGGACAAATGCGCCGTGCGTTCAAATGAACGCGCTAAGGATGCTCTAGCTAATACACCCCGCGCTACAGCAGCCGAACGCCACAACGCCCCGGTCTGACCTTGATGACCTCTGCCCGCAAAGAAGCTACACTGCCTGGTAGTTCACAAAATCTGAGCGATCCCCGATGGAGCGTCGGCTTTCTGCGATCCTCTCGGCCGACGTGGTCGGCTTCAGCCGCCTGATGGGCTTCGACGAGGTGGGCACGCTCACCGCGCTTAAGGCGCATCGCCGAGAACTCATCGACAGCAAGATCGCCGAACACCACGGGCGCGTCGTCAAGGTTACGGGCGACGGCATGCTGGTGGAGTTTCCAAGCGTTGTTAATGCGGTTGCATGTTCAGCCGAGATCCAGCGGGCCATGCCCGCACGCAACCAGAATGTGCCACAAGACCGCCGCATCGAATTCCGCGTCGGCATCAACCTGGGCGACGTGATCGTGGACGGCGACGACATTTTCGGGGACGGCGTGAACGTGGCGGCACGCCTGGAATCCATAGCTCCGCCCGGCGGCATCATGATTTCGGCCGCGGTCCGCGATCAAATCGGCGAGCGGCTTTGCCTGGCGTTCGAAGACATGGGGGAACGGGAATTAAAGAACATCGACCGTCCGATCCATGTCTTCCGCGTATCGCTCGACGACGCACAGTTGGCGCCGGAAAGGCTGTCGCTCGATGCTTTGGCGGTGCCGAGCAAACCCTCGATCGCCGTGTTGCCCTTCGCCAACATGAGCGGCGACCCGGAACAGGATTACTTCGCTGACGGACTTGTCGAAGATCTGGTCACCAGTCTGTCGAAGGTCTCAGGCCTTTTCGTCATCGCCAGGAATTCCACTTTCGCTTACAAAGGCACGAACCCAGACATACGCCAGGTCGCCAAGGAACTCGGCGTCCGCTACGTGCTTGAAGGAAGTGTCCGCAAGGCCGCAAATCGGTTGCGCATCACCGGACAACTGATCGAGGCAGCCTCCGCGACCCATCTTTGGGCCGACAAGTTCGAAGGCGCGGTCGAGGACGTTTTCGATCTGCAGGATAGCCTGACAGAGACCATCGTCGGCGCGATCGAGCCGTCGCTGCGACGTGCCGAAATCGACCGGGCGCGCCGCAAGCGACCCGGCAGTCTCAACGCCTATGACCTGTATCTTCGCGCCATGCCACATGTGCACGCAAACACGCCCGCCGATACCGACGAGGCGCTGCGTCTGCTCAACGACGCCCTGAAGCTTGACCCGAACTACGCCGCGGCGCACGGCTATGCAGCCTGGGGTCATGAGCAGCGCTTCTTCCGTGGCGGCTTCCATCCCGAGGACAGGGCCGCCGCGCTGGAGCACGTCGATATCGCGTTGAGTATCGGCGCGAATGATGCGCAGGCATTGAGCATCGCGGCTTTCGTCCACGCCAACATGACTCGTGACTATGAAGGCGCGATCGGAGTGCTCGAGAGGGCGCTAAAACTGGACTGCAATTCGGCGCTGGCGTTCGGGTTCAGCGCCCTGGCGAACGCCCACAGTGCGCAGTGTGAACGGGCGGTTGAGCACGCCCACAAGGCGCTGCGGTTGAGCCCCTTCGATCCATTGAACTATCACCCCTATTGTGCGCTTGCGATCGTCAATTTGTTCCGCAGCCGTTTCGCCGAGGCCGCCGCCTATTCGACGCTGGCAATCCAGTCCAACCCGCACTTCAGCGTGTCCCATGCCTATCTGGCGATAAGCCAAGTCAATCTCGGCAATGTTGCCGCGGCACGCGCGGCGGCACAGCGGCTGCGGGAGGTCGCACCGGGCTTTACGGTCGGTGTATTCGAACGGGGTCCGTCGTCCACGAAAGCGCTCGCCGCCGCGTTGCGAAAGAGCGGTCTGCCCGATTGAGCCGCGGGTGGACGGAGAGGCTGAGCCTGACCTGCTTCCCGCGGTTGCTGAGATCGGCGAATACCCGGAAGGACGCCTTGCAATCACAGTGCGTCGCGTTCTGTCCTCAGATTGGAAACCACGCGCCGGTTCTGCACCTTGCAGGAGCGCTCGGTGCAGTCGCGCACCTCGCGGTCGTTGCCGTAGCCCTTGGCCCACATGCGGTTCGGATCCACGCCCTTTGAGGCGAGATAGGCCATCGCCGCGTCGGCGCGCTGCTGCGACAGCGACGCCATCTTCGATGCCGAGCCGCTGTCGTCGGAGAAGCCCTGCAGCTTGACCAGCCAGCGCGGGTTGCTGTTGAGCCAGATCGCCTGTTTGTCCAGAGTTGCCTTGGCGACGCTGTCGAGCGCGGCCGAATCTTGCGTGAAATAGGTCCGACGGCCGACGTTGAGGATGAAGTCCTCTTCACTGCCGACGGAAACCGTTTCGAAACCGGGCGCCGGATCGTCGGTCTGTCCGGTCATCGGCACGACAGTCGGTTCTTCGACCGCGGCGATCTCGGTGGTGTTGCAGGCGGCAAGCGTCAGGAGCATGGCGGCCGCAAAGAGCGACCTCGTCAATCCGGTCACAGCAGACATCAGGGTGATATTCCTCATTCGACCGGGGTGGCGACCGGGTTGGCGACCGGGGTTGCTTGGCTGACCTCTGGGGCCTTGTCGGCGATATGCGGCAGGACCTGCACGGCGGTGCCGATCGGGCAGCGCTGATAGAGATCGATCGCATCCTCGTTGAACATGCGGATGCAGCCGCTCGAGGCATCCTTACCGATGCTGCCCGGCTCCAACGTGCCATGGAAGCGATAGCCGGTGTCGACGCCATCACGCAGCAGATACATGGCTCGGGGGCCGAGCGGGTTCTTCGGCGAACCGCCCTCGACGAACTCAGGCAGTTCGGGGTGGCGCTTGCGCATCTCCGGTGGCGGCGTCCAGCGCGGCCAGAGCGACTTGCGGTCGATCGTCGCGCGGCCATACCATTTGAAGCCGTCGCGCCCGACGCCGACGCCGTAGCGGATGGCCGTCTTGTTCTCCATGATCAAATAAAGGAAGTGGTGCCGGGTATCGACGACGACGGTACCGATCGGCTCGCTACTGAAATACTTGACGACCTGTCGCTGCCATTTCTTGTCGATCTTGGCGAAATTGGTGCTGCGATAGGTCACGCCATTATCGACGGCAGGGCCGGAAAAATAAGACGTCGCCGCAGCGAATGCCGGTTTCTGAAGAGCGTCGGCACCGAGCAGCGCCAAACCACCAAGCATAATATCCCTGCGGGTGCATTCCATCGGCAATATCCCCCGAAAAGCCAAGCAGCGAGGTGGCAGTAAATCAGATTTTTTGATTGCCACAACAGAAAATTCTCGGGCGAGGTTTGTTCAATGAGCTTCAGGCAAGGAGTTTCTTGTCGATATCTGCAGGATTTTATGGGGTTTTTCGTGCGCGCCAGGGTTAGTTGATCGGTTTTACCCTCCCGTGTCTTCGATTTGCACACATCCGGCGCCTGACGTCAGGTTAGCTTCGTGACAGGGCATCGCTTCTGCCCACCCGATTTTCCCGTTACTGTTGAAGACAATGAAGAATTTTGAGTTTTATTCCGTTTATCAACGATGGAAACGGCGCGCATTCATTCCGAATGCGCGCCGTTGGTCCGTTGCCCGCCCTCACGCCTTGTCGGCGGCAAACCTCACCACGGCACTGTTCCACCTTCCTCGGAAAAGGTGCCCGTCGGACCGTCCGGTCCCAGCATGGCGAGGCGTACGGCTTCGCGCGCACCCTCTTCAACCGTGCGCGTGCCACGGAAGCCGTTGAGGTCGGTTGCGGTGAAGCCCGGGCAAGCCGCGTTGACCTTGATCCCGGTGTTTTCAAGTTCGACCGCAAAGGCAAGCGTGACCGCATGCACTGCAGTCTTTGACGGGCTATAGGCCGCACCGAAGACGCGACGGTGCGCGTAGTGCGGATCGGCGTTGAGCGTCAGGGAACCGGAAGAGCTTCCCATGTTGACGATCCGGCCGAGGGGAGCCTCGCGCAATAGCGGCAACATCGCCTGTGTCACGGCCATCAGTCCGAAGACATTGGTCTCGTAGATCGCCCTGATGTAGTCCAGCGGCGCCTGGCTTGGGGTGTTGTGCCTGAGCCTCTCCTCAAACGATGTGTCGGGCGGCGCGGTGCTTGCGATCCCCGCATTGTTGACCAGCACGTCCAGCCGGCCAAATTCGTTGCGAACACGATCGGCAGCAGCCGAAATCGAGGCCGCATCGGTCACATCAAGCTGGACCGCGTGTGCGTCCCCCGCAACCGCCCTTGCCGCCTCCTCCCCCTTTTCCAGATTGCGCGAACCGATAAGGACGGTGAGCCCGTTCTTCGCCAGGTCCTTGGCGATCTGCAATCCAATGCCCTTGTTGGCCCCCGTGACCAGGGCGACTGGTTTTTCATGCATGGCTTTCTCCAATGAAAGAACGCAAGGGGCAGAACGCCTTGAGTTGGCGGCTTTCCTTGGGTTCGGTTTTGTTC
>NZ_JAKUMO010000013.1:0-173188 GCF_037026475.1 Ensifer sp. MJa1 | reverse complement strand
AAACAAATCACCCATCACGGTCTCCTTTCGGAACCGTGAATCACATCTCAAACGAAATTAATAGGTCCTGAGCCTAGTGCATGTCGACATTGACCTGGCGCTTGTAGCGCTCGTAATGGGTCGGCACGATCGTCTGGCGCTCGATCATCCGGTGCACCCTTGGCGGTGTTGCACCCCGATGCAGTGCCGTCAGCTTCTCGCCGACCGCGGCATCCGCGAAAGTGCGACGCTGGTTGTGGCGCACATATTCCACCCAGGTCGGCACGTGATAGGTCTCGGTCCAGGTGGTCGGGTTCTCGAGGTCGCGCATCAGTGCCCAGTGCCCGGCGCCGTCGCGAATGCGGATGCGCCGCCGCTCCGCCATGGTGGTCAGGAACTCGGGGATGTCGTCATCGGCGATCTCGTAGTCGATCATGATGACGATCGGGCCGCTGCGGGGCTTGAGATCGAGCTCGAGCGGCGGTTCCATGAAGCGGTTGAGCGGATCGAGATTGAGTGAGGTGAACTCCGGCAGGGGCAGCCGCAAGCCGATCACGACGCCGGCAAACATCAAGAGACAGGAGCCGAGCAACGCATTGGCGGCGCCATATTGTTCGGCCGCCGTACCCCAGAGCCAGCTGCCGCCGGCAATGCCGCCAAACGTCATGGTCTGGTAGAGCGACAGTGCCCGACCGACGACCCATCGCGGCGTCGAAAGCTGCACGGTCGTGTTGAACAGCGACAGTGCCAGCACCCAGCAGGCGCCGGAGACAAGCAGCACGAGACAGCTCAGCCACGCATAGGGGCTGAAGGCGGTGACGGCGGCGCTTGCGGCAAAACCGGTGAAGGCGATGCGCACGATCGCCTCGCTCGAGAGCTTTTCCCTGAGCCGTGCGCTGAGCAGTGCACCGCCAATCGCGCCGAGGCCGAAGCCGCCGAGCATCAGGCCGTAGGTCAAGGGGCCACCCTTCACGAGATCGCGGGCAACGAGCGGCAAAAGCGCCAGGATCGCGCTTGCGGAAAGGCCGAAGACGAAACCGCGCAAGAGCACCTTGCCGATATTGGGCGACATGGCGACGTAACGCAGCCCCGCGGAAATGGCGCGCCCGAGCGTCTCGCGTGGCAGCGGGTTGGTCGCGATCTCGCGCCGCCAGCGCACCAGCGCAAAGAGGATGGCGAAATAGCTGAGCGTGTTGGCGAAGAAGGCGGCCGCCGCACCGGCCGCCGCAACGATCGCGCCGCCGATCGCCGGACCGACGCTGCGGGTGATGTTGAAACCCATGCTGTTCAGCGCGACCGCCGCCGGCAGGTCGTCGCGCGGGACCATGTCGCCGACGGAGGCCTGCCAGGACGGGTTGTTGAGCGCTGTGCCGCAACCGATGAGGAAGGTGAAGAACAACAGCAGCCAGGGCGTGATCAGGCCGAGATAGGCGCAGAGCGTGAGCAGTGCCGAAACCGCCAGCATGAAGCTTTGCGCCACCAGCATGATCCGCCGCCGGTCGAAATTGTCGGCAAGCGCGCCGGAGACCAGCGAGAAGAGCATGATCGGTAGCGAGGTCGACGCCTGCACCAGCGCCACCATGTTTGCCGATGAGGAGATCGAGGTCATCAGCCAGGCGGCGCCGACCGATTGGATGAGACCGCCGAAGTTGGATGCAAGGCTCGCGATCCAGATCGTGCGGAAGATGTCGTGCTTGAAGGGAGCCAACGGCGAAATACGGGTGGGCACCTCGTCTTCTCTCTTGTCTCTTGTTTGTAGGTTCGAAGCGGTACGCTCCCTGTTATAGTCCGGCGGCCCTGAAGTGCCACCCGCTGAAACTGACCCTTGCGCCTACGATCGACGGCGACGCGCCGCTCGGCGCATTTGCGGTGGTTGGCCCGAAGCCTTGCAATTTGCGGCGATGGGGCGTATATGAGCCTCAAATTCTTGATCGGTAGATGAAGAGTGGGCCCGTCAGGACCCGCTCTTTTTTATTAGCCGGTCCGATGAGGAGATGATCGTTTGTCCGATACGACAGCGGCTGAAAATGCAAATGAACCGCGCCTGATCACCGAAACCGGTCTTGATCAGCGCATCGCCGACATCATCGAGCCGGTGATCGTGCCGATGGGCTACCGTCTGGTGCGTGTGCGCATGTCCGGCCAGAACGGCCTGACGTTGCAGATCATGGCCGAGCGCAACGACGGCACCATGACTGTCGAGGACTGCGAAGAGATCTCCAAGGCCATTTCGCCCGTGCTCGATGTGGAAGATCCGATCGACAAGGCGTATCATCTCGAGGTGTCATCGGCCGGTATCGACCGCCCGATGGTGCGCAAGTCCGACTTCTTCCGCTGGCAGGGGCATCTGCTGAAGTGCGAGACGTCGGTTCTGGTCGATGGCCGCAAGCGGTTCCGCGGCAAGATCGTTTCCGTTGATGACGACGGTTTCCGGCTTGAGCGCGACCAGCCTGCCTATGGCGAGGAGCCCGTCGTCGTGATCCCGTTCACCACGCTTTCCGAAGCGCGGCTGATCCTGACCGACGATCTGATCCGTGATGCGCTGACCGCCGACAAGAAGGCAAAGGCCGAACGCGCCGCGAACGAGAATTTCGAAGACGAAGATTCACCTATTGAGGAATAAGCCGGGCGGAGCGTGAAGCCCCCTGCAACCCAAACGGAGACAAGACATGGCAGTCAGTGCTAACCGGCTCGAGCTTCTGCAGATTGCGGATGCTGTTGCACGCGAAAAGGTGATCGACCGCGAGATCGTTCTGGCCGCAATGGCCGATGCGATCCAGAAGGCCGCCCGTTCGCGTTACGGGTCGGAATCGAACATCCGCGCCGACATCAACTCGAAGACCGGTGAAATCCGCCTGCAGCGTCTTCTCGAAGTGGTCGAAAAGGCTGACGATTATTCCACGCAGATCCCGCTCGAGCTTGCTCGCGATCGCAATCCGGATGCCAAGCTCGGCGATTTCATCGCCGACCCGCTGCCGCCGATGGACTTCGGCCGCATCGCTGCCCAGTCCGCCAAGCAGGTCATCGTGCAGAAGGTCCGTGAAGCCGAGCGTGACCGCCAGTTCGACGAGTTCAAGGATCGCGTCGGCGAGATCGTCAACGGTACCGTCAAGCGCGTCGAATACGGCAATGTCATCGTCGACCTCGGCCGCGGCGAAGGCATCATCCGTCGCGACGAGATGATCCCGCGCGAAAACATGCGCTACGGCGACCGCGTCCGCGCCTTCGTCTACGACGTCCGCCGCGAACAGCGTGGCCCGCAGATCTTCCTGTCGCGTACCCATCCGCAGTTCATGGTGAAGCTCTTCACCATGGAAGTGCCTGAGATCTACGACGGCATCATCCAGATCAAGTCGGTCGCCCGTGACCCGGGCTCGCGCGCCAAGATCGCGGTCGTCTCCAACGACTCGTCGATCGACCCGGTCGGCGCCTGCGTCGGTATGCGTGGTTCGCGCGTCCAGGCCGTCGTCGGCGAACTGCAGGGCGAAAAGATCGACATCATTCCGTGGTCGCAGGATCCGGCGTCGTTCATCGTCAACGCGCTGCAGCCGGCTGAAGTCGCCAAGGTCGTTCTCGACGAAGACGCCGAGCGCATCGAAGTGGTCGTTCCGGACGAGCAACTGTCGCTCGCCATCGGTCGTCGCGGTCAGAACGTTCGCCTCGCCTCGCAGCTGACCGGTTGGGACATCGACATCCTCACCGAACAGGAAGAGAGCGAGCGCCGCCAGAAGGAATTCACCGAGCGCACCAACCTGTTCATGGACGCGCTCGACGTCGACGAAATGGTCGGCCAGGTTCTGGCTTCCGAAGGCTTTGCCGCTGTCGAAGAGCTTGCCTATGTCGATCTCGACGAAATTGCATCGATCGATGGCTTCGACGAAGAAACCGCAACCGAAATCCAGACCCGCGCTCGCGAATTCCTGGAAAAGCTCGAAGCCGAACTGGATGCCAAGCGCCGCGAACTCGGCGTTGCCGACGAGCTGCGCTCGATCGACGGCCTGACGAGCCAGATGCTCGTGGCACTCGGCGAAGAAGGCATCAAGACGGTTGAAGACTTTGCCGGCTGCGCCGCTGACGATCTCGTCGGCTGGAGCGAACGCAAGGACGGCGAGACCAAGCGCTTCGAAGGCACCTTCTCGAAATTCGACGTCTCGCGCACTGAGGCCGAAGCCATGATCGTTCAGGCCCGCCTCGCGGCCGGCTGGATCACGGAAGAGGACCTGGCGAGCAACGAAGCCGAGGGTGAAGAGCCGATCGACGTCGCCGAAGGCGCCGAGCAGGACGCCTAAGGACGATGATCGCCTCTGATGATGCCGACAGCCTGCCTTCGGACGCTTTGCCGGTTGACGGCGGTCCGAAGGACCGGAGCGGCAGCACGCGGACCTGCATCGTCACCCGCGAAAGCGGCTCTGCCGATGAGCTGATCCGCTTCGTTGCCGGGCCCGACGGCCGCGTCGTTCCCGATCTGAAGCGCCAGCTTCCGGGACGCGGCTGCTGGGTCAAGGCCGAGCGCGCGCTCGTCGAAAAGGCGGTGGCGAAGAAGTTCTTCGCCCGCGCGCTCAAGGCGGACGTCAAGGCCGACGCCACGCTTGCCGACGACGTCGACCGGCTGCTCGCCGAGCAGTTGGCCGGCATGATGAACATGGCGCGCAAGGCGGCCCAGTTCATCTCCGGCGCGACGAAGACGGAGCAGGCAGTTCGTGGATTGGCGGCACTCGCCGTCTTCCATGCGAGCGACGCCGCGGCTGACGGGGTGCGCAAGATCGACCAGGCCCGCAAGGCGATGAGCTTCGTGGCCGACGATGAAATGGAAATACCTTCGTTCCGTCCCTTCACCGGGGCGGAAATGGAGGGCCTTTTGGGAAGTAATGCTTTTATCCATGCCGCAGCGCTTGCAGGGCAGGCGGGTGAGGGTGTAGTGAAGCGCGCAATCATGCTCGAAAAGTACCGAGGATCCGTCCCGGTCCGGGCCGACGGCGTCGCTGGCAAGCCACAGCAATGACCCGCGTCACCGGCACAGTCTGGCATCGCGTACATTGTTTGAGACAATTTGGAAGACAGGGTCAGGTGATACGCATCCGGCCCTGATCGCTAGGAACGGAACGGAATGACCGACAACAACGACGACAAGACAGGCAGCGCAGCAGGCAAGAAGACGCTGACCCTGAAGCCCCACGGGGTTTCGCAGGGGACCGTGCGTCAGGACATGGGCCGTGGCCGCACCAAGGCGGTCGTGGTCGAAACCAAGAAACGCCCCTTCCATCGCCCCAAGGACGAGCGTCCGATCACGCCGGTTACCGCGGCTCCCGCTGCGCGCCCGGCCGATCAGCGCCCGGCCCAGCCACAGCCTTCGGGCCGCCCGGCGCCGCAGCCGCAGCAGCATCAGACGCGTCACGAAGCCAGCCAGGCCAACCGCCCGCGCGTCGGTGTCGTTCTGAACCAGCTTTCCGCCGGTGAGATCGATGCGCGCCGCCGTGCTCTGGCCGAAGCCCAGATCCGCGAAGCCGAAGAAGCGGTCATCCGCGCCGAGAACGAAGCACGCCGCAAGCGTGAGGAAGAAGCCCGTCTCCAGCAGGAGAAGGAAGAAGCCGCACGCCGCGCCGCCGAAGAGGCGGCCCGTGCCGCTGCCGAGCCCGAAGTCAAGGCCGAAGTTAAGGCCGCAGAGGTTGTCGAAGAGCGCCCCGTGGCTGCTCGCGCACCGGCTTCCCCCGAGCGTCGCGTCGAGAACCGCCCGCAGGGTGGACGGCCGGCTGAAACGGCAGGCGGACTTCCGACCCCGGCTCCGGCGGGCGCTCTGCGCGGCCGCAAGGTCGACAACGAACGGGATGACGATCGTGGTCCGCGTCCAGGCGCAGGCCCGGCGCGCGGCAAGGTCGTGCGTCCCGAGCCCGCCAAGGTTCCGGCTCGTCCGAAGGCCGACGATGGCCGCCGCCAGGGCAAGCTGACACTGACCGCTGCCGTCGACGAGGATGGCGGCCAGCGCAACCGTTCGCTGTCGGCCATGCGTCGCCGCCAGGAGAAGTTCAAGCGCAGCCAGATGCAGGAAACCCGCGAGAAGATCGCGCGCGAAGTCATCCTGCCCGAGACCATCACCATTCAGGAACTGTCGCAGCGCATGGCTGAGCGCGCCGTCGACGTCATCAAGTACCTGATGAAGGAAGGCCAGATGATGAAGCCCGGCGATCTGATCGACGCCGACCTGGCAGAACTCATCGCCGGCGAATTCGGCCACACGGTCAAGCGTGTTTCGGAATCCGACGTCGAGGAAGGCATCTTCAACGTCACCGACACCGACGACGACATGCAGCCGCGTCCGCCGATCGTTACGATCATGGGTCACGTCGACCACGGCAAGACCTCGCTGCTCGATGCCATCCGTCATGCCAACGTTGTTGCCGGCGAAGCCGGTGGCATCACACAGCACATCGGCGCCTACCAGGTCGAGCAGAACGGCAACAAGATCACCTTCATCGACACCCCAGGCCACGCGGCGTTCACCGCCATGCGTGCCCGCGGTGCCCAGGCGACCGACATCGCGATCCTGGTGGTTGCGGCCGACGACAGCGTGATGCCGCAGACGATTGAATCGATCAACCACGCCAAGGCGGCCGGTGTTCCGATCATCGTTGCGATCAACAAGGTCGACAAGCCGACGGCCAACCCGCAGAAGGTTCGCACCGAGCTGCTGCAGCACGAAGTCTTCGTCGAATCCATGGGCGGTGAAGTCCTCGACGTGGAAGTGTCCGCCAAGAACGGCACCAACCTCGACAAGCTGCTCGAAGCGATCCTGCTGCAGGCTGAAATCCTCGACCTGCGCGCCAATCCGAACCGTACGGCCGAAGGTACGGTGGTCGAAGCCGAGCTTGACCGCGGCCGCGGTGCGGTTGCGACCGTTCTCGTCCAGAAGGGCACGCTGCGTCCGGGCCAGATCATCGTTGCCGGTGACCAGTGGGGCCGTGTGCGCGCGCTCGTCAACGACAAGGGCGAACACGTCAAGGAAGCTGGTCCGTCGATGCCGGTCGAAGTTCTCGGCCTGTCCGGCACGCCGGCTGCCGGTGACAAGTTCGCCGTCGTCGAGAACGAAAGCCGTGCTCGCGAGATCTCCGAATATCGCCAGCGTCTCGCTCGCGAGAAGCAGGTTGCCCGTCAGTCCGGCTCGCGCGGCTCGCTCGAACAGATGATGACCCAGCTCCAGACCTCCGGTCTCAAGGAGTTCCCGCTGGTCATCAAGGGCGACGTGCAGGGTTCGATCGAAGCGATCGCCGGTGCACTCGACAAGCTCGGAACCGACGAAGTGCGTGCACGCATCGTGCATTCGGGTGCCGGTGGTATCACCGAGTCCGACATCTCGCTCGCCGAGGCGTCGAACGCCGCGATCATCGGCTTCAACGTCCGCGCCAACTCGCAGGCCCGTTCGGCCGCTGAGCGCGCCGGCATCGAGATCCGCTACTACAACATCATCTACGATCTGGTGGATGACGTGAAGGCGGCGATGTCCGGTCTGCTTTCGCCCGAGCGCCGCGAAACCTTCCTCGGCAACGCCGAGATCCTGGAGGTGTTCAACATCACCAAGGTCGGCAAGGTCGCGGGTTGCCGCGTCACCGAAGGCAAGGTCGAGCGTGGCGTCGGCGTCCGTCTGGTTCGCGACAACGTCGTTATCCACGAAGGCAAGCTCAAGACCCTCAAGCGCTTCAAGGACGAAGTCTCGGAAGTCAACGTCGGTCAGGAGTGCGGCATGGCCTTCGAGAACTACGAAGACATCCGCGCCGGCGATACGATCGAGTGCTTCCGCGTCGAGCACATCACGCGGACGCTCTAAGCTTCGTCCGATTAGAGATTATGCGGGCGCCGGGTTATCCTTCGGCGCTCGCATTTTTTTGAGGTACCGTTCATGAGCAAAGCCACATCCTCTGCCCCTTCACAGCGCATGCTGCGCGTCGGCGAACAGGTGCGTGCCGCGATCACGCAGGTTCTGCAGCGCGGCGAAGTGCGCGACCCGGTGATCGAAAAGACCGTCATCGCGATCTCGGAAGTGCGCATGTCGCCGGATCTGAAGATCGCCACGGCCTATGTCACGCCGCTCGGTGTGCCGAACCACGCCGAAGTGATCGAGGCGCTGAACCGCAACGCCAAGTACATTCGCGGCCGTCTCGGCCCGCAGCTTCGGCAGATGAAATACATGCCCGACGTTCGTTTCCGCGACGATACGAGCTTCGACAACTACAAGAAGATCGACGAACTCCTGCGTTCGCCGGAAGTCAGCCGCGATCTCGACCAGACCGAAGACGAAGAATAGTAGATTTCATGTCCAAACCGCGTAAGCCCAAGGGCCGTCCGATTTCGGGCTGGCTGATCCTCGACAAGCCGCTCGACTTCGGCTCCACCGAAGCCGTTTCGAAGATCAAGTGGCTGTTCAAGGCCCAGAAGGCCGGCCATGCCGGAACCCTCGATCCGCTCGCTTCCGGCATGCTGCCGATCGCCCTTGGCGACGCGACGAAGACCGTCCCTTACGTGATGGACGGCCGCAAGGTCTACGAGTTCACCGTCGCCTGGGGCGAGGAGCGCTCGACGGACGACCTCGAAGGCGAGGTCACGCATTCTTCGAGCAATCGCCCGAACGAAGAGGCGATCCGTGCGCTTTTGCCGAAATATACCGGTGTCATCAGCCAGGTGCCGCCGCAGTTCTCGGCAATCAAGATCGATGGCGAGCGCGCCTACGATCTGGCCCGCGATGGCGAGACGGTCGAGATTCCAGCCCGCGAGGTCGAAGTCCATCGCCTGACGCTTCTGGGCGCTGCCCCGAACCTCGCCCATTTCGAGATCGAATGCGGCAAGGGTACCTATGTGCGCTCGCTTGCGCGCGACATGGGCCGTGACCTTAACTGTTTCGGCCATATCGCATCGCTGCGCCGCACCTTCGTCGCTCCCTTCGGCGAAGAGGACATGGTACCGCTCGCCGATCTTGTGGCGCTGGAAAAGATCGAGAACGACGAGGAACGCCTGGCGGCGCTCGACGAATACCTGATCGAGACCGGCGAGGCGCTTTCCAGCCTGCCGCACATTGCCGTCAACGATGATCAGGCCCATCGCCTGAGAATGGGCAACCCGATCATCCTGCGTGGCCGCGATGCGCCGCTGGCAACGCCAGAAGCCTATGCGACGGCGCGCGGCAAGCTGATTGCCATCGGCGAGATCGCCGAGGGTGAATTCCGCCCGAAGCGGGTCTTTGCCACCGGCTGACCGCCGGGCGAAGACGAGGGCTGGAGGGCGCCAATGTTCGGGCGAACGCTCAACGGCGCCCTAGCGCCTTGTTTTCAGGTCATCTTTTGCTTTCCGGTGGTTCGCTCGAAAGTGAATGCGCTAGTGTTTGCCTTTGCCGCAGCCATGACGCATGATCGCCGCTGTGGGTTTCCAATCCATCCGAGGTGATTCCGTTTCCGCACCGTACTCTGGTATCGATTGGCGATCGCGCCCATTCCAGGCGTGCGCGCCGAAGGCGGCTGTGTCGCTGATGCGGAACGAACAAGGGCGATCATGGTGACGGGTGTGTCGGATGAAAGACAAGGGAAGGGGCAGGGTGGCTTGACCGCACTCGCCGATCTTGTCCGTCATCGCCTGACCCGACCGTTCAGCTTTTATCTGACGTCGCTGCTGCTGGTGGCGATCGTGCCGGCCTTCATCTTCTCGCTCGTCGTGCTGAAGCGCAGCGTCGATGCGCAGGAGCAGGTGATAACGGCACTGCTTCAGGCTTCGACCGGATCCGTCACGCGCATCGTCGAGCGCGACATCGAGGGCATGTTGACGACGCTGAAGGTGCTGTCGACGTCGCGGGCGATCGAGGGCGGTAACCTGGAGGCCTTCTATGAGAGGGCAGCGACCGCGCTTGCGCAGACCGACTCCTATCTGCTCGTCATTGATCGAAAACACAACCAGCGGCTCAACACGCGGGTGCCCTTCGGCACGCCGCTTGGGCCAGCCTCCGATCCCGATTCGGTCGAGCGCGCGTTCACCAACAATGGCGCACCGCTGATCTCCAACGTCTTCTTCGGCAGGACCGCCGAGCGGTGGGTGTTCAACGTCTATTTGCCGGCAAAGCTGTCGACCGGCGAGGAATACCTGCTGACGCTCACGCAGAATGCCGAGAGCATGGCCAAGGCCGTCAACCGTGACACGCTCTCTCCCGGCTGGAACGCTGCTTTGGTGGATGGCGCCGGCAAGGTCATTGTCTCGTCGGATGCGGGCGTGAAGCCAGGTGAAGCGTTCTTCCTCGACAAGGTACCGGCGATCAGCATCGGCGTGCGCAACATCAGCGAGAACGGTGTCGAATACCGGGTGGCGACTGAGTTCTCCGTCATCACCGGCTGGCGGATTATCGCCTGGGCACCGCGGTCGATCGTCGACGCGCCCGCCGTCTGGTCTTTCCTTTGGCTGTCGCTCGGCGGCATCATCTTCGCGGGCATCGCGATTGCCGGCTCGCTGGCGATTGCCCGCCTTCTGTCGCAGGGCGTCAAATCGGTGGCACAGGACGCCCGCCGTCTCGGCGCCGGCGAGCGGATCGAGCCGCGCCCGCACATGATCGCCGAGGTCGAGCAGGTTTCAAGGGCGCTGGCAAAGGCCGCAGCGGCCCGCACCAAGGCAGAGGGCGAGATCCGCTTTCTCATGCGCGAGGTGGCGCACCGCTCGAAGAACCAGCTGACCGTCATCCAGTCGATGCTGAACCAGTCGGTCTATACCGCCGAGAGCGCGGCCGATTTTGCCGACAGCTTTCGCAAGCGCATCGCCGGGCTGGCGCGATCCACTGATCTGATGATCGCCAACGCGGCGCAAGGCGTCGATTTCCGCGAGCTCGCGCAGAACCAGTTGCAGCCGTTCATTCCCGATGATCCGAAGCGCGTGATCCTGTCCGGCCCGCCACTGAGGCTCGACACGCAGATTGCCCAGACGCTCGGCATGGCGCTGCACGAGCTTGCCACCAACGCCACCAAATATGGCGCGCTTGCCAACACCACCGGGGTCGTCAAGCTCAGCTGGTCGCTGGAGGATGACGGTACCGCCATACGCTGGCGCGAGGAGGGAGCTGACCTTGCGAGCAAGCCGTCTGATCCGGTCCGCAAGGGTTTTGGAACGCTGGTGCTCGAGCGCATGCTCGGCATGGCACTGAACGCCGGGCTGGAGCGGGTGATGCATGCCGACGGCATCGAATGGCGGATCTCGATTCCACATCAGGAAAAGAACGAAGATCCGAAGTCCGAGGCGTGACAACTGTGATTTGATGGGGCAGTGGCGGTGAAACGATCGATTGGTCGCATTGGCTTCTTGGTAGTCTTGCAGACGGTGCTGATGCTTGTGGTCGGCCAGTTGGCGGCTGCCGAAACCCGATGCACGGTTGCCGATCCCACCGGCACGCCGCTCAATGTGCGTGACGCGCCAAACGGTCGTGTAGTGATGACGCTGTCGAACGGCGCCAAACTGCGCAAGACCGGCGAGCGCGAGCACAAGGGCAAGCGCTGGTCGCTGGTCGCCAATGAGGCGGGCGCACTCGGCTGGGTTTTTTCCGCCTATCTCGACTGCGCCACCGTTGACCTCGATCAGCCGAAATCGGCACCCATGCGGCCGCGTCCGACGAGCAATTGAGACCCAACTGCCAGTGCTCCGGGGTGCCGGTCCATGACCCTTTCCTTTTTCATCCAATTCGTTTATAGGCACGCCAGCAAAAGGCGCATGCCCGTTGCATTCACGGCCGCAGCTGGACGACATCCCGGCTGACGGCGTCCCTAAATCCTCGAAATCGAAAGGATCATCCGATGTCGATTGCTGCAGAGCGTAAGGCTCAGCTCATCAAGGAATTTGCAACCGTTGAAGGCGACACCGGTTCTCCGGAAGTCCAGGTTGCTATCCTGACGGAACGGATCAACAACCTGACCGAACACTTCAAGGGCCACAAGAAGGATAACCATTCCCGCCGTGGCCTGCTCGCAATGGTTTCCAGCCGTCGTTCGCTCCTCGACTATCTGAAGAAGAAAGACGAAGCGCGCTACACCAAGCTGATCGGTGCCTTGGGCATCCGTCGCTAAGCGACTTATCCGGCGGGTCATTGCGGCCCGCCGGCTTTTTTATGGAGCGCTCGGCGCTCAAGAAATGATCTCTCCGGCCGCTTAGGAAGCGGGATACCAGGAGAGCGTCCAGCGAACCGGATGGGCCGGTATCGCGGATCAACCGATGGCCCGTCATGGGGCAGGATTGCAGGATGCTTCGGCGCCTGCTTGCCGGACCGCCGCTCAGCAATGTGGGCGCGGACGGTGAAGCGGACAGCGACCGATTTCAATTGTGAAGCCTCCCGTTGTCTTGCCCGTGATGCGCCATACCATGCGGTTCCTCGACCATTCGCGCTGCAACAGCCGCGAAAAGGTCCGCCGCACACGAAGGACAGAACATGTTCGATACCCACAAGGTAGAAATCGAATGGGCTGGGCGTCCGCTCAAGCTCGAAACCGGCAAGATCGCCCGCCAGGCTGATGGCGCCGTTCTCGCCACCTACGGCGAAACCGTCGTTCTCGCCACCGTCGTTTCGGCCAAGTCGCCGAAGCCGGGCCAGGACTTCTTCCCGCTGACCGTCAACTACCAGGAAAAGACCTACGCCGCCGGCAAGATTCCGGGTGGCTACTTCAAGCGCGAAGGCCGTCCGAGCGAAAACGAAACGCTCGTTTCGCGCCTGATCGACCGCCCGATCCGCCCGCTGTTCCCCGATGGCTACAAGAACGACACGCAGGTCATCGTCACGGTCATGCAGCATGACCTCGAAAACAACCCCGACGTCCTGTCGATGGTTGCCGCTTCTGCAGCGCTGACGCTGTCGGGCATCCCGTTCATGGGCCCGATCGGCGGCGCGCGCGTCGGCTACATCAATGGCCAGTACGTTCTCAACCCGCATCTCGACGAGATGGACGAATCGACCCTCGACCTCGTTGTCGCCGGCACCCAAGAAGCGGTGCTGATGGTCGAATCCGAAGCCAAGGAACTGCCGGAAGACGTCATGCTCGGCGCCGTCGTCTTCGGTCAGAAGGGCTTCCAGCCGGTCATCGACGCCATCATCAAGCTTGCTGAAGTCGCTGCCAAGGAGCCGCGCGAGTTCGAACCGGAAGATCATTCCGCTCTCGAAAACGCCATGCTCTCGATTGCCGAAGACGAGCTGCGCAACGCCTACAAGATCACCGAGAAGGCTGCACGCTACGCTGCCGTCGACGCCGTCAAGGCCAAGGTGAAGGCGCACTTCCTTCCTGAGGGCATCGAGAACCCGGCCCATACGGCCGAAGAAATCGGCGCCGTCTTCAAGCACCTGCAGGCCAAGATCGTTCGCTGGAACATCCTCGACACCAAGAGCCGCATCGACGGCCGCGATCTCGAGACCGTTCGCCCGATCGTGTCGGAAGTCGGTGTTCTGCCGCGCACCCACGGTTCGGCGCTGTTTACCCGCGGTGAAACCCAGGCGATCGTCGTTGCCACGCTCGGCACCGGCGAAGACGAGCAGTACGTTGATTCCTTGACGGGCATGTACAAGGAAAACTTCATGCTGCACTACAACTTCCCGCCCTTCTCGGTCGGTGAAACGGGCCGCATGGGCTCCCCGGGCCGCCGCGAAATCGGCCACGGCAAGCTTGCCTGGCGCGCCATCCACCCGATGCTGCCGACGGCGGAACAGTTCCCCTACACGCTGCGCGTCGTTTCCGAAATCACCGAATCCAACGGCTCCTCGTCGATGGCCACCGTCTGCGGCACCTCGCTCGCACTGATGGACGCCGGCGTTCCGCTGGCCAAGCCGGTTGCCGGTATCGCCATGGGCCTGATCAAGGAAGAAGAGCGCTTCGCCGTTCTGTCCGACATCCTCGGCGACGAAGACCACCTCGGCGACATGGACTTCAAGGTTGCGGGCACCGAAGCCGGCATCACCTCGCTCCAGATGGACATCAAGATCGAGGGCATCACCGAAGAGATCATGGGCATCGCGCTCAACCAGGCCAAGGGCGGTCGTCTCCACATCCTCGGCGAAATGGCCAAGGCCATCTCGGAAAGCCGTGGCCAGCTCGGCGAGTTTGCCCCGCGCATCGAAGTCATGAACATTCCGGTCGACAAGATCCGCGAAGTCATCGGTTCGGGCGGCAAGGTCATCCGCGAAATCGTCGAAAAGACCGGCGCCAAGATTAACATCGAAGACGACGGCACCGTGAAGATCGCCTCCTCGTCCGGCAAGGAGATCGAAGCGGCCCGCAAGTGGATCCACTCGATCGTTGCTGAGCCGGAAGTCGGCCAGATCTACGAAGGCACCGTTGTGAAGACCGCCGACTTCGGCGCCTTCGTCAACTTCTTCGGCGCCCGCGATGGCCTCGTCCACATCTCGCAGCTCGCATCCGAGCGTGTCGCCAAGACCACCGACGTCGTCAAGGAAGGCGACAAGGTCTGGGTCAAGCTCATGGGCTTCGACGAACGCGGCAAGGTTCGCCTGTCGATGAAGGTCGTCGATCAGGCCACCGGCAAGGAAGTTGTTGCCGAGAAGTCTGAAAAGAAGGGCGACGGCGAAGCCGCCGAATAAGCGCGCTTCACCCGAATGCATTCGGGGCGCGGGGCAGATCGCTCCGCGCCCCTTTCTTGTAGGAAGATGACGGATAGACCGATGAGCCGAGATGCGTTGAAGACCCTGTTTTACCCGTTCGACAGCGGCGTGATCGATCCGCCGGGCGAGGGCGAGCGTGTGCTCTTCCTCGGCGCCGAGGCCGGCTACAGGCTGCCAGAGGGCTTTGCCGCATCGATCGTTGCCGTCCAGCCGCTCAGGCCGCTCTATCGCGCCCTGGAGGCCGCTCGCGCCGATGTGGCACCTGAAGTCACTGGCGAAGACTACGACGTCACGCTGGTGCTTGCAGGCAAGCACAAGGGCGAGAACGAGGACCGGATCGGCGAGGCGCTGAAGCGTACCCGCGAAGGCGGCCTGATCGTCGTTGCCGGTGGCAAGGAAGATGGTATCCAGTCGCTGAAGAAACGGATCGCCAAGTTCGAATGGGACGGCGACCACCTGCCGAAGTATCACGGCGTCGCCTTCTGGTTCACCCGTCCGCAAGATGTCACCGAGGCCGTGCAGAAGCTTGCCAAGGTTCCGGTGCGCGTCGACGGCCTGTTCGAGGCTTCGCCCGGCATGTTCTCGCATGATCGCATCGATGCCGGCTCCGAACTGCTCGCCTCGCGCCTGCCGATTGATTTCCACGGCCATGCCGCCGATTTCGGCGCCGGTTGGGGTTATCTCGCGGCGAAGCTTGCCGAAGCGTCGCCGGGCACCAAGGGCATCGACCTGTTCGAGGCGGATCACGAGGCGCTCGAGGCGGCCCGGGTCAACATGATGGCGAACGCCCCGCGCATGCCGGCACGCTTCTACTGGTTCGATCTGACGAGCGAAGAGCCGCGCGACAAGTACGATCTCATCGTCATGAACCCGCCCTTCCATGAAAGCCATGCCGCCGAGCCTGCGCTTGGCGTCGCCATCATCAAGACGGCACTGAAGGCGCTGAAGCAGGGCGGCAAGCTGATGCTCGTCGCCAATCGCGGCCTGCCTTACGAGCAGGTACTCGCCGAGAACTCCAGGGAATACGGCGAGACCTGCCGCAACGCCCGCTTCAAGGTGCTTTGGGCCAAGCGGTAAGCGCAACAGCCTTCAATCAGAACATGGAGCCGGGCCTTAAGCCCGGCTTTCGTTTTTTGGCCGGTCGGTTCTCCACGCAGATCCGGGCGGAGATTGCCTGTTGCCATCGCTTCTGATCGGGCTCACATTGGCGCCGTCGGTAATTCTCGTCAAAGGATGAGTGCCATGACATCAGGACTGAACAGGCCGCCATTGACCGAAGATGCGGCCGAGGCTGTGGCGAGAGACATCAAGCACGCAGAAGGGCACAGCGGGACGTCCGAAGTGCCGATGTCGTTCCTGAAGAGCCTCTATCGAATGCCCCTGGATCCGGCGCGCCGCAAGCATACGGGCTTCATCGCACTGGCGATCATCGTCGCCCTGCTGATCCTGTTTCTTCTGCCCTGAAGCTGCCGGTCTACAGCGGTTCGGAGTGCATCAGGGCACTGCGCCTGCTGCTGCATTCCTCCACCAGTTCGGTGTTTCCCGACCGGTGGCCTCTTCTTAGGCGGGAATAAACTTTCCCTCGTAACGCACGCGAAAATTCCGCCGCTGGGCATCTTCCCGAAAACAGACGAATACCAGTTCAAGGTCGTTCGCACTGCTGCGTCGCCCAAGCAGGCTCAGCGTGATCACGATCACGCCGCCATAGGCACGCGTCAGATCGATCGCGGCTCTTCTGATTTCATTGGTACCAGCGTCGTCCCGCTCTTCGCGCCGTTCGTATACCTGCCAGAAGCTTGCTGCTTCCCAGGCCGAACGCAGCGCCTCGGTGATCTGGTCCTTGAACTCGTCTACGGACCTGCCCTTGCTCCACGAAACCGTCTTTTCGGTGTGATCGCCGAAGATATCGAGATAGCCGTCATAGTCGTATGGATCTGAAAAACACTGTTCGATCATTCCGAATGCTACGTCATCGGAAATCGCTGCCTTGAAGAAAATTGCCATCGAATCGCTAACCTTGCCTTGAGTGCCTATGTTGTCAAAGCGTTGGCAGCGTATCTAGTCCCCAAAGCATGTGAGCGATACCCTGCGATCGATGATCGTCGTGCGGCGGAGTCTTCAGTGATCACGTCGCCTATGACGCGCGATCATATACATGAGTGTTGCCTTATATTGCCGAGGCGTGCTATTTTTGGTTTTATTACTGGTGGATGCAACCGCTTCTGTGTTCGTCTTTCTGCGGACAGTTCCAGTGGGCGCATGATTTGTTTCAATATTGATACTTTGCAACATGAGAGCTTTTAAATCTGGCGCAGTATTGAAGGGCGATCCAGTCTTCGGAGAGATTGCTCTGATTTGAACTCCCATGCAGTAACAGTCGGGGGGTACCGTCTTTTGTTGGGCATGACGTTTCCGCGAAAAGTTTTTCTGCGTTCAGTGGTTATTGTCTGTCTGTTGGTGGGGCTCATGGCCCCTGCCGCGACTGTTCGAGCAGAGCCGGGCGAAGATGCCGACATGCAGTTCCTGGTGGTTCGCAGCGGTCATCCGGGCTGCGAGCCCACCTGTCCGGAGTGGATATCGGCGGAAGGCAAGATTGTGGGCGGCACTCCGGCACGCTTCAAGAAGTTTCTCAAATCCCTTGGCAACCGTCGCTTGCCGATCGTGGTGACATCGCCTGGTGGCGATGTCGATGCCGCGCTGGCGCTCGGGCGGATGATCAGGGCGCGAAAACTGGAAATGGCGGTCGGCAAGACCCGCTTTACCGGTTGCCAGCCGCAGCAGAAGGATTGCGTCCTCAACAACGGCAAGGGGGCCCGCTACATCGGCACGGCCTATTCCGGCGAAGCCTACTGCAATTCCGCCTGTCCGCTGATGCTGGCCGGCGGCGTCCGGCGCGTCGTTGGCCAGTGGGCCTATCTGGGCGTTCACCAGATCACCACCACCTATGTTCGCACGGAGACGCAGTATCGGACCCAGTACCGCATCGTGAACGGCAAGAAGAAGATTACCAGCAAGAAGGTGGTCAGTCGCAAGAATGTCGGCGGCTACAAGGTCTACGAGATGAGCCGGGCGATCGAGCGGCAGTTGGCGGCCTATCTGGCCGAAATGGGTGTCAGCCGTGCGGTCATCGATCGCATGAAGGTCACGCCGGCCTCGGACATGAGCAAGATCGAACCGGTTGCGATGCTGGAGATGGCGCTGACCACGCAACTGGGCGGGGTCGAAACGCTGACGTCCGGCGAGGTTTGCAAGACCGTACCGGCGGCCGCCAATTGCCGGGTCTTCATCATGTCGGATCTGAAGCGTTAGAGCCAAGCTGGAGACCGGGATGCACGCGTGGAGTTCACTTGCCGACAGGACCGTGTACCGCCTGCGACGGGCCGTTCAGTTGATCTTTCTGGTGGTCGCGACTCTCTTGACTGAGTGGCCGGCAATGGCGGAAGAGCAGCAGATGCGGTTCGTCGTCGTGCGCTCCAACCAGGCCGGTTGCGAGCCGACATGCACGGAATGGATATCCGCCGAAGGCGCCATCGGTCCGAAGACGCCGAGCCTGTTGAAAGCAACATTAAAGGCCATCGGCGACAGAAAGCTGCCGCTGGTGCTTGCATCGTCTGGCGGCGACATGGCCGCCGCCATGGCAATTGGCCGCCTCGTTCGCAAGAACAAGCTGAGCGTTGCCGTGGGAACGACGAATTTCGTCGGCTGCCAGCGGGACCAGGAGAACTGCACGGCAAATGACAAAAGAGGGGCGCACTACATCGGCGACGCGGCCTCGTACGGCGAATGCGTGCGTGCCTGCACTCTGGTTCTGGCATCAGGTGTTCGGCGTCTCGCCGGAGAGGGAACATTCGTCGCGGACGCTCCGATGACCGCTGCCAGTTTGGCCGAAACCAAGCGGCTGGTGGCCTATTACGGCGAAATGGGCGTGCGATACAACGCGCTTGTCGAAGGCGATCCCGGCCACTGGCAATTGTTCAAAGCGCTGCTGTTGACCAGCACGCTTCCCGTCGGCCAGGTGGTTGATGCGGAGATTTGCCGGGGTACGCCCGCGCCCAACAATTGCCGGGTCTTCACAACGATGGACCTGGAGTAGATATCGGCGACGTGAGCCGTCCTATCCTGCCAGTGATGAGCCCACGCCGCCGGAGTAGTGGGCCGGCGCGATCTGCCGAACCGCATCCCCACCCCTTAACGAAAAGCCCCGACGAGAATGTCGCCGGGGCTTTCGCATGAAGGCTGTGTTTCTATCGATCAGTGATCGCGCCCGCTGTTACTCGGCGTCCGCGGACCTCAGCGTGTCGAGCGCGGGCATCGAGGTGATGTTGTAGCCGCTATCGACATAGTGGATCTCGCCGGTGACCCCGCGCGAAAGATCAGACAGCAGATAGAGCGCCGAGTTGCCGACGTCGTCGATCGTGACGGTGCGGCGCAGCGGCGAGTTCTTCTGCTGCCAGGAAAGCATCGCCCGGGCGTCGGAAATGCCGGCGCCGGCAAGCGTGCGGATCGGGCCGGCGGAAATCGCGTTGACGCGGATGCCGCGCGCGCCGTAGTCGGCGGCGAGGTAGCGCACTGACGCTTCGAGTGCCGCCTTGGCGACACCCATGACGTTGTAGTTCGGCATGACGCGCGTCGAGCCGCCATAGGTGAGCGTCAGCATCGAGCCGCCGTCATTCATCAGTTCGGCTGCCCGCTTGGCGATCTCGGTGAAGGAGAAGCAGGAGATCACCATCGTGCGGCTGAAATTGTCGCGCGACGTGTCCGCGTAGAGCCCCTTCAGTTCGTTCTTGTCGGAAAAGCCGATGGCATGCACGATGAAGTCGAGCTTGCCCCAGCGCGCCTTGATCTCGGCAATGACCGCGTCGACCGACGCGATGTCCTCGACGTCGCATGGCAGCAGGAAGTCGGATCCGACCTCGGCAGCAAGCGGCTTCACCCGCTTGCCAAGCGCTTCGCCCTGGTAGGTGAACGCGAGTTCCGCGCCTTGCGCTGCAAGCGCCTTGGAAATGCCCCAGGCAATGGAGTGGTTGTTGGCCACACCCATGATGAGGCCACGCTTTCCGGTCATCAGTCCCGTCATGGTTTTACCCGTTGTAGCGCTGGAAGACGAGCGTCGCATTGGTGCCGCCAAAGCCGAAGGAGTTCGACAGAACAGTGTCGATCTTGGCATTGTCGATGCGCTTGCGGACGATCGGAACACCGTCGAATTCCGGGTCGAGCTCGGTGATGTGTGCGCTTTCGCCGATGAAACCGGCCTGCATCATCAGGAGGCCGTAGATCGACTCCTGCACGCCGGCTGCACCGAGCGAGTGACCGGTCAGCGACTTCGTCGACTGGATGTGCGGGATCTTGTTGCCGAAGACCTCGCGGATCGCGCCGATCTCCTTGCTGTCACCAACCGGCGTCGAGGTGCCGTGGGTGTTGATGTAGTCAACCTCGCCCTTCACGGTCGAGAGCGCCTGGCGCATGCAGCGGACAGCACCTTCGCCCGACGGGGCGACCATGTCGTAACCGTCGGAGGTCGCGCCATAGCCGACGATCTCGGCATAGATCTTGGCACCGCGCGCCTTGGCGTGCTCCAGCTCTTCGAGCACCAGAACGCCCGCGCCGCCGGCGATCACGAAACCGTCGCGGTTGAGGTCATAGGCGCGCGAGGCGGTCGCCGGCGTGTCGTTGTACTTCGACGACATCGCGCCCATGGCGTCGAAGAGGTTGGACATGGTCCAGTCGAGATCTTCGTGGCCACCGGCAAACATCACGTCCTGCTTGCCCCACTGGATCATTTCAGCGGCATTGCCGATGCAGTGCGCCGAGGTCGAGCAGGCCGACGAGATCGAATAGTTGACGCCGTGGATCTGGAACCAGGTGGCAAGTGTCGCCGATGCGGTGGACGACATCGCCTTCGGAACGGCGAACGGGCCGATGCGCTTCGGGCTGACATTCTTGCGGGTGATGTCGGACGCCTCGACGATGGTGCGGGTCGACGGGCCGCCCGAACCCATGATGATGCCGGTGCGCTCGTTGCGGGCGATGACGGCTTCTTCGAGACCGGAATCGGCAATCGCCTGCTTCATGGCGACGTGGTTCCAGGCGCCGCCCTGCGACAGGAAGCGCATGGCGCGGCGGTCGACGAGCTCGGTCGGATCAAGCGACGGCGCGCCCCAGACCTGGCATTTGAAGCCATTCTCGGCGAAATCCGGAGAAAACGTGATGCCCGACTTGGCGTCGCGCAACGACGACGTGACTTCGTCTGCATTGTTTCCGATCGAGGAAACAATGCCGAGGCCCGTGACAACAACCCGTCTCATGATAGTGACCTTTTCGTTATTTCGTTCGGTGCGGCAGGCCCGGATTACTCGGCCTTGTCCTTGGACAGGCCGACGCGCAGGTCGGTCGCCTGATAGATAGTCTCGCCATCGGCCTTCAGCCAGCCGTCGGCCGTGCCGAGCACGAGCCGGCCGCGCATGACGCGCTTGAAGTCGATGCCGTACTCAAGCAGCTTCGTGTGGGGACGAACCATGCCCTTGAACTTCACTTCGCCGGTCGAGAGCGCCATGCCGCGGCCGGGCTCGCCGAGCCAGCCGAGGTAGAAGCCGGTCAATTGCCACATGCCGTCGAGGCCAAGGCAGCCCGGCATGATCGGGTTGCCCTGGAAGTGGCAGGGGAAATACCAGTCGTCTGGCCGCACGTCATATTCTGCGCGCAGGAAGCCCTTGTCGAAGGCGCCGCCGGTTTCCGAGATCTCGGTGATGCGGTGAACCATCAGCATCGGCGGCAGCGGCAGCTGGGCGTTGCCGGGGCCAAACAACTCACCACGGCCGCAGGCCAGGATTTCCTCATAGCTGAAGCTGGATTGTCTGGTCGTCATGAATGGTTGTTTCCCCACGTAACAAAATGTGTTGTCCGACCTGCTTTAGAGCAAGTTCGTCATGAAATGAAGCGCAACAACGCAAACCTTGCAGTTTCCGGCCCGGTCTTGGGCGCTTCCGCTGGCATTTTCATTCCGCCGTCGCTTACAGGATCAATGTGGGCGCGACCAGAGTTAATTGCCAGCCTTCCCCGAGTTTGACCGGTTTTTCGGGCTTTGCAACGCATGTTGCGGCCGGAATCTATTGAAAGGAGTGGGCGCAAAAGTTATATCGCAAGGGAAGTATTGTGAATTTCGCCGGGATACATGGAACGACCCTTGATGACGAAAGCAACTGAAGTGAGTTCGGGAGAAAGGCTGCGCCATTCCGGCCTGCGTCCGACACGTCAGCGCGTTGCCCTCGCCGATCTCATCTTTGCCAAGGGTGATCGCCATCTGACCGTCGAGGAGCTGCACGAGGAGGCCGTCATGGCTGGCGTGCCCGTTTCACTGGCAACCGTCTACAACACGCTGCACCAGTTCACCGAGGCCGGGATGATCCGCGTTCTCGCTGTCGAAAGCGCCAAGACCTATTTCGACACCAACGTCTCGGACCACCATCACTTCTTCATCGAGGGCCAGAACGAGGTTCTCGACATTCCGGTCAGCAACATCCAGATCGACAATCTGCCGGAGCCTCCCGAAGGCATGGAGATCGCGCATGTCGACGTGGTGATCCGGCTGCGCCGCAAGGGCGGTCGCTGATCGCGCCGTCTTCAGCGCCGCGCGCCTGACAGGTGCGCAAAGGTCGGTAGCCGTAGCGCTTTGCAGTAGCCAGTGTTCAAGATAAGTTGATCGCGCGTTGCCTGTGCCGAACACCAGCACCTCTCACATCACATCGTCAGGATCCCGGCCCGGCAGTGCCTTGCCCGTCGGCAGGGTCCAGCCGAACTTGAGTGCGCCGCCGCGGACCGCAAAGGCTGAAATCACGCCGAGCGTCGATGCTGCCGTAAGCGGCAGTCCGGCGATTGTCGCCAGCACGAAGGCGCCGGCGCCGATCAGGGCTGCCGTGACATAGACTTCCGGCCGCAGAAGCACGGATGGTTCTCCGGCAAGAATGTCGCGAAGAACGCCGCCGAAGGTCGCGGTCAGCATGCCGGTGACGAGCGCTACCGTCGCCGAGCCGGTCGCCGCGAACCCCTTGGCAGCCCCCATGACGCTATAGGCCGAAAGGCCGACCGCATCGAGCCAGACGAGCACCCGGTAGCGCGAGTCGAACAGGTGTGCGGTGAAGAACAGGGCGACTGCGACCGTGACGCAGACGAGCAGGTAATTGGGATTGGTGACCCAGAAGACCGGAGTGGCCCCCAGCACGACGTCGCGCATCGTGCCGCCGCCAATGCCGGTCACCGATGCGAGAAACAGGTAGCCGATGATGTCGAGCTGCTTGCGCGAGGCCGAGAGCGCGCCCGTGGCCGCAAAGACGGCGACACCGGCATAGTCGAGGATTTCGAGGATCGGCATGGGGGCTCCAAGATTCGGCGTGTCGTTGAAGCTGGGGCATTCTGCGCCCCCGCGTCAACAGCCTCATGGGGCAGGCAGCATCGACGGTGTCCGTCCCGAGAGGTAGTAGGCAAGAAGCCCGATCCATTCGCGCACCGCCGTCGTCGTCAGCTGAGCGTTCAGCGACGGTTGGGTAAAATCGAAGCCAAGGCCAATGTTGCCGCTGGTGCGGTAGTCCGTCGGCCAGGGGATGATCGGAATGTCGAGCGCGCGGAAAAGCCCGACCGAGCGCGGCATATGGAAGGCGGAGGTGACGAGGGCGCAGTTCGAAAGGCCGTTTTCTGCAAGAATCGCCTTGGTGTTGCGGGCATTCTCGAACGTCGTGCGCGACTCCTCCTCACGGATCAGCCGCTCATCGCTCACACCGAATGCGGCGAGGAAACCGCGCGACGCGTCGGCATCGCCGGCATAGGCGCCGCTGAACGAGCCGTCTCCGCCGGAAACCAGGATACGCGCCTCAGGATAGCGCTTCGCCAGGACCACCGTCTCGATGAAACGGTCCGCCGCCTGATTGAACTCCATGCCGCCACGGCCGGCCATCACCTCGTTTTCGAAGGCGCCGCCAAGCACGATGATGCAGGCGAGCGAGGCGGGCGCCGCCGGGCGCGGGAAGCGATCCTCGAGCGTTTGCAGGGCGTAGGGGCCGGCGGCGGTAAACAGGGTGACAAAGAGCGTGAGCGCGCCGAGGCCGGAGAACAGGACGCCGATGCGCCGCAAGCCCGCAGCCATTGCCATGAGCCCGGCAAGGGCTGCGAGGAACGAGAGCGACAGCGGCTGCGCCACGAGCCAGAAGATTTTCGAGACCAGGAACATGGACACCAGCTTCTGCGTTCCGATGCTTAACAAATCGTCAATGCGGTCCGTTGCGGTGGCTCTTGGGACGCGGCCATGGATGCGTGTTTTCCGGATCTGGGCGTACGCGCGTGTAGCTTTGTGCCCGCGCCCATGTTGTCCTCACCCGAACGTTGCACGTCCGCAAGGAGCTACCACTTTCATTTGAGCCCGAAAGGAGTATCATTGCGGAGATGACCACGATATCGGGCTTCAGATCCCAGCTGTTCCGCGCCGCCAATGAGGTCCATCAACTCACCCCGTTGCAGGCGCAACGGCTGCTCGAAGGCGCAGTGGCGCTGATCCGCTGCATGCGCGAGCAAACCGGCATGGAGCCGAACACCGACGCGCCTGACGTCACCAATGTCCTCTTGGATATCGCCGCCTCCATACCGACCCGGTCGGAGCGTGAAATCCGCAACGCCCTGCTCGAATCGGCCGACATCATCCGGCTGTTGACGATGATCCTGGACTCGCTCGACGAAATGGAAGCGGGCAGCGGACCTTAGGGTTTTTACAGTTATCGCTTCGAGAGAAGTTTGGTGGAGCTAAGCGGGATCGAACCGCTGACCTCTTGCATGCCATGCAAGCGCTCTCCCAGCTGAGCTATAGCCCCATATCGGGTTCCGGCTAGGCCGGTCCGGGAAGTTCGTCGGGCTGTTTGTTTCCGGCGAGTGGCGGCTTATTACTTCCCCTTTTTGAGGATGGCAAGCCGAAAAATGCGTGGCCTGTGGATTTATTTTTGTCCGGGCCTGTTTTCTCCCGTCCGGGCCGCTATCGGCCGAGGACGGGAGCATTCCTTTGTCATTTGAAGCGCTTAGACGTCTTCGTCGTCGTCCGAAACGCCGATGAGGTCGCTCATGTCGTCGTCATCGTCTTCGTCGTCGGTCTGCAGGAAGGTGTCGTCATCGTCGTCGCCGTCGATCTCGACATCGTCGTCGCCGAGATCCGGCAGGTCGTCGCCGCCCGCTGCCTCATCATCGGCATCCTCGAGCGAAACGAGTTCGACTTCGGTGTTCTCTGCATCGACTTCCGTGACGTCTTCTTCTTCTTCCTTCTCGAGCACCTTGGCGACCGAGGTTTCTTCGAAGAAGTTCAGCGGGTAGGACTTGCCGGTGTAAGGCGAAACGATCGGATCACGGTTCAGATCGTAGAATTTGCGCCCCGTTTCCGGGTCGATGCGCTTTGTTCCAAGTTCCGGTTTTGCCACTGTCAAAGCCTCTTGAATGGCCGGCCGAGCCGGCGCTTGCCGGAAAACCGGCGGGTGGAAAGGGTATCAAGCTTATGATGATTAGCCGGTCCCCATAATCATCTTGACCGCATCTGTCAAAGGCAAAACGCCAAAGCCCCGGTGCGGCGGGCCTCGGAGCGCTTGCGAGGATCGCTGCTCGCCATGTTTTATGGGAACATGCAGCAGGGGTTGTGATAGGAGTGCTGCGCAAAATGGGTGCGGGTGCGCGCCTGTCTGCAGGATCGCGCCAGCGGCCTGTACTTGCTTTAAGGAAACCGCATGTCCCAAGGACTGGGTCCAAGACCCGCCACCGCTCGTAAGTCGGCTGATCTTCGCGGTATCGTCCGCGTTCCCGGCGACAAGTCGATCTCGCACCGGGCGCTGATGCTGGGCGGGCTTGCCGCCGGCGAAACGCGCATCACCGGCCTGCTCGAGGGCGCGGACGTGATCGCCACCGCCAAAGCGATGCAGGCGATGGGAGCAAGGATCCGCAAGGAAGCTGATGGCTGGCGCGTCGATGGCACCGGCAACGGCGCGCTGCTTGCGCCCGAAGCGCCGCTCGATTTCGGCAATGCCGGCATCGGCTGCCGCCTCGTGATGGGGCTTGCCGGCGTCTATGATTTCGAGACGACGTTTATCGGTGATGCCTCGCTCGCAAAGCGGCCGATGGCACGGGTGCTCGATCCGCTGCGCGCAATGGGCGTACAGGTGAAGGCTGCGGTCGGTGACCGGCTGCCGGCAACGCTTCGCGGCCCGAAGACGCCGACGCCGATCAGCTATCGCGTGCCGCTTGCGTCCGCCCAGGTCAAATCGGCCGTACTCCTTGCCGGTCTCAATGCGCCGGGCATCACAAGCGTGACCGAACCGGTGATGACCCGCGACCATACGGAGCGAATGCTCAGGGGATTCGGCGCCGCGCTTTCGGTCGAGACTGATGTCGAGGGCGTGCGCACCATTCGCCTTGAAGGTCGTGGCAGGCTCGCCGGCCAGTCGATCGATGTGCCGGGCGATCCGTCCTCGGCGGCCTTCCCGCTGGTTGCAGCCCTTATCGTCCCGGGTTCGGACATCATCATCGAGAACGTGCTGATGAACCCGGCGCGCACCGGCCTCATCCTGACGCTGCAGGACATGGGAGCGGATATCGAGGTGCTGAACGCCCGGTCGTCCGGGGGCGAGGACGTGGCAGACCTGAAGGTGCGCCACTCCGAACTGAAGGGCGTGAAAGTGCCGGTCGAGCGGGCGCCGTCGATGATCGATGAGTATCCGGTACTCGCCATCGCCGCCGCCTTTGCCGAGGGCGCAACGACCATGAACGGCCTCGAAGAACTGCGGGTGAAGGAGTCGGATCGTCTTTCGGCCGTGGCCGAAGGCTTGAAGCTGAATGGCGTCGATTGCGAGGAGGCAAAGTCCTCGCTCGTCGTGCGTGGCCGCCCAGGCGGCAAGGGCCTTGGCAATGCCTCCGGCGAACGCGTCGAGACCCACCTCGACCACCGTATCGCCATGAGCTTCCTGGTGATGGGGCTCGCCTCTGAGCACCCGGTCACCGTCGACGACACGACGATGATTGCCACCAGTTTTCCTGGTTTCACCGAGCTGATGACCGGCCTTGGGGCGAGGATCGAGTGAAGGGCGACGTGAGCCCGAAGCTGAAGACCAAGGGGCTGCTGGCGACCGCTGCCGTCCTCGTCCTCACGCTGCTGACGCAGATCGGCGGCGTCATTCTCATCCTCTCGTTCGCCCTCGCACGGCTGAGGAAAGGTGGCGTCGGCGCCTTCGGTTTTCTCGCGCTTTTCGTTGGTCTCTACACGATCGGCAGCGGGCTAAGCTATGCGGTTGCGCCACTCTTCGGCCGGGTGCCGTTGCCCTGCCTTGACGATGGCTCCTCGCGTCTCAGAATGCAGTCACCGCTGTATTGTGCTTTGAACCGCCAATATGTCTCACCGAAGCTGCAGGAAGCGGCGACGGCCTTGTCGCAACGAATGGATCAGGCATTTCCGGGAACCACCACCTTGGCTCTCGACGCCAACTTTCCGTTCTTCGATGGCTTTCCGCTGTTTCCGCATCTGTCCCACTCGGACGGCCGCAAACTCGACGTGGCGTTCTTTTATCAGGATGCCGACGGCCGCTTTCTGGACCAGGCGACACGCTCGCCGATCGGCTACTTCGCCTTCGAAGAGCCGCTTCCGGGCAGCCCTCTTCCCTGCGGCAATCGTCAGGACCTCTTGACCTTGCGCTGGGATTTGGCGTTCTTGCAGCCACTGTGGCGACCGGTGCCGCTCGAACAGGGCCGGACGCGGGAGGCGCTTCGCTGGCTCTCCGACGAAGGTCGTGGCTTCGGCGTCGCGAAAATATTCGTGGAACCGCATCTGGCGCAAAGGCTTGGCGTCGAGGCGGACTCCATTAGGTTTCAGGGGTGCCGGGCCGCCAGGCACGACGACCATATACATATGCAGGTTGGAAAATGACATTCACCATCGCCATCGACGGGCCGGCCGCGGCCGGCAAGGGCACGCTCTCGCGCCGGATCGCCGAGGAATACGGCTTCCACCATCTCGACACGGGGCTCACCTATCGCGCCACTGCGAAAGCGCTGCTCGATGCCGGCCTGCCGCTTGACGACGAAGCGGTTGCCGAGACGATGGCGCGCGAGGTGGAGCTGGCGGGTCTCGATCGCGCGGTGCTTTCAGCTCACGCAATCGGCGAGGCGGCCTCGAAGATCGCGGTCATGCCGGCGGTGCGCCGAGCCCTGGTCGAGGCGCAGCGCGCCTTTTCGCTGCGCGAGCCCGGAACGGTACTCGACGGCCGCGACATCGGCACGGTCGTTTGCCCGGATGCGCCCGTGAAGCTCTATGTCACCGCGTCGCCAGAGGTGCGGGCGAAGCGTCGCTATGACGAGATCATCGGCAACGGCCAGACGGCCGACTACGCTGCGATTTTCGACGATGTAAAGAAGCGCGACGAGCGCGACATGGGCCGTGCCGACAGTCCATTGCGCCCGGCCGACGACGCGCACTTGCTTGATACGTCTGAAATGAGTATAGAGGCGGCGTTTCAGGCCGCGAAGACTTTGATCGATGCGGCCCTGATCAAGAAGATCTGAAGAAGAGCCCATCCCCGACTTGGTCAGGATCGCCCTTCTTGCATAGCCTGAAATTCCGTCCACGCGCCGGATTGCTTCTTAGACGAAGCGGACTGGGTTCAGGCCTGTTCAACACCAGCCCCCCGGCGCATGTGCGTCTCCACGCGAGATGCATGCAGGAGATTCCATGTCTGCTACCAATCCTACCCGTGACGATTTCGCCGCCCTTCTCGAAGAATCCTTCGCGAAGACCGATCTCGCCGAAGGCTATGTTGCCAAGGGCATCGTTACGGCCATCGAAAAGGACGTCGCCGTTGTCGACGTCGGTCTGAAGGTCGAAGGCCGCATCGCTCTGAAGGAATTCGGCGCGAAGGCCAAGGACGGCTCGCTCAAGGTCGGCGACGAAGTCGAAGTCTACGTTGAGCGTATCGAAAACGCGCTCGGCGAAGCTGTTCTGTCGCGCGAAAAGGCTCGCCGCGAAGAAAGCTGGATGCGCCTGGAAGTGAAGTTCGAAGCCGGCGAACGCGTCGAAGGCATCATCTTCAACCAGGTCAAGGGTGGCTTCACCGTCGATCTCGACGGCGCAGTCGCCTTCCTTCCGCGCTCGCAGGTCGACATTCGTCCGATCCGCGACGTGACCCCGCTGATGCACAACCCGCAGCCCTTCGAAATCCTCAAGATGGACAAGCGCCGCGGCAACATCGTCGTTTCGCGTCGTACGGTTCTTGAAGAGTCCCGCGCCGAGCAGCGTTCTGAAATCGTTCAGAACCTTGAAGAAGGCCAGGTTGTCGAAGGCGTCGTCAAGAACATCACCGACTACGGTGCGTTCGTCGACCTCGGCGGCATCGACGGTCTGCTCCATGTCACCGACATGGCATGGCGCCGCGTGAACCATCCGTCGGAGATCCTGAACATCGGCCAGCAGGTCAAGGTTCAGATCATCCGCATCAACCAGGAAACCCACCGCATCTCGCTCGGCATGAAGCAGCTCGAGTCGGATCCGTGGGATGGCATCGGTGCGAAGTACCCGGTCGGCAAGAAGATCTCCGGTACCGTCACGAACATCACCGACTACGGTGCGTTCGTCGAGCTGGAGCCGGGCATCGAAGGCCTGATCCACATCTCCGAAATGTCCTGGACCAAGAAGAACGTACACCCCGGCAAGATCCTGTCCACGAGCCAGGAAGTCGACGTTGTCGTTCTCGAAGTCGATCCGACCAAGCGTCGTATCTCGCTCGGCCTCAAGCAGACGCTCGAGAACCCGTGGCAGGCATTCGCGCATAGCCACCCGGCTGGCACCGAAGTCGAAGGCGAAGTCAAGAACAAGACCGAATTCGGCCTGTTCATCGGCCTCGACGGCGACGTCGACGGCATGGTTCACCTTTCCGACCTCGACTGGAACCGTCCGGGCGAGCAGGTCATCGAAGAGTTCAACAAGGGCGACGTCGTTCGCGCTGTTGTGCTCGACGTCGACGTCGAGAAGGAGCGCATCTCGCTCGGCATCAAGCAGCTCGGCAAGGATGCAGTCGGCGACGCCGCTGCTTCGGGCGAACTGCGCAAGAACGCCGTTGTCTCGGCTGAAGTCATCGCGATCAACGATGGCGGCATCGAAGTGAAGCTCGTCAACCACGAAGACATCACCTCGTTCATCCGCCGCGCTGACCTGTCGCGTGACCGTGACGAACAGCGTCCGGAGCGTTTCTCGGTTGGTCAGGTTGTCGACGCTCGCGTCACCAACTTCTCCAAGAAGGACCGCAAGATCCAGCTGTCGATCAAGGCTCTGGAAATCGCTGAAGAGAAGGAAGCCGTTGCTCAGTTCGGTTCGTCCGACTCGGGCGCTTCGCTCGGCGACATCCTCGGTGCCGCTCTGAAGAACCGCCAGAACAACGAGTAATCGTTGCCTGACGTTTGAATTGGAAGACCCGCGGAGAGCGATCTCCGCGGGTTTTTCTTTGCGAACGCCAATGGGAAAAAAGAGGGACCGATCTGCCCGCCGAGCACCGAAATTGCGGGTTCACCCCGCAGAAGCGGCGTCAATCCTGACTGACGGTCATCTCACGCCGTCCTTGGGCCTCCCCTCAGCCAAGGCCGCCAAGTCTGCGATAGAGATCATAGGCGTCCGAGGCTTCGGGCACGTTGTCTTCCGCCAGGGCGTCGTTCATCTCGCCAGCGTTTTCGTCTGCCTCCGCGCCACCATCTTCCGCTGGCGCTTCCTGTTCTTCCGCCGATGCCTCATCTTCCGACCCACCGGGCATTTCGTGCGCGGCGTCTTTGAAATGCTCGGCATCATCGGCGGCGGCTGGGTAGGGGATGATGGTGAAGGGAATGGCTTCGCGCGGAAGACCGTTTTCGACCAGCCGGGCGATCACCTGCTGCATCGTCTGCTCGTCGGCCGGGCGTTGCGGTTGCATGTCGGTCGGCGCCCTTTGTGCTGTCGCCGTGTCTTCAGGCTGATCGTCGAGCAGCGACGGCAGGGGACTGCCGCCGTCCGGTGCCTCGCGTCGGCGGGCTGCCGCATCGGCTTCGCGTCCCGGCAGAGCGGCCTCTTCTGCCGACGTCGGAGGCGGTGCAGACAACGGCCCGGTGTCGTCCGGCTGCGTTTCAGCCGCGGCCGCCCCCGCGGGCAGCGCCACGCTGTCACGAATGAGCGTCTTGATCGCGTCGGAAAGCACCCGGGCCGGGCGTGTTTCCGCTTCGCCCCGTCCGGGCGATCTTGTTGCTGTCCTGTCGACGTCCTCATCCGTGTCTGGCAGCGGGCCGTAGGTCCCATCGGGATCCTGGTCATCGACCACGTCACCGATCGGGCTGTCGACGGTTTCACCCGCCTCCATCTCATTGGCCTGCTGTGCCTCGGGAGCGGTGTCACTGGTCGTCGGATCGGTCGCGGGGGGATTGCGGACCGGCTCGGAATGTGGCTCGGTTGCCTGGGCGATTTCGGCTGTTTCGGCACGAAGCGGCGCCACGTCGTCGATCTCGCCTTCGCCGGCAAGCAGCGCGGCAGCGCTGCCGGCCTCGGCACCATCGGTGGACGGGTGCCTTCCCGTACGAGCCTCGGCCCGCGCTGGTGCTCTGTCAGCCCGGTCCTGTTGCAGGTTGGATGGCGACGGCCGCTCGCTGTCTTCCCCTTGCGCTTCGAAGACATCGCTGTCGTTGCCGACGCTGAATGTCTTGCGCAGCACAGCCTGCAGCAATGCGACTTCCCCGGCAACGGCGGCGCGTGCAGCGCTCGGGTTCAGCGGCATGGCAGGCTGGAGCGAGGGATTGCGCAGGATCACGTCGCGCGCCTGGGCGGGCATCGGCGTCGCCGTACCGTTCGGCGCGGGCGCACCGTTGCGGATGGCCGGCAGGTCGGCAAGCAGGCCGACCCGAAGGGCGAGGCTGCGGCCGCCAAGCTGGCGCTCCAAGAGCAGCCGGTCGGACGGCGGCATGGTTTCGAGGAAGGCCACCAGGCGCCTGACGAAATCGCGCCCGCCCTCCTGCGGCAGCGGCGGAAACTTGAGGATCCGTGCCAGGTCCTCCATCAGCCGCACCAGCGCATCCTTTGACAGGATCTCGCGACCGGAAAGGTGTCGCGTCAGTGCATCGAGAATCTTCTGGATCGCTTCGCCGCGCTGCGAGGCCGGTAACGGAATGGCCGGCTGCTGCGTCTTGAGGCTGGCGTCCTCGGCGGGAGCGGCCGCGGCTCGGGCCGTCTGGATGGGTATCAGCATTCTGGTCTCCATCTCGCTTGGCCTACAGCGCCGCGCGCCTTACCGGACGCGCAAAGGTCGCCTTGGCCCTTTGAATCGCTGCATGTTTTTATCCTTCAATCGACCACGATCAAAGGAAACATGCAGTAGGGTTGACCAATCGTCGTTAGCCGACGAAACGCGGGTGCACGCTTGGGCGCTGGCCAATTTCCGGGCCGCGCGGACTGTTCACTTCGTCACTGACGGGTTGGCGCCTCATGCGCGTCTCGGCCAAGGGCCGGACAGCCGCGGCCCGGCCGCGGATAGGGGATTCGGCATGATGGCCAAGATTAGGAGAAAGAGGTTTACGAAACCTTAACCATGTTCGACGGGCCCGCAGGCAGCGTCACCGCTTGCCTGAGGCGCTGCAGAGGTCCATCTTTAACGGGGCTAGACCGGCTGAGCCCCCGACAGCGTCGCGCGCGTGCCAGACGCCGATGGTCGCTGTGGCACTTGTGAACCGCGGCATCTTTCGTCGTTTCATCGGCTGCGGTCAAAGGATGCAGTAGGAGTTTCGGATGACCCTTCGTCCCCCACGGGGCTTGAGCTCGAACATCTCCACCGGCAGCGCCTTCAACGTGCTCGAATACGAACTGATGTCGGAACGGGCGGATGCGCTCGGACGGCATGGCCTCAAGGTGGAAAAGGCGCTGGCGGCGTTGTCGGATCTCAAGGCGGAGGCGGGACCGGATCTGCGCGAACGTCTTCTCGATGAAGCCGCCGATGCCGTCTGGGCCTTCTTCATCCAGCGCGAGATTTGCGGTCTGCGCGACAGCCGGGATGCGGTTCGCCGCTACGGCATCCCGAAGGAAGTGCTGGCGCGGCTCGGTATCGTGCGCAGAAAACAGGTCTAGAGGCTCTGGGCGGCGGGACTGTAGAGGCCGCTCTCATCAATGCGGATCAAGGGCAGCTGTCGCTCGCGCCTGTCGGCGACGCTCTCCAGTTCATCCTTCAGTTGAAGGGCGCGCACCTGTTGTTCCTGTTCGTCCAGCGACTGCTTGTTGGTGCTGCGGGTCGGATCGTTGCGCAAGCTGTTGACCTGCGCCTCTTCGAGCGACCCGGTCTCGCTCGCGGATTTCAGGCGATCGACCGCCTTGGCGGCCTGTGCTTGGCCCTGTGCGCCGTTTTCGCCCGTTTCGCCCAGCGCCGCCTTCAGCATTTCGTTTTCTCGGCCTGAAGGGTTCTTGAGCGCCTCGACCAGATCGCCGAGGGACATGCCGAGTTTGTCGACGCCGAGTTCCTCCTCGATCTTGGCAATCTCGTCCGCCTTCAGGTTCTTGAGCTGGTTTTCGACGTTTCGGGCAAAGGCGGCGTCGGAGTTGAACGTCTCGCGATCGATGCCGAAGTACTCGCCGACCGCGCGGATCAGCACGGCGCGGTTGTTGCTGGCGTCTCCCCGGGCATTGTCGAAGAAGTGGGCGTTGATCTTCTCGTTGGCGGCCTTGCGGGCATCGTCGGATATGACCTGAGCCTTCAGGATCTTGTCGTCCTTGGTGCCCTTGGCCTTTTCCTCTTCTTCCGCCTGCCGCTTTTCGATGTCCTTGAGGATCGAGCCGACGAGGCTGGTCGTGGCGGTGGCGGATGATTGCTGGGTCGGAAGCAGCATGATTTATCCCGGCAGCATTGTGGAGCTTTCCGGAACGCTAGATTCTTGCGGTTAATGGCGGCTTAACCGAGAACTCCGACATATCGGGACACAACGGTCACCTTCCCGCAGGTGCGGGCTATTGCATGTTTCCGTTCATCGCAGTCGATTAAAGGATAAATACATGCAGCCCTTTAAAGGGCTACAGCATCCTTTCGCACGTCCGGCAAGACGCGCGGCGCTGTAGGTACGATGGGAAACGATGCGGCAATTACGCCGCATCGCGGGTGAAAATGCCTATCGGTACGGCGAATAGCAGATCTTGTAGACGCCGCTGTAGCTCAAGAACCGGTTGGTGGCCGGATTATAGGAGCGGTAGCGCGACAGGCACCAACTGACATGCGTATTGCCGCCGCCGACATAGCGGTCGCGATAGTAGTAGTTGCCGCCGTAATAATTGCCGCCGTAGTAGCGCCGCGGGTAGTAGCGCGGGTAGTAGCCATAGCGCGGGTAGTAACCGTAGCGGGGATAGTAGCCGTAGCGGGGGTAGTAGCCGCCGCCATAGTAGCTGCCGCCATAGTATCCGCCCGTGCCGAAGGAGAAGCTCAGGCCAGAGCCGTAGTAGGGGCCGCCCCAGCCGCGCCGGTAGTAGGGTCCGCCCCATCCGTACCCACCATAGTAACGCCGATGGTAGTATTGCACCGTTTGGACGTCGCCCTGTGCCTTGATCTTGAGGTCGGGCGCCTGGATCGGCATTGCCTGAACAGGTCCGAGGGGGGTGATCAGGGAGGCGGCGGCCACACTGCAGCCGATAACGAAATTGCGAAATCCCGTCATTTTGTCCTCACTTTCAGAAGGCTATGCCTTCCGGTTGTGTCCCTGCATGCATTACGTTTGTTTTTCTTGGTTTATTCATGGCGAGGAACGCACGGCAACCGCTGCCGGAAACCGCCGGATTTCCGTCCTTTCGCCGTCCTGGCAGCGCCGCGCGCCCTTCGGTGCGCAAGGTCGCTGTAGCACTTTGAATTTCCGTATGTTTCTATCCATAAACCGGCGACGATCCAGGGAAACACGCCCTAGGATGCGCCAGACCTTCGGCCGTGTCACTGTGATTCTGTCCGATAACGCCTGATGCCAGCGAGGAATGCCATGCAATTGAAGTTCGGTACCAGCGGCCTGCGTGGCCTTTCCGAGGAGTTGAAGGGCGAGCCCTCGGCCCGCTACGCGACTGCTTTTGCCCGGCATCTCGTCGCAAGCGGTCATGCGAGGTCGGGCGATCCCATCCTGATTGCCCGCGATTTTCGCGATTCGAGCCCGGAGATTGCCGCAGTCTGTGCCGCAGCACTCTCGCAGGAAGGTCTGCGCGTGCTCGATTGCGGCACCGTGCCGACGCCGGCGCTTGCGCTCTACGGCCTTGCAAACGGCGCAGCGGGACTGATGATCACCGGCTCCCATATCCCGGCCGATCGCAACGGCATCAAGTTCTATCGACCCGATGGCGAGATCGACAAGGCGGATGAACTGGCGATCGGCCGCATCGCCGACGGCATCGCCGGCCAGATCGAGCCGATCGCCGATGCCGGGATCGGTGAGGACCATGCGGACCGGGCCGCCGATCTCTTCCACAACAGAAACCGCCACCTGCTGCCGGCCGGCGCGCTTTCCGGCCTCAAGGTCGGCGTCTACCAGCACAGCACCGTCGCGCGGGATCTGATGGCCGAGCTCTTGGCGTTTTTCGGTGCCGATGTCGTTGCGCTCGGGCGCTCGGAACATTTCATCCCTGTTGATACCGAGGCCGTGTCGGCCGAGACGATTGGACGACTGCAGGGCTGGGCTCGGGAACATCGGCTCGACGCCATCGTTTCGGCGGACGGCGATGGCGACCGCCCGCTCGTTGCCGACGAGACCGGGTTGCCACTGCGTGGCGATCTCTTGGGCCTGGTGGCATGCCGTTTCCTCGGTGCGACGCTTGCCGTAACCCCCGTCACCTCGAATTCCGGGCTGGAGCGCAGCGAGGGGCTGTCGATCCTGCGCACCCGCGTCGGTTCGCCTTTCGTCATCGAGGGCATGCAGCAGGCACTGAAGGATGGTGCGCGGAAAGTGGCGGGCTTCGAGGCCAATGGCGGTACGCTGACGGCAAGCGCCTTCCTCGTCAACGGCAGCGAGCTCGGTGCGCTGCCGACCCGTGACAGCATCCTGCCCATTGTCGCCATGCTGGCAGCGGCGGCTGAGGCAAAGCTCTCGCTCTCGGCGTTCGCCGCCTCTTACCGGCTCCCGGTGGCACTCAGCGACCGGCTCGAAAACTTCGCGGTCGAAACCAGTTCGCGGCTGATGGCCTTTCTGCGCGGCAGCGAAGCGAACCTTGCCGATTTCCTTGCTCCAATCGCTCGGCCGCAGGTCGTGAGCGACATCGATGGGCTCAGGGTGACGCTCGATGATGGCCGGATCATCCATTTCCGCCCCTCCGGCAACGCGCCGGAGATGCGCTGTTATGTCGAGGCGGAGTCGGCGGAGGCGGCCGAAGCGCTGCTTGCAACAGGTCTATCCACAATCCGCCGATGGGCAGAAACCGCCTCGAACTGAGTTTTTTGCAATCCGACACGAAAACTTCAAAATGCCTGTTGACACTTCAGCTCTGGCCTTTTACATCCCCGCTCGTCGCCCAGATGGCGGAATTGGTAGACGCGCCAGCTTCAGGTGCTGGTACTCGAAAGGGTGTGGAGGTTCGAGTCCTCTTCTGGGCACCATTCCTTTAGCCAAATCTTTGATTTTGTTTCGAAAAACCCCGGTCCTCCGGGGTTTTTTCGTTTCCGGCACATCGTCGGATTTTGCGGCGATTTCCTGCTTGCAAATCTCTGTTCTATCTTCCTGATGGTTGCATGTCGGCGTTATTTTCGCGCGGCGCGCCTTGAAGCTTTCGCGGGCAGCATTGATATTCTATGCGCAGCGAAAGGGCTGGACCGCACGAATGCGGCATGATGCAATCGTCCGCGGCGGCGGATCTTGAGCGAGGACGGAGCGATGTCTGAGACGCGTCGCAAGCTGACGACAATCCTATCCGCAGATGTTCAGGACTACACGCGGCTGATGCGTGCCGACGAAGAGGGCACGCTTGCGACGCTGAAGCGTCATCGCGATCAAATGGGGCGGCTGATCGAGGCGCGTGAGGGGCGCGTGGTCAACACCTGGGGCGATGGTCTGATCGCCGAGTTTCCGAGCGTGGTGGAGGCGCTGCGCACGGCAATCGACGTCCAGAACGAATTGGCTGGCTGCAACGCCACGTGCCCTGCCGACCAGCAGATGCTGTTTCGCATTGGCATCAATCTCGGCGATGTGATTGCCGAAGGTGACGATCTCTACGGCGACGGCGTCAATGTCGCGGCGCGCCTGCAGGCCTCGGCTCCGGCCGGCGGTATCGTCATCTCCAACACAGTTTATGACCAGGTGCGCAACAAGGTCGCCGTCGGCTTCGATTTCCTCGGCCAACTCGAGGTGAAGAACATCGATGGCGGGATTGCGAGCTATGCCGTGCGCATTGGCACGACTGACGCCCGCCCGGCGGTTGGCGGCACGGGTTTTGGCCGTCCCACCGGTGGTGCTGCCCCCGAAACGTCCAGCCTTGCTGCCAGCGCAACCGCGGCCAGCGGAGCGATGGCGGCGGCCAAGCGCGGATCGTTGCCCGTGCTTGCAGTGATTGCTGCGGGGCTGGTCGCACTCAACCTGCTCACATGGGACGGTGTCCTCTGGTCCATCTGGCCGCTGCTTGGTCTTGGGATCCTTTGGGGCCTTGCCTGGCTCAAGCAGAACCCGTGGCTCGATCGTGGCATTGGAATTCTGGCGCTTGCCGGATTGGTGCTGCTGGCGATCAATCTTCTGACCTGGCGGGGCGTGTTCTGGTCCGTCTGGCCCCTGCTTGCCTTTGCCGTCATCGGCGGTATCCGCTGGGTAATCCGAGCGCGCCGCAGCGCCAGACCCTGAGGCCTCTTGGACAAGAAGTAGTCTAGGTGCTTTGCCCGTTCTGTAAGCCTTCCGGATCGGCCGGCGGCGTTTGGGTGGGTGCGTTTTCTTCGGGCTCCGCCCCCAGCACCTCGTAGATATCGAGTGCGGTCGCGCGGCCCTTGGCCTGCGCCGCCCCGAGCGGCCTGAAACGGATCGCGTCGCCGGCCTGGGCGACCACCGCGCCGCTCGCCATGATCGTCGTGTCGTAGTTCTTGTTCATGCCCTCGAGGCGCGAGGCAACGTTCACCGTGTCGCCCATGGCGGTATATTGCAGCCGCTCCTTGGCGCCGACATTGCCGACGACGGCGGTGCCGGTGTGGATGCCGAAGCGGGTGCGAAACTCCGGCAGCCCCTTCTTGCGCTGACCCTCGTTGAAGACGCGCAGGCGTGCTTCGACGGCGAGCGCGCAGCGACAGGCATGTTCGGCATGCCTGTCGTCCGGCGCTGGTGCGTTCCACATCGCAAACACCGAATCGCCGAGAAACTGGATGATCGTGCCGTCGTGCTGCCCCACGGTTTCGCTGAAGATGTCGAAATACTCCGACAGCATCGCCACGACCTCTTCCGGCGAGTGCTTCTCGCTGAGCGTGGTGAAGTCATAGATGTCGGTGAACAGCGCGGTGACCTCCTGCCGCCACGCCGAGCGGCCGCTGAAGTGGCCGGATTCGATGCCCTTGCGCACCAGTTCTTTCGGCACATAGAGCGCGAAGGTGAAGATGGCATCGCGCGCCCGGTTCATCGCGCCGCCGAGCGTCGAGATCTCGCTGACATGCGACGACACGTCGATCGGCGTGGTAAAGTCGAGATCCTGCAGCCGGTTGGCGCTGGCGGTCAGCTGGTTCAGCCCCTTGGTGATCAGATGAGCGAGCACCAGCGAGGCGAGCACCGCAAGCGCCACGACCGCGCCGGAAATCGCCAGGCCCTGCACCAGGGTGCGGTTCGCCTCCGCCATCAGCTCGTCGAGCGGCGCGGCCACCACGGCGCGGTTGCCGGAGAGAAGCAGCGCGGACTCAAGCGGCGTCACCATGACGAGATAGGTTCGGTCGCCGACTTGAACGAAGTCAGCTTTTCCGGGCGCCGGCGGGTGGAGCCGGATGCTCTGGATGAGGGGATCGCTCTCGGCCTGGACAATCGGGCTATCCTTGTCCTTCGCCGCCATGATGCGGCGCATCATCACCCGGTCGGAATGGATGATCGGTCGACCGAAGGCATCGAGGATGAACGAAACGGAACCGGCCGTCAGTCGTTCGCGGGCGAGAAAATCGGTGATCGTATCGAGGATCACATCGGCGCCGATGACGATCTGCGGATTGCCGCGATGGGCTTGCGAGATGGTCATTCCAAGCGTTTGGGTCGTCGCACTTTCGTAAGGACCGGTCGAGACCGCAGCCTTTCCGTTGACGGCTGCCCGATACCAGGGCCTGGTGCGGGGATCGAAACCTGTCGGTGGCACGACCCGCTCGGAGAACTGCATGCCGTCCTTGTCGAGGAAAAGCACGCGCTGAAGCGGCTTGTCGTTGGCGTCCCTTTCCATCGAGCGCACGGCGATGGCTGCGCCTCGCGGTGCATCGAGGGCCACGCGCCAGGCGACCTGCTTCAGGTCGACCATCTGAAAGAAGGCGCCATTGGGATAGCCGACATAGACGCCGTCAATATGTGGCGAACGGGTGATGCCCTCGCGCAGGACCGCCACCTTGTCGCTCATTCGCTCCGGCGGCGGCACGAGGAAGGAATTGGCGACGGAGGAGACGAGGCTGACGAGCGCCGAGGTGTCGCCCGAGAGCACGCCCAGTCGGTCGACAAGCCGGCTCATGAAGCCTTGCATGTTGGCCTCGGCGTCGGCGATAGCGGCATTGCGCGAGCGATGATAGTCAAGCCCGACCAGTATGGCCGATACGGCAATCAGCATGGCCACCATGACCAGGCTGAACAGCGATCGGAGCGAGCTGTTCCAGGTGTCGCTTGTGTTGCTGCGTCGAGCGCTTTGCGCCTTGTCTGCCATTGCGGATCTCTGGTTCGTGCTGCCATCTGTCGCTCCGGCTCGATCGGAAGCTTCGGGCGTCAAGCGGTCAAGTGCTGTCGCGACCTTGGCGTGCACCACCGGTCGCATGTGCAGGCAAAGTTAAATGCGATTCCCATAAAACATGTTAATCAGCGCCAATGCATCAGCCGCTGAAGCGGTTGGCAACAGTCGGCTGCTATCACCAGCCTCTCGCGCTCAGGTGCGGCAGTCTTGCGTCAACGGCACGCTGAAATCAAACAGTTAAGCGCACAACGGTTCGATCACGCTTTGCCCAAGGCTCAGTTCATCGTCACCGGCTTTGAACGCATGCGGGCCACCGTTTCGCGCTCGGCGCGTTTGCAGCGCATGGGCGGCAGGTCGCGGTCCATCAGGTCCATGTCCTCGAGCACCATGTCGCCCATCTTCTTGAAGGCGCTGTCGAGCGCGCCGGCGCGGTGGGCCGAACGCAGGAATCCGGGAAGCTTGCGAACCGGATGATTGAGCGGCAAAGGTTCTTCCGGAAAGACGTCGCTTGCCGCCACGATGTGGCCGCGCCCGACCGCCGCCATCAGGGCATCGAAATCGACGACGCCGGCGCGGCTCAAGAGGATGAAGGCAGCGCCGGGGCGCATGCGGGCAAAGGCTTTCTCGCCGAGAAAACCTTCGTTCTCGCTGGTGACGGCAGCAACGACGAAGACGAAGTCGCTCTCGGTCAGAACGGTTTCAAGTGTCGCCGGCTCGACGCCGTTGTCCTTCAGGATCGATGCCGGCATCCACGGGTCGAAGACGCGGATCCGGGCGCGGAAGCCCGAAAGCACCCGGTTGAGCGCCCTGCCGAGATCGCCGAAGCCGATGATGCCGATGTCGGAGCCGGAGAGCAGGCGCGCCGAGCGGTTGCCGTCGCCACCCCAGAGCTCTCGGCCCTCGCGAAAGGCAAGATCTGCGTCGACGATGCCGCGGGCGATGTTGAGCGCCATGGCGAGACCCAGTTCCGCCACCGGTTCGGCAAACACCTGCCCGGTCGTCACCACATGGATGCCCCTCTCGAACAGCACCTCGTAGGGCATGTTGTTGATCAGGTTGCTCTCGACATTCAGGATCGCCTTCAGCTTGCCCATGCGATCAAGCGTCGCGTGGTCGAGCGGCGGCTGGCCGATGATGTAACGGGCTTCAGCCAGCACCTCGTCACGAAGGCTGGCGATATTGTCCGGCTCGGCTTCGATGATGCGGTAGCGTCGATGGAGGTCGCCAAGCGCCGCCGGCGTGAAGATCAGCTCAAGCGTGCGCGGAGCTGGGGCGCTGATCGCGAACGGCCGGTTGTCGGATACGGTATCGGGCATGCTTCCCCCCACAGCGTGTTTCCCTCGATCGCAGCCGATTAAAGGATAAAACGTGCGACAATTCAAAGGGCAACATCGCCCTTTGCGCGCCTGAGAAGACGCGCGGCGCTGAAGATGGCGGTGGCCTCCGCTTCCGGCCGTCAGACTGAGAACAGATCCAGGCTTCGCCAAGCGGCAGGCGGAAGGCACGTGGCGGAAGGATTGACAGGACGCGCCAAAGCGCGCCGGGTCAATACCCCAGCCCACGCTTCTGCCGATAAAGCGACGGCGGCAGGTCGCTGCCCTGGAAGACCGGTCCGTCGCCACGGCGGCAGTTGTAGATCGTGTCGTAGACCGGGCGGCCGCGGGCAGTCGATTCGAACGGATAGTTGCGGTCGACGAAGGTCTGCTCACAAACGATCCTGTCGCCATTGCCGTTCAGCGGGTCCATCTCCCGCACGCCGGGCAGGTCCCGATAGGTTTGCGCCGGTGCGGGCAGGGCCGTCAAGGCCAGTGCCAGAGAGAGGGCCGAAAGAGCAAGAGCGGGGCGAAACGGCGTCATTGTCAGGACTTTCGAGGCGGCGGACGGCGGGTGTGGCGCGTCGGCGGTATCGCTAGCGTCAACTTTGCGCTATAGGCCACACCGTTTCATTTGATCTGGGGATTTTCGATGGCGAATGCAATACGGTTCCACGAAGGTGACATCTCCGCGTCCGATGCCGACCGTTACAGGGGTGCGATCGCGATCGACACGGAAACCCTCGGCCTCATACCGCGCCGCGACCGCCTCTGCGTCGTGCAGCTTTCCCCAGGCGATGGTACCGCTGATGTGATCCGCATCGCCGCCGGCCAGAAGGAGGCGCCGAACCTCGTCGCCATGCTCGCCGATCCGGCCCGCCAGAAGATCTTCCATTTCGGCCGCTTCGATATCGCTGTGTTGTTTCACACCTTCGGGGTGACGACGACGCCGGTGTTTTGCACCAAGATCGCCTCGCGTCTGACGCGGACCTATACCGACCGCCATGGTCTCAAGGACAATCTCAAGGAAATGCTCGACGTCGACATTTCCAAGCAGCAGCAGTCGTCGGACTGGGCAGCGGAAATCCTGTCGCCGGCGCAGCTCGAATATGCCGCTTCCGACGTGCTGCACCTGCATGCGCTGCGGGAGAAGCTGACGGCCCGCCTGCTGCGCGACGGCCGCATGGAGCATGCGGATGCCTGCTTTGCCTTCCTGCCGACCCGCTCCAAGCTCGACCTGCTCGGCTGGGACGAGACGGATATCTTCGCGCACAGCTGAGGTGTTGCGCGGCTACGGTGTCAGGTAGAGCACGACCGCATAACGTGCCGCCTTGCCGATCGTGACGAACAGCAGGAACAGCGGCAGTTTCATGCGCAAGAGGCCCGCAACCAAAGTCAGCGGGTCGCCGATGATGGGCACCCAGGAAAGCAGCAGCACCGGTTGGCCATAGCGGGCAAACAACGTCTCCGCCTTCTGCCGCGCCGAAGGGGACACGGGAAACCAGCGCCGCCCCTCGAAGCGGATGAGAAAGCGTCCGAGCACGAAATTGACGACGGCGCCAAGCACATTGCCGAGTGTCGCCGCAAGGAAAAGGGCCGCTCGATCAGTCTGTCCGTGCAGTGCGGCCGCGACGATTGCCGCTTCCGACATGCCAAAGAGTAGCGTCGCCGACAGGAACGCGGCGGAAAAGACGCCGGCGAGAATTCCGAAATCCAGGATCAGCTCCTGTCGGTGTGGCCGAGATCGCGCTCCGGCTCGATGATGTCGCGGATGCGCTGCTTCAGTTCCTTCGGTCCCGGAAAGCCGCCATCGCGCTTGCGTTCCCAGACGAGCGCGTCATTGACGCGGATCTCGAAATTGCCGCCGGTGCCGGGAATGAGCGCCACTTCGCCGAGCGATTGCCCAAAGGTCTGCAGCAGTTCCTGCGCCATCCAGCCAGCCCGCAGCAGCCAGTTGCACTGGGTGCAGTAGAGGATGGTGATGCGTGGCTTCTGGTCCATCGATCGTTCCAGTTTCAAGCACAGTGTCCGGATCCAGGCGATCCGAAATCTTGCAGTGTTTCAAGGTGGTAGCGCACCCGGCGCGCAAGGCTGACTATTTGCGCGCGGGCGCCGACCATACCGGCGACGCAGCGCGGAAACAACTGCGGCACGATGCTCACGCTGCGCTCACATAATTGTCAACCAATCTAGTCATGTTTTTATCGCGTGGCAGCTTGCTTTGAGCGCCGGTCGCGGCGAGACATTGCGGCATTGCACAAATTGTCGCACCCCAACCGCCGGAGAGGCCAACCATGACCGACGTCACCGCTACCACTTCCCGCCCGCGTGCCATCCTGCCGGCGCTGGAGAAGATCTATCTGCCGCTCGACACCTTTGCCGAGACGCTTCTGCGCATTCTGGCCGGCGTCCTGCTCGCGGTGCACGGCTTCGGCAAGATCACCAATCCCTTCGGCGCGATCGGCATGGTCGAGGGCCTTGGCTTCTATCCGGGTGTCTTCTGGTCGCCGCTTCTCGCCGCTACCGAATTCTTCGGCGGCATCCTGATCGCAATCGGCCTTCTGACCCGCCCGGCTGCCTTTGCCGGCATGATCGTTCTGCTCGTCACCGTCTATTTCCACGGCATCGTGCAGGCCGAAGGTCTCTTCGGCGCCGAGAAGTCGATCCTTTGGGCGGCGATCCTGTTCTTCTTCGCCATCCGCGGCGCCAACAGCCAGTCGGTCGACGCCAAGCTCGGCAAACAGTTCTGATCTGTCGAGCGACGGTCAGAGGAACGGGGAGGCGGTGAAAACCGGCCTCCCCGTTTTCGTTTGGGCGCCTGCCTAAAGGCGCTCAGGCGCTTTCGCTCGCCGTCACCGTGCGGATCGTCATGCGATGGACCTTGCCCGAGCGATCCAGCCAGTCGATCGACTGGCCGACGGAAAGGCCGATCAGTGCCGCTCCGATCGGCGTCAGCACCGAAATACGTCCGGCTTCGATATCGGCCTCGCCGGGATAGACGAGCGTTACCTGTTTGGAAAAGCCGTTGTCGGCTTCGAAGGCGACGGTGGAGCCCATTTGGACGCTATCGGCAGGCAGCTTGGCCGGATCGCCGATCCGTGCGCGATCGAGTTCGGCGAGCAATGCCTCGGCAACTTCGGGCACGCGCTCGAGTGCGGCCGAGGCGAGCGCCGTCAACCGCTTGTGGTCCTCGGCATTGATGATGATCGGTGGAAGTTTCTTGCGGGATGCTGCCATGATGTGACCTGACACATAAGATCGACGCGCACCGGTGGGGCGCAATCGAAACGGATTCTTTTGGAGATTCGGCGCTCGTTCGGTCGCGTTCGGAAATTCCTTTGCCGACGCGAAAGGCTCCCCTCACCCGGAGAGCGCAAGCATCCGGGCCGGGGTCAGGTTCCTGCGATCGGGCACACCCGGAAGCAGCTGTTTGAAGACATTGTCGACATCATGATGCGCCAAGGGTCGGAAAGTTTGGCGGCGAAGTCAAGGCCGCCCCGCGTGCTGCGCACCGTGCGGCGGCTCGATCGCCCGAGCAATCGCCTCTTGAACAGCGAAGGCGCTCGTGGTCATTTTCTGTTCGCAATGGCGAAGGGAAGCGGTGATGCGGATATTGGTGATTGAAAACATGGCGAAGACCGAGCTCGGCCAGGTCGGCACGGCCCTTCGCGAGGCAAAGGCCGAGATCGAAGTCCGCCGCGCCTATCTGGGCGAAGCCGTACCCGAAGCGCCCGACGGCTATGATGCGCTGGTCGTGCTCGGCGGCGAGCAGAGCGCGCTCGACGATGCCGCCTATCCTTATTTGCCTGATCTTGCCGCGCTGATGCGCGCCTTTGGCGACAGCGACCGCTCCGTGCTCGGCATCTGCCTCGGCAGCCAGCTTCTGGCGCGCGCCTATGGGGCTGCAAACCTTCTCGGCGCCGCCAAGGAGTTTGGCTGGTGCCAGGTGCATGTGCGTGGCGAGGGTGCCGCTGACCCGGTGCTATCCAGCGTCGGCGAGAGCTTTCCGATCTTCCAGTGGCATGGCGATACCTTCACCCTGCCGGAGGGTGCGGTGCATCTCGCCGAAAACACCGTCACCACCCACCAGGCGTTCCGCGTCGGCCGCGCCGCCTATGGCACGCAGTTCCATTTCGAAGCCGACACGCATCTGGTCGAGGATTGGAACCGCGCCTTTCCGGAGACGATCAACAGGCTCGATCCCACCTGGCTCGCGCGCTATCGTGAGCACGCCGCACGCCATGGCCGGGAGGCCGATGCCGCCGGCCTGGCACTGGCGCGGGCCTGGGTGGCGACGATCGGCGGCCGCAATGGCGCGGCTGCAACTGCTGGGCCGGTGCTGGAGGATGTCGACGGATGAGCGAGATTGCACATGGCGGCTGTTTCTGCGGTCGCATTCGCTATCGGCTGAAAGCCGCGCCGATGTTCGTCAACTGCTGCCATTGCAGCGATTGCCAGCGCCAGGTCGGCAGCGCCTTCGTCGTCAATGGCGTGATCGAGCGCGACAACATCGAGCTCAAAAAGGGCGAGCCCGTCGTCGTGACGCTGCCCACCGACAGCGGCCGGCCGCATGACGTCTACCGCTGCGCCTCCTGCCAGACGGCGCTCTGGAGCGACTATGGCCGGCGCGGCTGGCTCTCCTTCCTCAGGATCGCCAGCCTCGACCGTCCCTCGGATTTCCCGCCGGATGCCCATATCTTTACCCGCTCCAAGGTCAGCTGGCTGTCGCTTGAAGGCGGCGCCCCGGCCTTCGAGATCTTCTACGACATGAAGACGATGTGGCCGCCTGAAAGCCTGGCGCGGCGCGCGGCGGCGGAAGCAAAGGCAAAAGCGTGAGCAGCAGCGAGCGCGAGAAAATGGCCGCCGGCGAGTGGTATTCGTGCCTCGACCCCGAGCTCGACGCACTTCGGATGACGGCGCGTGAAGCTGTCCACCAGCACAACACCATGCCGCCGAACGAACGCGGAAACATGGCGCCGCGCCTGCGCGCGCTCTTTGGAGCGATTGCCGACGACGTTTTCATTGAAGCGCCGTTCCATTGCTCCTACGGCATCAACATCAAACTTGGCGCCCGGGTCTATCTCAATGCCGGTTGCACCATCCTCGATAGCGGTGCCGTGACCATCGGCGAGGGAACGATGCTCGGGCCGGGTGTGCAGATCTATTGCGCCGAACACCACAAGGATACGGTGCTGCGCGGCCAGGGTCTCGAGGTTGCCCGCCCGGTGACGATCGGCAGCGATGTCTGGATCGGTGGCGGCGCGATCATCCTCGGCGGAATTTCGATCGGTGACGGTGCGATCGTCGGCGCGGGCTCGGTGGTGACCAAGGACGTGCCGGCCGGGGCGACCGTGGTCGGCAACCCGGCGCGCCAGCTCGGCCAATCGATATGATAAGACATTTCAGGAGGCCATTTTTAATGACGAACGAGACCAGGACGATCCATGTGCGCCCGGCGCGGCACGACGATGCACCAGCGCTGTGCGCCTTCCTCAACGAAATCATCCGCATCGGTGGCACCACCGCCCACCAGACGCCATTCACGTCCGAAGCCTTTGTCGAGCATTATCTCGCCGGTCCAGGCTTCGTCAGCTGCTTCGTCGCCGAGGACGAAACCGGTGCGCCCTGCGCCTTCCAGGCACTGGACCGCTGGGATGGAATTCCCGAGGATTGGGCCGATATCGGAACCTTCTCGCGTCCCGGCAACAAGGTTCCCGGCGCCGGCACAGCGCTCTTCAAAGCCACCTGCGATTTTGCCCGCTCGATCGGTCTCAAAGCCCTTAACGCCACCATCCGCGCTGACAATACCGGCGGGCTTGCCTATTACGGCAAGATGGGTTTCGTCGATTACAAGGTCGACAAGGCGGTGCCGCTGAAGGACGGCAAGCTGGTGGACCGCATTTCGAAGCGGTTTTTGCTTGGGCAGGCGTGACGTGGATGCTCTCGCACTGACGCTGCCTCACTCTCCGCGACGTCATCCTCGGGCTTGACCCGAGGATCCAGACCCAAGCCCGAATGATCATGAGCCAGACCCGAGGCCAATCGGCCAACTTTCCATTGTTGACGCCAATGCTTAGATTTTGCAGGGCTGGATGGCGGCCCTGCGTCGGATGCATCTTCGCTGCCCCGCCCTTCGTCGGCATGACCGGCCATACACGCAGCTCACCGATGCATGCATCCTCGGGTCAAGCCAGAGGATGACTGAAACAGAGGACGTCCGCGTTCCGTTCCGGGCTACCGGCCGCCTCTTTGCACCATGGCAACGATCGTCTCGTAGAGTTCGCGCTCCGCCTCGTCGGCCGTGATCTCTCCTGTCGCTGCAGCATTGGACAGGCCATCGGCGGCGCCAAGCATTGCCCAGAATCCGGCCGCAGCTATGCCCTTCTCATCCGTGAACGGGCTCAGCACCTTTCGGCACTTCTCGATGTAGACCCGTTGGTAAGCCCGCTTGACGGTCTCAAGCTCGGGTGAACCGGCAAGCGCCGCCAGCACGCCGGGGATCTCGCGGCCCTGCGTCAGCACGCAGTCGACATAGGACGAGGCAATGGTCCTGGCTGTTGCCTCCAGTGTCGGCTCGCTCGCCGCAATGGCAGCGTCCATCACCACCGTCTGGCGTGCGTCGAAGTCCTGGTAGAGCGCCGCAAGCAATCCGTTGCGCGTGCCGAAATGGTCGTAGACCACCGGCTTGGCGACGGCAGCCTCTTCGGCCAGGCGCGGCAGCGTCAGCGCATCGGTTCCCTCCTCGCGAACGAGCCTCCACGCCACATCGATGAGCTGATTTAGCCGTTGTTCGCGGGTGAGACGAACGCGTTTCGTGGCGACAGGGTTCTTTTCCGTTGCGCTTGACATCACTATATACCAAAAGTAACTTACCTGAAGTATATAGAACTAAACCTCCGACCGCAACCATTCGCCAGCCTCATCGCCGGCGGCGGACGCGGCATGCGATCGCATGCCGTTCGCAAAGGATTTGTGCCCGATGACTGACACTTCTCTATCAAGATCCACAGATCGAAGCGCGTGGCTCGGCCTGATCGCCGTGCTGCCCCTGGTGCTGCTCGTGGCCATGGATGGCTCCATCCTCTATCTCGCCATGCCGCGCGTGACCTCGGCGCTCATGCCCACCGCCGACCAGGCGCTCTGGATCCTCGATATCTACGGCTTCGTGGTCGGGTCACTGCTGATCGCCTTCGGCAATATCGGCGATCGTTATGGCCGGCTGAAGCTGATCATGATCGGTGCCGTAGTCTTCGGCGCTGGATCGCTCGGGGCTGCCTATTCGCAGTCACCCATGGCGCTGATCGCCTCGCGGGCGCTGATGGGGCTCGGTGGTGCGACCTTGCTGCCCTCTGGGCTTGCGATCGTCAGCGCCCTGTTCCCCGACCCGCGCCAGCGCGCCCAGGCGATCGGCATCTTCGCGGCCACCTTTGCCGCCGGCTTTGCCATCGGTCCGGTTCTCGGCGGCCTGCTGTTGCAGCGGCTGGAGTGGGGTTCTGTGTTCCTGATCAATGTCCCCTTCGTGCTCGGCTTCCTGGTCGCCGCACCGATCCTCTTACGTGAAGTGCGCACCACGACTTATGGCCGCATCGACCTGCCGAGCTTCGTCTTGTCCTTTGCCGGCATCCTGCTCTTCACCTATTCGCTGAAGACGGCTGCCGTCCACGGATTCACGGCGCTGCAAGCCGCCGCCGGGATCGTCGGCATCCTTGCGATCGCGCTGTTCCTTCGCAGGCAAACGCGGATCGCCTATCCGCTGCTCGACCTTAGTCTGTTCCGCGACCGGATCTTTTCCATCGCCGTCCTCACCGGCCTCCTGCCGCTGGTCGTCTGGTCCGCTGTCGGCTACCTCTCGGGCATCTATCTGCAGTCGGTGCTGGGCTTTGACGTCTTCACCGCGGCGCTGCTGACCTTGCCCGGCGCCGTCGTGCTCATGGCAACCTGTGTCGGCACGGCCCGCATCGTCGATGAGATCGGCCGCAGGACGGCGCTCGTCGCGACGCATTTCCTGATCGCGGCCGGTGTCTTCCTCCTTCTCTTTACGACCGCCGAGGCTGGCGTCGCCCTCTTCATCGCCTCGACTGTTGTTGCGGGCATCGGCTACGGCCTTTCCTTCAGCCTCGTGGCCGAGATCGCCGTGTCGGCCGTGCCTGCCGAACGCGCCGGTGCGGCCGGTTCGATCGCCGAGACCAGCAACGAACTCGGCAACGCATTGGGCATCACCCTGCTGGGCTCGCTGGCGGCGCTCAGTTTCCGCCTCTTCGGTCCCGGTGTGGCGGGTACGCTCAATGAAACGCTCGATCAGCCGGACCTGTCGCCCGAAACGGTCGGTCAAGCCAAGGAGGCTTTCCTCACCGGCCTGCATGTGGCCGCCTCCGTCGGAGGGCTGGCACTCCTCGCATTGGGCATCATCGCGTGGCTCTGGCTGCCGAAGAAGCTGCCGGAGTGAGGGTCACGAGAATTAACGGACATCGCGATCGGTGACCGTGACGTGAGAACCCGGCAACGATGCATTGGTGGTCGAGGGCGATAGAACAGCCCTGCAATTCAAGCATTGCCAACCCTCTCGGTTGTCATCCTCGGGCTTGAGCCCGAGGATGACGTCGGAGGAGACGGCGAGACTCCCACACAAAAAAGAAAAGGGAGGCAAAGCCTCTGGCAATGCCTCCCTGATCGATCCGACCTGACTGGTCCTCACTCGTCGCCCATCTTGAGCGCGGCGATGAAGGCCTCCTGCGGGATCTCCACCTTGCCGAACTGGCGCATGCGCTTCTTGCCGGCCTTCTGCTTTTCCAAGAGCTTGCGCTTGCGGGTGGCGTCGCCGCCGTAGCACTTGGCGGTCACGTCCTTGCGCAGCGCCGAGATGGTCTCGCGGGCAATGACGTTGCCGCCGATCGCCGCCTGGATTGGGATCTTGAACATGTGCTTCGGGATCAGCTCCTTGAGCTTCTCGCACATTTCGCGGCCGCGCTTCTCCGCCGCCATCCGGTGCACCATCATCGACAGCGCGTCGACCGGCTCGCCGTTGACGAGGATCGACATCTTCACAAGGTTGCCTTCCTTGTGCTCGGTGATCTGGTAGTCGAACGAGGCGTAGCCCTTGGAGATCGACTTCAGCCGGTCGTAGAAGTCGAAGACGACTTCGTTGAGCGGCAGGTCGTAGGTCAGCATCGCGCGGGTGCCGACGTAGGTCAGCTCGATCTGGATGCCGCGGCGGTCCTGGCAGAGCTTCAGGATACCGCCGAGATAATCGTCGGGGGTCAGGATCGTCGCGCGGATCCACGGCTCGTGGATTTCCGAGATCTTGACGACGTCGGGCATGTCGGCCGGGTTGTGCAGCTCGCGCTCGGAACCGTCGGTCATGAACAGCTTGTAGACGACCGAAGGGGCGGTCGCGATCAGGTCGAGGTCGAACTCGCGCTCCAGGCGCTCCTGGATGATTTCGAGGTGCAAGAGGCCGAGGAAGCCGCAGCGAAAGCCGAAGCCGAGGGCTGCGGACGATTCCATTTCGAAGGAGAACGACGCGTCGTTGAGGCGCAGCTTGCCCATCGCCGAGCGCAGGTCCTCGAAGTCGGCAGCATCAACCGGGAAGAGGCCGCAGAAGACCACCGGCTGTGCCGGCTTGAAGCCCGGCAGCGCCTTGTCGGTCGGGCGCTTGTCCTCGGTGATGGTGTCGCCGACGCGGGTGTCGGCCACTTCCTTGATCGAGGCGGTGATGAAGCCGATCTCGCCGGGCCCAAGCGCATCCATCGCCACCATCTTCGGCGTCAGCACGCCGACGCGTTCGATCGTGTACTTGGCGTCGGTGCCCATCATGCGGATGGTCATGCCCTTTTTCAGCGTGCCGTCGATGATGCGCACGAGAACCATGACGCCGAGATAGGTGTCGTACCAGCTGTCGACGAGCAGCGCCTTCAAAGGGGCGGCGTCGCCGCCGTCGCTCTTCGGCGCCGGCAGCTTGGTGACGATCGCTTCGAGCACGTCGGGGATGCCGAGGCCGGTCTTGGCCGAAATCAGCACCGCGTCGGACGCGTCGATGCCGATCACTTCCTCGATCTGCTCCTTGATGCGGTCGGGTTCGGCCGCCGGCAGGTCGATCTTGTTGAGCACGGTGACGAGTTCGTGGTTGTTGTCGATCGCCTGGTAGACGTTGGCGAGCGTCTGCGCTTCCACGCCCTGGGAGGCATCGACGACGAGCAGCGAGCCTTCGCAGGCCGACAGCGAGCGCGACACCTCATAGGCGAAGTCGACGTGGCCGGGCGTGTCGATCAGGTTCAGCACATAGGTCTCGCCGTCATTGGCCTTGTAGTGCAGGCGCACCGTCTGGGCCTTGATGGTGATGCCGCGCTCGCGCTCGATATCCATGCTGTCGAGCACCTGCTCGGACATCTCGCGCTCGGCGAGGCCGCCGGTGGACTGGATCAGCCGGTCGGCAAGCGTCGACTTGCCGTGGTCGATGTGGGCCACGATCGAGAAGTTGCGGATATGCGAAAGGGGCGTTTTCGAAGATGTTGTGCTCATGGGCCGCATATAGCAGTGCCTTCAACCGCCGCAAAGCGGGAAATGAAGGCTTCGTTCACTATAAATCAGGCTATTCGGCGCTCGCCTCTGCTTCAACAAGAGCGCCCGCGTTGGGCATCTGTGCGCTCCTGATCTCGAAGCTCTCGCGCTCGGCCACCGGAACCTCGTCCCGTTTCCTAAGGCGTGCCAGCACGAAGAGCGCGTAGAGGGCTGCAACCACCATAGCCGCATAGATGAAGGTGCGCGGTCCAAAGACCGGCATCAGCAACGTGACCAGCAAGGGCACCACCGTTGCGGCGGTCGACCAGGCGACCAGCATGGTGCTCGCAAGCGGCACGAAATCGGCCGGATCCGTGCGGTCGTTGGCATGGGCATTGGCGATCGAATAGACAGTCTCGACTGCGCCGGCAAAGAGAGCGAAGACCAGCATCAACAGGATCAGGTTGTTGAACGAGGCGGAGAGCGCGAAGAAGCCGGCGGCAAGAATCAAGAAGCAGGTGCCGATCAGCACGAGGCGGCGGTCGATCCGGTCAGACAGTGTGCCCATCGGATACTGGATGGCGATCAGGCCGAACTGCATGACGAACATCAGGTTGGCGATGTCGCCCTGGCTGACATCGTTGGCGGCGGCATAGATCGGCGTGAAGCCCTGCACCACCATCGAGAGGCCGCCGGCGGCCAGCACGCCGATGAAGGCGACCGGCGAATTGCGCCAGACCATGGGGATGTCGATGCTGACCTTGGCAGGTGCCGGCGGGGTCGGCAGTCGCGTCAGCCCGATCGGCAGCAGCGCAAGCGCCGTGAAGAAGATGGTGACGAGCGGCGGCAGGTTGCCGTCGGCGGGGATCTGGCCGAACAGCCAGGCGCCGGTGCCAAGGCCGATGACATAGGCCATGTAGAACAGCGCCATCGCCTTGCCACGCCAGTGGTTCTCACTCGCATGGTTGAGCCAGCTCTGGGCGATGATGAAGTTGGTGTTGCCGGACGCGCCATAGAGCCCGCGGGCAAGAACCCACAGCAGCGGGTGCATGCCGAGCGCGATCGTCAGGGCGGAGAGAATGACGAGCGCCATCGAGCAGGAGAAGGCGCGGGCATGGCCGACGCGACGGATCATTGGTCCGGCAATGACGCAGCCGACCAGCCCGCCGAAAGCGATCATCGTCACAGCGGCACCCGGCACCCAGTCCGGCGCGTCCGAGCGCGTCAGCGCGAAGGGAACGTAGGCGAGCATCATGCCGTTGCCGATCGCAACCGCCGTCATCGAGGCGACGATGCTGGCGATCGAGGTCAGCGAAGAAGGCTGCTTGGTCATGGTCAACCTGTCGGTGAGGGCCGCATGTGGCGTGGCGATTGAGAACTATCTAAAGTATTGAAGTGTAAGCTTTTCTCGATTTTGGCCGCAAGGTCGCCACTATAGCCGAAAGAGCGGTATCGCGCTGTCGCCAAAGCGGCATCGCATGCCCGTATTTTCAGCCTTTCCACTCTTGACTCCATTATATGAGAAATGCAATCTCAAATAATGGAAAACGCAACCGACCCCTTGGAATATGCCATCGGCGAACGCATCCGGGCGCTGCGCGCGGAGCAGGCCCTGACGCTCGATGAGCTCGCCGCCAGCTCCGGCGTCAGCCGGGCGATGATCTCACGCATCGAGCGCGGCGAGACGAGCCCGACGGCCCAGCTTCTCGCCAAGCTTTGCAGTGCGCTCTCGACCACGCTGTCCGCTCTTTTTGCTTTCGAGACAAAGGAAGCGTCGCCGGTTGCAAGACGCGCTGACCAACGCCTCTGGCGCGATCCGGAATCCGGCTATCTGCGCCGCTCGGTGTCGCCGGAGGGCCTCGGCTCTCCTGTCGACATCGTCGAGGTCGAGTTTCCGCCCGGTGCCCGCGTCGTCTTCGAGCGGCAGCTGTCGGACCGGGGCATCACCCAGCATCTCTGGCTGTTCTCCGGCCGGCTGGAGCTGACAATGGAATCCGGCCCCCATTCACTTGAGCCCGGCGATTGCCTGTTCATGGGCCTGGAACAGGCCCACATTTTTCACAATCCGCACGATGAGCCGGCTCACTACGCCGTCATCCTCTGCCGCACCAAGGTTTGACCATGTCCGATATAGAGATCCGTCTGCTCGATGAATCAGAGGCCCGTGCGGCCATACCGGCGCTTGCCGCGGTGCTGTCCGATTGCGTCGAGGGCGGCGCGTCGGTCGGTTTCATGCAGCCCTATCCGCCGGAAAGCGCTGTTGCCTATTGGCAGGGTGTCGCCCAGTCGGTGGCGGCAGGCGACACGCTGTTGATGGTGGCGGAAGTGGAGGGGCGGGTCCTCGGAACCGTCCAGGTCGGCGTCGCGCAGATGCCGAACCAGCCGCATCGCGGTGACCTGAAGAAGCTGCTGGTCCACCGCGCCGCTCGTGGCAAGGGTCTGGCGCGCCGGCTGATGGACGCGGTCGAGCGCGAGGCAGCTGCGCGCGGCAAGACGCTGCTGGTGCTCGACACTGCGACCGGCAGCGAGGCGGAGGCGATCTATCCGCGTCTCGGCTGGGAGCGCGTCGGCGTCATTCCTGATTATGCGATGTGGCCGGAAGGCGGCCTCTGCGCCACCACGTTTTTCTACAAGCGGATCGCGGCTTAGCGAGATTGCAGTTCCTGGAGACTGCCCCTCATGCTGACCCTCTCCCCGCAGGCGGGGAGAGGGAACGCGGAAGTTCCGCGGATACCTCATCTGCCATATCCGGATATCTTGCGAGTTGAGCATGGAGCAAGTGCGTGCAACGGGTGTCCTTCGCTCCGCTTGCGGGGAGAAGGTGGCCGGCAGGCCGGATGAGGGGCGCGTGCCGAGGCGCTAGGACGCGGTTGCCAAGCCGGCACGCTGGGGTAGGTTATCGGCACCCTTCTTGCCGTTCAGGACCCACTCCATGCGCATCTTCTACTCCGAGGACCACAAGCTTCGCGACGCCAAGACCGAACTTTTCGGCGGCGAACTGGTGACCCCCTTTGAGGCGCCGTTCCGGGCCGAATGGATTCTCAAGGCGGTGAAGGAGGCGGGATTCCATGATGTCGTCGCACCCGATCACCATGGCCTCGAGGTTGCTCTCAAGCTGCATTCGCCTGACTACCTCGACTTCCTCGAAACCGCCTGGGCGCGCTGGGTGGCCGATGGCTATCGCGGCGAGGCGATAGCGACCTGCTTTCCCGCCCGGCGCATGCGCCAGCACCCGCCGCGCGATATCGACGGGGCAATCGGCTACTACTCCTTCGCCGCCGAAACGGCGATCACCGAGGGCACCTATGCCGCCGCACGTGCTGCAATGGACTGCGCGCTTTCGGCCGCCGACCATGTGCATGCCGGCAACCGCGCCGCCTTCGCGCTCTGCCGGCCGCCGGGACACCATGCGGCGATCGATCTCTATGGCGGCTATTCCTTCATCAACAATGCTGCTTGTGCTGCCCAGCGCCTAAAGGACCACGGCGCGTGCAAGGTGGCGGTGCTTGATGTCGACTTTCACCACGGCAACGGCACCCAGGATATCTTTTACGAGCGCGGCGACGTCTACTTCGCCTCGCTGCATGGCGATCCGGTCGATGCCTTTCCGTATTTCCTCGGCTTTGCCGATGAGGAAGGGGCCGGCGAGGGGCAGGGTACGACGAAGAACTATCCCATGCCGCGCCGCACCGGCTACGACGTCTGGTCGGCGGCGATGGAAGACGCGCTGTCGCGTATCGCCGCCTTCGGTGCCGAGGCACTGGTCGTTTCGCTCGGCGTCGACACCTTCGAGCGCGACCCGATCTCCTTCTTCCGTCTGAAGTCCGACGACTATATCCGCATGGGCGAGGCGCTGAGGCGCTCGGGCCTGCCGGTGGTCGTCTCCATGGAGGGCGGCTACGGCGTACCGGAGATCGGGCTCAATGTCGCCAACGTGCTGAAGGGCCTTTCCGGCTGACAGCGCTCGCCTAAGAGAAAAAGCGATAGACCGCTATTGACCTCAGCTTTACTTGAGGTCGTACGACTGCTCCCGTTCAAAAGAGATCAAGAGGAAAAGAGCAATGAGCAGTCTGTCAAACCCGGCCGTCGTGGCGCCGCTTTACCGCATCAACAAATACACCGTGCCGCTGGACGCGCGTCAGCAGTTCGTCGAACTCGTCGACAAGACGCTTGCGGTCATCCGCAAGCAGGACGGCTACGTCAAAGACCTGTTCCTGGAGCAGCATGCCGGTCCCGGCCAGTTCGATTTCATTACCATGATCGAGTTTGCCAGCGCCGACGTTGCGCCGAAGGTGGCCGCCGCTCTCGTAGAGTTTGACCGTAAGCTTGGCCTTGACCGAGAAGCGCTGATGAAGACGCTCGGCATCCGCACTGATTTTGCCAGCTACCGGGCCTTCGGCGGTCTGGCTGCCTAGAAGCAATTTCAGGAACCAAGCGGCCCGGCAACTTGGCCGGGCTCATTCAAGCAAGTGCGGGATCGCCCTTTCGTCAGGAAACGAAGAACGTCGACAGGCCCTGGCCGGCGGCAAAGGCCATGTAGGCGAGCACGGTGAAATAGACTGATGTCGCGATCAGGAAGAGATAGCCGCCGGCCACCATCAGTCCGTCACGCTGGATGATGCCAAGCGAGAGCAGCAGGATCGCGATACCCGGAAGCGTGTTCGACAGCGGGATCAGCCCGAGCGGGAACATCAACAACACGCCGCCCGCCATGATCATCAGGCCGTTGAAGCGGTTCATCACCGTTCCTTGCGTCAGGAAGCCGAGGCGTGGCCGGACGTAACGGTCGAGCTTGGAGACGAGGCTCGCCCCCTTCTGCAATGTCGGTACCAGTTTCTCGGTCTCGATCTTGCGGTCGAGAATGCGCTGCGGCACCCAGGGCAGGCGGTTGAGCGTGATCGAAACGGAGATCAGGATGATGGCCGCGCCGAAGACGGTGCTGACGCCGGGGATCGAGACCGGCAGAAGGAAGGGCAGCGTCAAGAGCGCGCAGAGCAGCAGGAACCCCTGTTCGCCGATCTCGGTCATCAGCTCGCGCAGCGTGATGGTCTCGCCGCGGATCGAGGCAATCATGCCGTTGAGCGTGTCGCTGAGACTGCGTTGCGTGTCGCCGAACTCGATTGCCATCGATACCTGCCTCATTTCCTATTGATGCGCGGGACCGCGGCTGCGCAGAGCTTCCTGGTCCCGTTTCCGGGTGTCCGTCCTATCAAGGGCATGTGAAGGATCGGTTATGGTGTGCCCCGATCGGCACACCGACTGCTGGCAAACGCCATTTGCCGGTAAACCATGGCGTGATTGGGACGCCTCTTCATCTTCCTGCCGCAATCCGTAGTATGAAGCAACTTTGAGCACCAATGGGGACAACTGATTCCATGATCAAGAAATGCGCCATTCTGGCAGTCGCCGCCCTCTATCTTTCGGGTTGCACCACCACTGATCCCTATACGGGTGAACAGAAGATGTCGAATACTGCCGGTGGCGCGCTGATCGGCGCTGGCCTCGGTGCAGCGACCGGTCTGCTGGTTGGCGGTAGTGCTGCCGGTCGGCGCGACTCCGCACTCGTCGGCGCCGCGATCGGCGGTCTCGGCGGCGGCCTGATCGGCAACTACATGGACAACCAGGAAGCCGAACTGCGCGCCCAGCTTCAGGGCACCGGCGTTTCGGTCACCCGCGCTGGCGACCGCATCATCCTCAACATGCCGTCGAACATCACCTTTGCGACCGATCGCGACCAGGTGATCCCGGCCTTCTACGACACGCTGAACTCGGTGGCGATCGTACTGCGCAAGTTCAACAAGACGATGATCGACGTCGACGGTCACACGGATGCGACCGGCAGCGCCTCCTACAACCAGGGCCTTTCCGAGCGCCGCGCCGCTTCGGTTGCCAACTACCTGGCTGGCCAGGGCGTCGACCAGCGCCGCATGTCGGCCATGGGCTACGGCAAGGAGCGTCCGATCGCCTCCAACTCGACCGAAGCCGGCCGCGCGCAGAACCGCCGCGTCGAAATCTCGATCGCGCCGATCAAGGCCTGATCCGAAGCGATCGGTCACCAGCTATCGAAGGGCTGCGCCGCACGGCGCGGCCCTTTTTTCATCCGCCCTCGCAAGTGGGCTAGAAACGGTAGCGCAGCAGCCGTCCCATGCGACGCAGCATGGGGATTGCGCTGAAGAAGTGGATGGCAACCCGCGCCACCGGCGACATGCGCGCGATCTGGCCGGCGTCGTAGTTGTGGATGTCTTCGAGCAGGGTCAGTCCGGCCACGTCCCGTTCCAGTGCGCGCGCATCCTCGATGCCCCAGCGCAACTCGGCGCCGGTGGCGCGCAAGGATGGATTGAAACGCAAAAGCTCGATGCCGAGGTGACTATAGGCATCGAAGACGATTTCGCCGCCGGAAAGGCACGTCGTTAGCCGGCGCAGAAGATCGAGCACGTCCTGGCCGCTGAGATAGGGCAGCACGCCCTCGGCGACGACGATGGCCGGCCGGTCGCTCGGGATCTCGTCGATCCAGCTCCTTTCGGTGATGGATGAGGCAATCATCGTGCAGCCGGCTCTCTCGGGGAAGAGTCGTCGTCGCAGGGCGATCACATCGGGAAAGTCGACATCGAACCAGGCGATCGAAGACGACGGATCGAGCCGAAGGATACGCGTGTCGAGGCCGCAGCCGAGGTTGAGCACGGCCGCATCCGGATGGCGGTCGATGAAGGCCCGCGTCCACCGATCGAGCATATAGGCGCGCATCGCGATGCCGATCGTCATGTCGTGGCCGACATCGGGTGTTTTCGCCTTGCCGTCGAGGCGTCGCAGGAGGTCGGCGGCAAAGCGGTCACGCAACAGAGAATCGGGCAACGCACTCTCCGCGGCCTTCGCCCGGAGCGTGATCAGCAGCGTTTCCCGCACGCCATGAAGGCCGATGCTCTCGGCTTCCATTGTCTCCTCCCTAAGGCGGCTCCTCGTCGGTCGATGCGTTCAGGTACCATAGCCTTTCGACGAGCGGGTCCGCCGTCCCGTCCGGCGGACCCCAGCGCCCGAGGACGCCTATGCGTGTTGGCGCCTTGCTCGCCAGACGCGCCTCGCAGTGAGGGCCGCAAGTGCCGGCATCAGCGAAAACAGCCAGAACAGCCATGTCGTTGCCAGTGCGACACCATCCTGCGTTGGCGACTCGATGCCGGCGACGTTGGCGGTCAGTCCGGCAAGGGCGGCACCCAGTGCGGCGGCAAAGAGTTGCACCGTGGTGATCGAACTCGAGGCTTTCTCCGCTTCTCCATCGGGCGCGAACTCGTAGACAGCGGTTACGATGTGCGGCCAGGCAAAACCCATGCCGAAGCCCACGGCAATGATGCCTGCGCACAGCGGTCCGGCGATCGCCATAAACACAGCGCCTGCCATCGGCATGAACAGGGCGATGAGCGCCAGGCCGACGAAACCGCAGGCCGGACCGGCGAAGATCGTCTGCTTTGCGCGTTCCCCATGCCAATGGGCACTCGCCATCGAACCCATCGTCCAGCCGATCGACATCAGCGCTGCGATGTAGCCGGCCAAAAGCGGCGACAACTCGTGCAACTCCTGCAGCAGATACGGCACATAGATCTCCGGCTGCAGGCCGATCATCAGCAGAGTAATCGTAGCATAAAGGGCGGCAAGCGGGGAGGCGAGCGTGAAGCTGCCTGATGGCAGCAGCCTGCCTTTTGCCCGTCGCTCGGTGAGCAGCAGTCCGAGGAAAAGGACGATGGCAGCGCCGACGCAGGCAATTTGTTCGAAGGCCGAGCCGCGCGTACTTGCGACCGAGAGCGCAAGCACGATGCCGACGAGCAGCAGCAGCTGCATCACGGGGAGCGGCGTACGTTCTTCTTCGTTGGTGGCCTTGCGCGGCAGCGTCGAGAAGGCGAGGGCTGCCAGAAGTGCCGTCAGGGGCAGCAATGACCAGAAGGCGGCGCGCCAGGTGGAAAATTCCGCAAACATGCCGCCGATCGCCGGCCCGATCAGTGTGGCCGTGCCCCAGGTCGCCGAGATGAGCCCGATGGCGCGGGTCCATAGCTCCGGCCGGAAAACCAGGCGGATGACGCTGTAGGCGAGGGCATAAAGCAGCCCCCCGCCGAAACCCTGGATCGCGCGGCCGGCGAGCAGCATCGCCATGGATGGCGCGATGGCGCAGAGAAGCGTGCCGAGACCAAAGACGAGCGCCCCGATCGCATAGGCGCCGCCGGCGCCGACGGCACCGAGCAGGCGGGCCGAAAGGGCCGCTCCGAGAATGGAGGCAGCGACGAAGACCGTTGTGCTCCAGGCGTAGTATTCGAGCCCACCGATCTCGCGCACGATCGACGGCATGATCGTCGTCACCACGTAGATGTTGAGCGCATGCAGGGCGACGCCACCGCTGAGTACCAGCGAATGTATGGCGTTCTCACCCGAAAGCAGCGCCCGCCAGCCGGTTTCCTGTTGGGGGATAGGAGTTTTTTCAAGCATGTCAGAACCTCGGTGTGGCACAAGCGCGCTCAAGGGCACTGGCGGTTCGCCAGCCTCCTGGTCGGCAGCGCAGCGCCGCAATGTCAGTGGAGCGCAGCCTCGCCGAAATGCGTGAGCTTGTCCGGGTTGCGCATGATGAAGATGTCGTCGACGTTTCCGTCGCCGTCATAGCCGAAGGCGACGGTCGCGGCGATCTCGTTTTTCGCCTCGTCCCGAAGCACAATGCCGCGGCCGCCGTTGATGTCGCCGATTTCCCAGACGTAATGCGCCCAGTATTCGGTGAGCCGGTCGATGATGAAGGCGAGCACCGCTTCCTTGCCCGAGAGCACGCCGAGCACGGTCGCGACCTTGCCGCCGCCGTCCGCCGTCAGCTTTACGTCGGCCGAAAGCAGCGCCGAGAGCGAGGCGACATTGCCGCCGTGGATCGCCCGGTGAAAAGCCAAGAGCAGCTCGTCCTGCCGTTCACGCGGCGTCTGGTGCCGGGCTTTTTCGAGGCCGATATTGGTCTTGGCGCGCGACACCAGCTTGCGGGCGGCGGTTTCCTGCATGTCGAGCGTTTCGGCCACTTCCTCATAGGGTTGGCCGAAGATTTCGTGCAGCAGATAGGCAGCGCGCTCCTTCGGCGTCAGCCGTTCGAGCATCAGTAGGAATGCCGTCGTCAACGACGAGGTCAGCGCCAGCTTTTCCTCGGCATTGTCGTCGCTTGCCGTGTGGATCGGTTCCGGCAGCCACGCGCCGACATAGTCGACGCGCTTGCGGTGCGCGGCCTTCAACAGATCGAGGCAGCGCCGCGTGCAGGCGGTGGTGAGCCAGGCGGCCGGTGTGTCGATCGAGGCGCGGTCGACCTCCTGCCATTTCAGGAACGTGTCCTGAACCGCATCCTCGGCGTCGGCGCGCGAGCCGAGGATGCGGTAGGCAAGGCCGAGAAGGCGCGGGCGCGCCTCCTCGAACATCTGCATGTGGCTGATGTCGCTCATCATCAGTGCCTCGAGATCTGAATGCGGTTCCAAAGGTTGATCATCGCCACCGTCGCGGTGATGACACTGATTTCCTTTTCGCTGAAATGCTGGCGCAGTTCGGCACGAAGGGGGCCAAAATCGGTGCGCGGCTCGAGTTCGGTCAAGGCTTCGGTCCAGGCGAGCGCTGCCTTCTCGCGCGGCGAAAAATCATTGACCTGGTCCCAGACGATGATCCGGTCGAGCCGCTCGCTGCTTTCGCCCTCGGTCCGGGATTCCTTGGTGTGCATCTTCACGCAGAAGCCGCAGCGGTTGATCTGCGAGGCGCGCAGCTGGACGAGATTGTGGATCGTCCGGTCGAGCCCGTGCAGGTCCATGGTCTTGTGCACATCGGCGAGGGCGCCGAGTACATCGGGGATTTCCTGATCGTAGCGGACGGCTTTGGTATCGGTCATGGTCTCAACTCCATCGTCGTTGTGTGCCTATGACCAGTTGACGATTGACGCCGGGACGCTGTGACGCGCCTCTCAAGATTTTTCTCGCGTGATGCCAAGAAAAATGCACTACCTGAATATTTTGAAGAAGTTTCAATAGGTTGACGGGTGGGGGTTGGCGGCGCGTTAGGCCTTCGGGGGGTAGCTATGCTCGCCGCCGCGAAAATCCGTGACCGTGTAACAGCCGCCGCCGTCGGCTTCGATCGTGGCCGCGCTGATCACCGCCTTGCCGTGGCCGCCGGGGATGTCGAGGATGTAGGTCGGCTGGCAGAGGCCGGAGACCCGCCCGCGCAAGGCTGAAACCAGCGCCTGGCCCTCCTCGATCGTGAGGCGGAAATGGCTGGTGCCGGGCGCCAGGTCCGGATGATGCAGGTAATAGGGTTTGATCCGCGTCTCGACGAAGGCGCGCATCAGGCTTGCCAGCACCTCCGCATCGTCGTTGATGCCCTTCAGAAGCACCGACTGGCTCACCATGGCGATTCCGGCGTCGATCAGCCGCGCCGAGGCGGCGCGCGCGTCCTGCGTCAGTTCGCGTGGGTGGTTGGCGTGCAGCGCCACATAGGTCGCCTTGCCGCTCGCCTTCAGCGCTTCGATCAGGCTTGCGTCGACGCGCGACGGCTCGACCACCGGCACGCGGGTATGAAAGCGGACGATCTTCACATGCGGGATCGGCTTCAGCCGTTCCATGAGCTCGGTCAGCCGGCGCGGCGACAACACCAGCGGATCGCCGCCGGTGAGGATCACCTCCCATATTTCCTCATGATCAGCGATATAGGCGATCGCCGCGTCGAGTTCGGCCGGCGTCAGCGTGCCGAGCCCCTGCGGCCCGACCATTTCGCGGCGGAAGCAGAAGCGGCAATAGACCGGGCAGACATGCACGGCCTTCAGCAGCACCCGGTCCGGATAGCGGTGGACGATCCCCGTGACCGGGCTGTGCGGCTTGTCGCCGATCGGGTCTTCGCGCTCTTCGGCAAGCAGCGTCAGTTCGGCGGCATCCGGCACGAACTGCCGCGCGATCGGGTCCGCCGGGTCGTTTGGGTCGATCAGGTTGGCAATGGCGGGGCTGATCGCAACCGCATAGCGCTCGGCGACCGCAGCGACCGCGGTCTCGCTGGCGCCGTCGACGAGGCCGGCTTCCACCAGTTCGCGCGCGGTCTTGATCGGGCGGTGGACGTTCACGCTCGTGTCTCCGCCACCGGCGCCCAGAGCACCTGGTCGATGCGCGCCGCACCGGTTGCAAGCATCACCAGCCGGTCGAAGCCAAGTGCGATGCCGCTTGCCTCGGGCATGATCGCAAGTGCTGCCAGAAAATCTTCATCGAGCGGATAAGTCTCGCCGTAGACGCGGGTCTTCTCCGCCATTTCCATCTCGAAACGTCGGCGCTGCTCGGCGGGATCGGTCAGCTCGCCAAACGCATTGGCGAGCTCGACGCCGCAGGCATAGAGCTCGAAACGCTCGGCGACGCGGCGATCGCGTGCGGCCGGTCGCGCCAGTGCTGCCTCGGCCGTCGGGTATTCGTCGAGGATCGTTGCACGGCCGAAGCCGAGATGCGGCTCGACCTTTTCCACGAGCACGCGGCTGAAGAGATCGGCCCAGGTGTCGTCGGAGGCGACGCGGAGGCCGGCCGACGTCATCGCCGTGGCGAGATGTTCGCGATCGGTCTCGCCGCTCGGGGCAATCGAGGCGAGAAGATCGATGCGGGCAAAGCGTTGGAAGGCCTCCGCCACGCTCAGCCGTTCCGGCGTCGCGAAGGGATCGCAATTCTGTCCCTGGAATGCGAACCGCTTCGTGCCGGTGGTTTCGGCCGCCAGCGCCAGGATCTCGGCGCAGTCGCGCATCAGCGCCTCGTAGCTTTCGCCGGCGCGATACCATTCCAGCATGGTGAATTCGGGGTGATGCAGCGGCCCGCGCTCGCGGTTGCGGTAGACATGGGCGAAACAGGCGATGCGCTGTTCGCCGGCGGCCAGCAGCTTCTTGCAGGCAAATTCCGGTGAGGTGTGGAGGTAGAGCGGGTGGCTGGTGCCGTCGTGGTTCAGAGCCTCGGTGGCGAAGGCATGCAGATGCGCCTCGTTGCCGGGCGAGACCTGCAGCGTCGCCGTGTCGACCTCGATGAAATCGCGCGCGTCGAAGAACCGGCGCAACGCCGATTGCACCCGGTTGCGGCCGAGAAGAAACGGGCGCCGGTCGGCATGGACATCGGGTGTCCACCAGGGTGAGGCATGCGGCATGGTCGGTTCAGTCCAGGCTTTCTTCGTGCAGACAGCGGCTCAGGCTGGCTATTTGCGCGAAATTAGGGTAGTGGCGGCGCGAAATCCTTCTTTCCGCGTCCTTCAGGGCCAGTGTTTCCGGCCCGCCGTGTCGCGCATACCTCTGTTACAAGGAAGACTAATGGTCAAGGTCATCGCTTCATCTGTCCGTAAGGGCAACGTTCTCGACGTCGACGGCAAGCTCTATGTCGTGCTTACCGCGCAGAACTTCCACCCGGGCAAGGGCACGCCGGTCACCCAGGTCGACATGCGCCGCATCTCCGACGGCGTGAAGGTCTCCGAGCGCTACCGCACGACCGAGCAGGTCGAGCGCGCCTTCGTCGAAGACCGCGAGCATACCTTCCTCTACGAAGATGCCGAAGGCTTCCACTTCATGAACCCGGAAAGCTATGACCAGCTGGTCATGTCCTCGGACGACATCGGCGACCTGAAGGCCTACCTGCAGGAAGGCATGGCCTGCATTCTTTCGGTCCACGAAGGCCTGGCGATCGCCATCGACCTGCCGCGCCACGTGATCCTCGAAATCACCGAGACCGAGCCGGTCGTCAAGGGCCAGACGGCGTCGTCGTCCTACAAGCCGGCGGTTCTGTCGAACGGCGTTCGCACGCTCGTTCCGCCGCACATCCAGGCGGGCACCCGCGTCGTCATCGCGACGGAAGACGGTTCTTACGTCGAGCGCGCCAAGGACTGATACGGTTCTAAGACCGGCACGATTGTGTATCGCATTGAACGGGGACGGCAGGTTCAACCTGCCGTCCCCGTTGTCGTTCGGGAGCGTCGATCGTCAACCAGAAATTTAGGGGGCGCATTTCGAAAAACGGGTGCTAGGATGCCGGCGCTACGACGCGTGTCACGAGAGGGCCTGCATGTTCCCATTGTCGCATATGATGAAGTCGTTCATTCGCAAGGGTCGCCTGACGGTGATCGATGCCGATGGCAAGCGCCATGTCTTTTCGGGCACGCCGGGGCCGGAAGTGACGATGCGGCTGACCGACAAGAAGCTCTATCGCAGCCTCGTCTTCAATGCGGAACTGGCCGCCGGCGAAGCCTATATGGACGGCACCATGCGCTTCGAGGAGGGTTCGACCCTCCGGGACTTCCTGACGCTGTTTTCGATCAACCGCCTGTCGCTCGGTTCCTACCCGATCCAGAAGGTGCTGCGGGCGATTAAGATGCGCTTCCGCAAGCGCCAGCAGGCCAACCCCAAGGGCAAGGCGCAAGAGAACGTCGCCCACCACTACGATCTCGGCAACGCGTTCTACAAGCTGTTCCTCGATGAGAACATGCTCTACTCCTGCGCCTATTTTCGCGAGCCGAACGAGACGCTCGAAAAGGCGCAGCGCAACAAGCTGAGGCTGCTCGCTTCCAAGCTCTGCCTGGAACCCGGCATGAAGGTGCTGGATATCGGTTGCGGCTGGGGCGATCTCGCGATGTACCTTGCCGAGCTTGCGGATGTTCAGGTGCTGGGCGTGACGCTTTCGAAGGAGCAGCAGGCGCTTGCCACCGAACGGGCGCGAAAGGCAGGGCTATCGGACCGGGTACGCTTCGAGCTCAAGGACTACCGCGATGTCCAGGGTCCGTTCGACCGCATCGTCTCGGTCGGCATGTTCGAGCATGTCGGCGCGCATCACTACGATGAGTTCTTCAAGAAGCTGAACGCCCTGATGCCGGACGATGGGCTGGCCGTGCTGCACTCGATCGGCCATATGAGCCCGCCCGGCATGGCAAGCCCGTGGCTTCGCAAGTACATCTTTCCCGGAGCCTATTCCCCGGCGCTCTCGGAGGTCTTCGAGGTCGTCGAGCGCAACAGTCTCTGGGTCACCGACCTCGAGTTCCTGCGCGTGCACTATGCGACCACGCTCGCGCACTGGGGCGCACGTTTCGAGGCCAACCGCGACAAGGTGATCGCCATGTACGACGAGCGCTTCGCCCGCATGTGGGAATTCTATCTGATCAGCGCCGAGATGATGTTCCGCACCGGCAGCCAGCTCGTCTTCCACATGCAGCTGTCGCGCTCGCGCGATGCAGCCCCGATCGTGCGCGACTACATCACCGATCGCCAGCGCGATTACATGGCCCGGGAACAGGCGCTCGCGCTCAACCTTTGAACGGCTGTTCCGTGTCGCCCTGCCAGCGCAGCCGCTTGTAGTCGAAGCCGAATTCGAGGGTCGGCTTCACGATCGCGAAGAAGGGCGAGAGGTCGAAATCCCTGGGCGTGTAGAGCGAGTGATGACGGATGTGCAGGATCTCTTCACGTGAATAGGTGGAGGTCGCAGACGCCCGCCCCGGTGCGCGCGTGACCTCGGGCAGGATCGGATAGCGGATCTGCTCGAAGGCAGCTGCGATCAGCGTCGAGCAGATCGCCCGCGTCGGATCGCCGGAGCCAAAGGCGAGCAGGCGCCTGCGCCAGCGCACGGGCACCGGCGGTGTCGGCAGGAAGTAGCGCAGCATGTCCAGGATGTTCTTCAGGTCATACTTCATCCCCAGCCGCGAGATCATGAAGCCGACGAGCGCCGTCCGGTCGTCGGGCGTCAGCGCGATCGGCCGGCAAATGCGGGTATTGAACGAGGCGTACTTCTTCAGCGGCACGGCGACGCAGCCCTCGCCGATATTGACCTCGATCAGCTGCGGCCGCTCGATGACAGGCAGCGTCGCCTGGTCGAGCGTCAGCGGCATCTGGTCGCCGGCAAAAAAGGCGGCATGCGACCAGGTCGATTGCGTCAGATACTTGATCGCCGCCGAAACCTTCTGGTTGCCCTCGATCAACAACACGTCGCCCGGCCGAAGTGTGCGCGCCAGCGTTTCCTGGTCGGATGGCGTGTAGGGCTCGTAGCCCAAGGTTTGCGTCTGCAAGCGTGCGGCGAGCCTGGCGCCAAGGCGGTCGAGAAACGTGTCCTTGCTATCGGAAAGCGGATAGATGGTCCTCATCGAGGCAATTGCTCCGCGGAGGGAAAAGGGGGCAATGGGGCGAGCCCATGGTGGCTGAGACGTGACACTCTGTCGAGCAATTGTTGCATGATTGCATGGCTTTGGCCTTGACGGCCGGTTCTCGGATTTCTATTTTAGAATTATTCTAAAGAAGGTTTCTTTCTCCATGTTTTCGCGCCTTTTCTCCCGCTCCAAACGTCCCTTTCTTTCTCTCAGCGAACAGGAAATCCTGGCGCTCGCCATCTCCTCCGAGGAGGACGATGGGCGCATCTATCTCGCCTATGCCGACGCGCTGCGCGCGCAGTATCCGCACTCGGCAAAAGTGTTCGAGGAGATGGCGGAGGAGGAAAGCCACCACAGGCAATGGTTGATCGACCTGCACGTTGCCCGCTTTGGCAACCGTATCCCGCTGATCCGGCGCGAGCATGTGCGCGATTTTCCCGAGCGCAAACCCGATTGGCTGATCGCCGAAATGCCGATCGAAAAGGCGCGCGAGGAGGCGGAGGCGATGGAGGAGACTGCGCACCGCTTTTATGTCCAGGCGGCAGCCAGAACCCAGGATGCTGCGACCCGCAAGCTGCTCGGCGATCTCGCAATCGCCGAAAAATCGCACGAGTCGCTCGCCCGGCGGCTTGGGGAGAAACATACGCCTGAGGATGTGCGCGCCGAGGAGGAGCAGACGTCCCGCCGTCAGTTCATCCTGACCTACGTTCAGCCGGGCCTTGCCGGCCTGATGGACGGCTCGGTCTCGACACTGGCGCCGATCTTTGCCGCTGCCTTTGCCACCCAGGATACGTGGCAGACCTTCCTGGTGGGCCTGTCGGCCTCTGTCGGTGCCGGCATCTCCATGGGCTTCACCGAGGCCGCCCACGACGACGGCAAGCTCTCCGGCCGCGGCTCACCGATCAAGCGAGGGCTTGCCTCCGGCATCATGACGGCGCTCGGCGGCCTTGGCCACGCGCTGCCCTATCTAATTCCACATTTCTGGACGGCGACCATCACGGCCGCGGTGATCGTGTTCTTCGAACTCTGGGCGATCGCCTTCATCCAGAACCGCTACATGGAAACGCCTTTCCTGCGTGCGGCCTTCCAGGTCGTGCTTGGTGGCGGGTTGGTGCTGGCAGCCGGCATCCTCATCGGCAATGCGTGATCGAGCGATCGTGACCGTTGAGCAAGGCATAAAAAAGCAAAGGGCCGGTCAAACCGGCTGCCGGTCAAACCGGCCCTTTCTTAAAACTCTTTGCCTTGGCTCAGATCAGTTGCCGACCGAGCCGACGAGGACTTCCGCGCCGTTCTGGATGGTGACCCAACGGCCGCTGTTATAGGAAGCCTGACGCTTCAGGTAGCGGTAGGGCGTGTGGGTCCAGAGCTTCACGCCGTTTTCGAGGTTGTCGAGGATGAAGTCCCCCTGGCCGGTGCGCACGGTCAACACCGCATGACCCTCGCCATCGGGCTTGCGAACCACGGTGATGAGCAGGTCGCTGGCGGAGAAGCCCTTCTTCATCAAGCGCTTGCGCTTCTCGAGCACGAAGTCTTCACAGTCGCCGGCGTCCTGCGGATAGGACCAGACCTCATCCCTGCCGTGAAGTTCCTGGTCGGTAATCGGCGTGATCTCACGGTTGACGGCGGCATTCACCTGGCGGATGGCAGCCCAGCCGCGTTCCGTCACCCGCGGAGCAACGGCCGCCTTGGACTTCACGTTGCATTCGCTCTTGTACTTCTGACAGAATTCATAGTGCCCGATCGGCTGCGAAGTCGCCGAGCCTGTCTGCATCCAAGGAGAGGAACCCGCCTGTGCGGGAATTGCCGTGTTTGCTGAAATGAAAAGTGCGCAGAACGCCGCGATACTTCCCTTAACTCCAGTCCAAGACGCCATACAGATCCCCTGCAACGCGGTATGCCGGGCTCTTGCGTCCGGACGTATTCGCGCAATCCTGAGTTGAAGGCAGCTTGTGTAGGTCTTTCCCCTGGCGCTGCTCTAATCGTTAATAAAGAGTTAATAGCGTTGCAGGCGCGGAGTCAATCTCCGGAATCGGAGTATCGGATTCATGGTTAAGATCGGATCCGAAGACGCGCCAACCCGTTGCGCCGCAGGCGTTGCGCGGCGTAATCCCTCTTATGGGCAGGCATGTCATGGAAAAGGCGGCGCTTTTTCGCCTGTCTGCTCAGGCCAGCATCGTGCCGATCGCCTGTTTCATTTTAGCAATATCTTCTTCACGCGAAAGGCGATGATCGCCGTCGCGAATGAGCGTCATGACCACGTCGTCGGAGGGCAGGTGTTCCATCAGCAGGAGTGCATGGGTGTAGGGCACATCGGGGTCGCGCATGCCCTGCAGGATATGCACCGGGCATCCGGTCGTGATCGTGCCATCGAGCACCCGGTTGGCGCGGCCATCCTCGATCAGCGCCCGGGTAAAGATGTTGGGCTCGGGGCTATATTCGGACGGTTCCTCGAAATAGCCGCGTTCGGCCAGCGAGGTTCTTTCCGCTTCCGTCAGGTTCGGCTCGATCAGTTCGGCGGTGAAATCCGGTGCCGGAGCGATCAGCACGAGGCCGGCAACGCGGCTTGTATCGCCGCGGCGTCTGAGTTCCTGGATCGCCCTGAGCGCAATCCAGCCACCCATCGACGAGCCGATCAGGATGACGCGCCCGTGTGCCGCGTGGTCGATGACGGCGAGGCTCTCTTCCAACCAGCGCGATATCGTGCCGTCGGTAAAGGCGCCGCCGGAGGACCCGTGTCCAGAGTAGTCGAAGCGCACACAGGCCGTGCCCCGCTCAATCGCATAGCGCTCGACTTCGACGGCCTTCGTGCCGGTCATGTCCGAGCGGTACCCCCCGAGCCAGACCAGTGTCGGCAGTCCGGACGGTGTCTCCGGTTGCCGGACACGCATCGCGATCCTGCGCGCGGCTTCTGCTTTGCCAACGTCGATGAAGCCGATTTCCGTGTCGGTTGGCGTGTCCTGCATGCGATTTCTCTCCAAATGCCCGGTGTCGTGGCGCTTTTCTTTCTAAAACAGATTCGCCTGTGCATCGACAGGTGGTGATTTTCCTTGCGAGCCGTGCTATTGACTCTGCCGTCGCAATTCACACATTGCCGTCGGTGAAAGATTCAGGCGCTTCGTTTGGGATCGCGCCGACGATCGTATCAAACAACATTATGGAAACAGCTCGAGGAGAGTACGACCATTCGCAGACCGTTCAAAGCGGACGCCCCAGTCAAGGAGGGGCCGCGCTCAAACAAGGAAATCCGGGTTCCCCGGGTTCAGCTTATCGATGCCGAAGGCCAGAACATCGGCGTCGTGCCCATTGACCAGGCGCTCCGCATGGCGGAAGAGGCCGGTCTGGATCTGGTCGAAATCGCACCGAACTCCGAACCGCCGGTGTGCAAGATCCTCGATCTTGGCAAGCTGAAATACGCCAACCAGAAGAAGGCGGCCGAAGCGCGCAAGAAGCAGAAGATCGTCGAAATCAAAGAAATCAAGATGCGCCCGAACATCGACACGCATGACTATGACGTGAAGATGAAGGCGATGAACCGGTTCTTCGAGGACGGCGACAAGGTCAAGGTCACGCTGAAGTTCCGCGGCCGCGAAATGGCGCACCAGGAACTCGGCATGAAGCTCCTGCTTCAGGTCAAGGACGACACCCAGGCGATCGCCAAGGTCGAGGCGGAGCCGAAGCTGGAAGGCCGTCAGATGATGATGGTTCTCGCGCCGCGGTAAGCCTTCGCTGAGTGAGCCGGCAGGCACGCCCAGCCGATACTGCGTTGATAAGAAGCCGCCTTCGGGCGGCTTTTTCTATTTCGGCGTCCTTTCGTTCAGGGTCCCTCCGGCACGGCTGACAAAATCCTGACAACCGGCCTCAGCCTCCTGTCAGCCATCGGCTGTCATTCTCCTTGCATGATGCAATCGAGAAGGACGAGAGATCATGCACGCAGCGCTTCGTAAGGCCTTGCTCGTTTCCACTGTCGGCACATGCAGCCTCCTGTCGGCACCCTTGGCCGCCACGTTTGTCGCCGGCGGCCCGACGCATCTCCTCTCGGCTGCAGCGCTCGCCCACGATGACGACGGTGATGATCGCAGCGGCGGCGATGATCGCGGCGACCGTGGCCGCGATGACAGTGGCCGAGACGACCGCGACCACAATCGGGGTCATGATGACCGTGACGACGACAACGACGATCGAGATGATGACGACGACGATCACGGCGGCCCGGGTCGTCACGGCGACGCCGATGATGATGATGATGATGATGATGACGGTCGCCACGGCCGCGATGATCGGGGTCGGCCCGAGATCGAGCTTCGGGTTTCCGAGGAAAGTCTCCGCGGTCTGCGCGACGGGTCACTGATCGCCGTCGACAATCTCGGCCGTGTGCTCGAAGTCGAAGTGGAGTTCGAGCATGGCGTACGCACCGTGACGGTTAAACCGCATCGCGGCGATATCCGCCGAAACCCGGGACCGATCGACAGCGTCTCGATTCAGCCGGCGATCTGATCTTAGCAATATGCCCGGCGCAAAACCCCACAGGCGCCGGCGCGTAGGGCCTGCCGTCATCAGCCCGCCCGGCGGCTTGGCCCAGCCAGTGCATGCCCCCTGTGCCCAGCGGCACAGGGGGCATGCACGTTCTGGCTTTGCAGCCATGGGTGGCGTAGGCTCTTCCGGCGCCCTTCTCGAGACTGGCCCCGCGGATTGGCTGCTCAATCGAAACTGAAGGAACATGCGCGACGGGATGAGATGAAGTTATGGCAATGAGACGACGAGACCTGATCGCGCTCTTTTGCGGCTCGCTGTTGCTGTCGCTTGTGCCCTTGCCCGGCGGCATGGCGGCCTTGGCCAGCGACGACGATTCCGCCAATAGCGGCAGCTCGCATGGCGGCAGCGACGACAGCGACAACAGTGGTCGAGGCGGTGGCGGTCACGGTGGCGATGACGACGATGACGATCGCGGCAAGAATGATGATGACGACAACGATGACGATGCCGATGACGACGACAATTCCGGCCAGGGCAGCGGTCGCCGCAGCGACCAGGAGCGCGCGCGCGATGGGGTCGCGAAGGGCAACATCCTGCCGCTGAAGGACGTCTTGCGTCTGGTCGACGAAGATAAATACGGCAGGGTGATCGCCATTGATCTCAGGCGCTCCGGGGATGGCGACGTCTATCGGCTGCGCACGCGCGATCGGCAAGGAACGATCCGCAATCTGCGTATGAATGCGCGAACGGGAAAATTCATAAACATCTTCGGCTTTTGAGGGCGGCATGCGCATTCTTCTGGCGGAGGACGATCCCAACATTGCGACCCACGTCGCAAGCAGGCTCGAAGCGGAAGGCTATCACGTCGATACGCTTTCACGCGGACCGGATGTCTGGGAGCAGGGCGAGAGCAGCGGCTATGCCGCAATCGTTCTCGACCTCGGCCTTCCGGGGCTGGATGGGCTTTCAATCCTCAAGCGCTGGCGCCAGGCCGGGCTCGAGACGCCTGTCCTGGTTTTGACGGCGCGCGGCTCGTGGATGGAGCGGGTCGATGGTTTTGATGCCGGCGCCGACGACTATCTGCCCAAACCTTTTCGCGTCGAAGAACTGTTGGCACGGCTGAGGGCGCTGTTGCGGCGCGCCGGTCCCCGCCTGGCATCGGTGCGGGCGGCCGGCCGGTTCACGCTGGACGAGGCAACGCGGCGCGTGACCTTCGACGGGCAACCGCTTGATCTCAGTCCGCTCGAGTACCGCATGATCGCCCTGTTCATGGAACGCAAGGGCCAGGTCATCACCCCGCTGGAACTGGCAAGCCATGTTCAGGGGCGTGATGATGACGCAGCCAAGAACGCTGTCGAGGCCATGGTTGCGCGACTGCGCAGGAAGACCGAGAGCGGCGCGATCGAGACGCGGCGCGGCTTCGGCTACGTCCTGCCGGACGGGCCGGCATGATCCGCTCGCTGCGCGTGAGGCTCGCGATCGGCGCGTCGATTGCGATCGGCCTGGTCCTGCTGGTGGTCTGGTTTGCCTTGAGCCAACTCTTCACCGATTACGTCGTCGGCCGCTATCGCGCCGAAATGGCGACGCTTGTCGACACGGTCGCCGCCGAAGTCGTGCTTCGCGATGGCGAACTTGTGCTGCCGCGCGAGCCGGCTGACCCGCGCTTCAGCCTCCCGGCCGGCGGTCGCTATTGGCAGCTGACCCGTGCCCCGGCCGCGCCTTTGCGCTCGCGCTCCCTCTGGGACACGGTGATTGATGTCGGCCAGCCGCCGGCACGGCAATATCTCGGTTTCCACGAGCTTGAAGGTCCTGATGGGGCGCCGATGCTGGTCCATAGCCAGAGCCTCGCGCTTGGCGACGGACCGGACGCGCAACGGTTTTCGGTGGCGGCCGGCTTTGCGCGCAATGAACTCGACGAGGCCCTGGCCGCCTTTCACGGGCAGATGCGGCGGATGCTGCTGGCAACCGCTTTCGTCCTTGCGGGCGCTGCCTTTCTGCAAGGCGCGCTCGGCCTCTTGCCGCTGGCGCGGTTGCGGGAACAGGCTGCACGCGTGCGCGCCGGTGACGCCCGGGACTTCGGCTCTGCCGGCCCGAGCGAAGTGCAGCCGCTCGTCAGCGAAATCAACCAGCTTTTGGCCGAGCGCGAAACGGCGCTGGAGAGGGCTCGGGCGCGGGCCAGCGACCTTGCGCACGGGCTGAAAACGCCGCTGACCGTGCTTGCCCATCTCGCCGAAAACCTGCCGGAGGAACAGCGCCGCATCGCCTTCGAACAGGTCGACCTCGTGCGCCAGCGTGCCGATCGCCAGTTGCAGGCCGCTCGCATGGGGGTCGAGCGCATGGCGACGACCTCGATCGCCGGCCTCGGCGGCAAGCTCGTCAGCGTGCTGCGGCCGGTGACGGCGGAGCGCGGTGTCGTCTGGGAGATCGATGTCGATCCGTCGATCTCGCTCGACGTCGATCCGGCAGACCTTGCCGAATGTCTCGGCAACCTCCTCGACAATGCTGCCAAGTGGGCACGCACCCGTATCCGTCTTTCGGCTGCCCGCATGGACGATCGGGTGCGGATTGCCGTCGACGACGATGGCCCGGGTATTGCGGAAGGCGAGCGGGAACGCATGTTGCGCCGTGGCGCACATGGCGATGCGGCGGGACACGGCCGTGCGGCCGGCAACGGTCTCGGGCTTGCCATCAGCGCCGATATCGCCGAAGCCTACGGCGCCACCCTGTCGCTGGGGCACTCGGCTCTTGGCGGTCTGGAAGCCGTCTTGCTCTTCGACCTCGCGTCCGGCGGGCGGCGACCCTATGATCCTGCTTGAGGCCGATAACGGATGATGGCGTCCGGCTGCGGCGCAAACGTTGCGGGAAACCTCGAAACCGGGCGCAATGCCGCCTGATGGCCGCCTGAAGCGGCATCTGCGATTCCCCAGTTGCGCTTTTTCGGATGTGCGGTTATAAGCCCCCGTCCGAACGGTCCGGCAGGGCATGCCGTGGCCGTTCTTAACGCTGGAAATGGACCTCGTCTGTCCGTTTCGAATTCTTAAGAACAATGGAGTAGCAAAATGCCCAAGATGAAGACGAAATCGTCTGCCAAGAAGCGGTTCAAGATCACCGCGACCGGCAAGGTTCGTGCTGCCGCTGCTGGTAAGCGCCACGGCATGATCAAGCGTACCAACAAGTTCATCCGCGACGCGCGTGGAACCATGGTTCTCGCCGAGCCTGACGGCAAGAAGGTCGTCAAGAACTACCTGCCGAACGGTCTCTAAGACTTTCAGGCCTATTGGATACGTTAAGGAGATCATGACATGGCACGTGTAAAACGCGGCGTTACCGCCCACGCCAAGCACAAGAAGACACTCAAGGCAGCCAAGGGTTTCTACGGCCGCCGCAAGAACACCATCCGCGCTGCAAAGGCTGCGGTTGACCGTTCGAAGCAGTACGCTTACCGCGACCGCAAGGTAAACAAGCGCAACTTCCGCGCTCTCTGGATCCAGCGCATCAACGCAGCTGTCCGCGAATTCGGCCTGACCTACGGCCGCTTCATCGACGGCCTGAACAAGGCTGGCATCGAAGTCGACCGCAAGGTTCTGTCCGACATGGCGATCCATGAGCCGGCAGCATTCGGCGCCCTCGTCGAAGCTTCCAAGAAGGCGCTTGCCTACCTCAAGGACGCCGGCACGACGAACGAGTTTGAAAGCGCTGTCCGTTAAGCCAGCGTTTTCCCAAAGCCGTACTTAAAATTCGTTGGGAAACCCGCGCTGGCAGGGCTAGCGCGGGTTTTTCTTATTTCGCGAGATGAACGTGCGAGACGATCGAAAGGAACCGGTGCCGGTTCCGCCATTTGACGACGTTTGGGGCCGGCCTCCGGCTCCCTCGTCCGTCGCCCTTGCACTGCCATCCTTCGCGACCGCGGCGCGATCATATTCCTGAAGACTTCAGCCGATATAGAACCGAACCCATTCCCGCATCGAGGCAGGACAGAATGAGCGAACTGGAAACACTGGAACGGACACTGCTGGCGGACATCGGTGCCGCAGGCGATGAAGGATCGATCGAGGCCGTGCGCGTCAATGCGCTCGGAAAGAAGGGCTCGATCTCCGAACTCCTGAAGACGCTCGGCACCATGTCGCCGGAAGAGCGCCAGACCCGCGGCGCACAGATCAACGCGCTGAAGAACACCGTGGCCGAGGCTATTGCTGCCCGCAAGTCGGCGCTGAAGGATCAGGCGATCGCCGACCGCCTGGCGCGTGAGACCGTCGACATCAGCCTGCCGGTGCGCTCATCGCCGGCGGAACGCGGCCGTATTCATCCGATCAGCCAGATCGTCGACGAGATCACCGCGATCTTCGGCGACATGGGTTTCTCGATCGCCGAAGGCCCGGACATCGAGACCGACTATTACAACTTCACGGCGCTCAACTTCCCCGAGGGCCATCCGGCCCGCGAGATGCACGACACCTTCTTCTTCAATCCGGATGAAAAGGGTGAGCGCAAGGTGCTGCGCACCCACACCTCGCCGGTGCAGATCCGCACCATGGAAGCGCAAAAGCCGCCGATCCGCATCATCATCCCCGGCAAGACCTACCGGCAGGATTCCGACGCGACCCATTCGCCGATGTTCCATCAGGTCGAGGGCCTGGTGATCGACAAGACCGCGAATGTCGCCAACATGCGCTGGGTGCTGGAAGAGTTCTGCAAGGCCTTCTTCGAGGTCGACCAGGTGACGATGCGCTTCCGCCCGTCCTTCTTCCCCTTCACCGAGCCGTCCTTCGAGGTCGATATCCAGTGCGACCGCTCCGGCCCGATCGTCAAGTTCGGCGAAGGCACCGACTGGATGGAGATCCTGGGCTGCGGCATGGTGCACCCGAACGTGCTGCGCTCCGGCGGCCTCGATCCGGACGAGTACCAGGGCTTTGCCTGGGGCATGGGCCTCGACCGCATCGCCATGCTCAAATACGGCATGCCGGACCTGCGTGACTTCTTCAACGCCGACGTTCGCTGGATGACCCATTACGGCTTCCGTCCGCTCGACATGCCGACCTTGTTCGGCGGTCTCTCGGCCTGATCGCGTAGAAATTGGAGCATTTCCAGGAAAAGTGCGAAGCGGTTTTCCGTCCGGAAATGCGAAAAACAAAGGGATAGAGCGTTTCTGCGCTTCGCTGGAAATGCTCGAGGACACAGGTGAAATCATGAAATTCACGCTTTCCTGGCTCAAGGACCACCTTGATACCGACGCTTCGCTGGAAGAGATCTGCGCCCGCCTGACGATGATCGGGCTCGAGGTGGAAGACGTCGACGACAAGGCCGCCTTCAAGCCCTTCGTCATCGCCAAGGTCGTCTCGGCCGAACAGCATCCGAACGCCGACAAGCTTCGGGTGCTGATGGTCGACACTGGTTCGGGCGCCCCGACCCAGGTCGTCTGCGGTGCACCGAATGCGCGCGCCGGCCTCGTCGGCGCCTTCGCGGCACCCGGCACCTACGTTCCCGGTATCGACGTGACGCTTGCCGTCGGCACCATCCGCGGCGTCGAAAGCCGCGGCATGATGTGCTCGGAAAAGGAGTTGCAGATCTCCGACGATCATAACGGCATCATCGATCTTCCTGCCGATGCGCCGGTTGGTGCGAGCTATGCCGCTTACGCCGGTCTCGACGACCCGATGATCGAGATCAACCTCACGCCCAACCGCCCGGACTGCACCAGCGTCTACGGCATTGCCCGCGACCTCGCGGCTTCGGGCCTCGGCGCGCTGAAGGCGCGGAAGGCACCTTCGTTCGCTGTCGAGGGTGACACGCCCACCAAGCTGACGCTCGATCTCGGCGAAGACACGCATCTTTGCCCGGGCTTCTCGCTGCGGCTGGTGCGCGGCGTCAAGAATGGCCCGTCGCCGAAGTGGATGCAGCAGCGGCTGCTGGCGATCGGCCTGCGCCCGATCAACGCGCTGGTCGACATCACCAACTACATGACCTTCGATCAGGGCCGGCCGATGCACGTCTTCGACGCCGCCAAGGTCAAGGGCAACCTGACGGTTCGCCGCGCCAAGGACGGCGAGACGGTGCTGGCGCTCGACCAGCGCGAATACAAGCTTGGACCCAACAACGTCGTTATCGCTGACGAGAAGTCGATCGAGTCGATCGGCGGCGTCATGGGTGGCGAACACTCCGGTTGCGACGAAAACACCACCGACGTGCTGATCGAATCGGCGCTCTGGGATCCGATGAACATCGCCAAGACCGGCCGCACGCTCGGCATCATCACCGATGCGCGCTACCGCTTCGAGCGCGGCGTCGACCCGGAATACATGGTGCCGGGCCTCGAGCGCACCACCGAACTGGTGCTGGAGCTCTGCGGCGGCAAGGCTGCCAAGGCCGAGATCGTCGGCTACGCCGGCTATCAGCCGAAGATCGTCGACTTCCCGGTTTCCGAAGTGAAGCGCCTGACCGGCCTTGAGGTTTCTTCGGACGAGAGCATCTCGATCCTGAAGAAGCTCGGCTTCGGCGTCGAAGGCTCCGGTGAGCGCTTCAAGGTGTCGGTTCCGTCCTGGCGCCCGGATGTCGACGGCAAGGCCGATCTCGTCGAAGAGGTCATGCGCATCCACGGCGTCGACAACATCGTCGCATCGCCGCTGCCGAGCCATGGCACCGTCAACGGCAAGATCCTGACGACGCTGCAGATCCGCACCCGCCTTGCCAAGCGCACGCTTGCAAGCCGCGGCATGCTGGAAGCCGTCACCTGGTCGTTCATTTCGGAAGATCAGGCCAAGCTCTTCGGCGGAGGCTCCGCTGCCCTGAAGCTCGCCAACCCGATCGCTGCCGACATGTCCGACATGCGCCCTTCGCTGCTGCCGGGTCTCTTGACCGCTGCCCAGCGCAACGCCGACAAGGGTTTTGGCGATGTCGCGCTGTTCGAAGTGTCCGGCACCTATGAAGGCGACACGCCGGAGGCCCAGCGCCGTGTTGCCGGCGGCATCCGCCGCGGCACGGCCTCGCTCACCGGCGCCGGCCGTCTCTGGTCGAATGCCGCCAAGGGCGGTGGCAAGCCGGTCGACGTCTTCGACGCCAAGGCCGACGCGATTGCCGTGCTTGAAGCCTGCGGCGTGCCGATGGGCAATGTCCAGTTCGAACCGGGCGGCCCCGCCTGGTACCATCCGGGCCGCTCCGGCACGATCAAGCTGGGCCCGAAGATCGTGCTCGGCACCTTCGGCGAATTCCACCCGAAGACGCTCGAAGCGCTTGATGTCTCCGGCGCGCTCGCAGGCTTCGAGATCTATGTCGATGCCTTGCCCGAGCCGAAGAAGAAGGCGACCCGCACCAAGCCGGCGCTCGATCTGTCGCCGTTCCAGGCGGTGAAGCGCGACTTCGCCTTCGTCGTCGACAAGACGGTGGAAGCGGGCGCCATTCTGCGCGCGGCCTCCGGCGCCGACCGCAAGCTGGTGACCGGCGTCAGCGTCTTCGACGTGTTCGAAGGCGCGTCGCTCGGTGAAGGCAAGAAGTCGATCGCCATCGAAGTCACCATCCAGCCGGTCGAGCGCACGCTGACCGACGAGGACTTCGAGGCGCTGACCGCCAAGATCGTCGCCAATGTGACGAAGACGACCGGCGGCGTGCTGCGCGCCTGACCGCAGCCCACACGATCGACATGCAAAGGGCCGCTGCACCGCAGCGGCCGCTTCTTTTGGCGGTCACTCTGTCCGTTGCATCAGTTCTGTCCGGTTGCCGACGGGATCGCTGACGAAGCATCTACAGCGCCGCGCGTCTTATCAGACGCGCGAAGGACGCTGTAGCACTTTGAATTGCTGCATGTTTTTGTCCTTTAATCGGCTACGATTAAAGAAAACATGCAGTAGCGTAGCCGACGAGCGGCTCGTCGTGAACGATTGCCACGCCTGACTCCTCGAGCCGCAGGATCAGGCGGTCGAGGTCGTCAACCAGGAAAGCAGGATGCGCCTTGCGTGCCGGCGCGAAGGTCCTGTCGCTTCCGAGATGCAGGCGAATGCCACTCGCCTCGAACCAGCAGCCGCCGCGCGCCAACAGATTGGCCGGCTTGGCAACTTCGACCATGCCGAGAGGTCCGCCATAGAAGCCGCGCGCCGCCCCTTCGCCGCCTTCGGGCATGGCAAGCTGCACGTGATCGATGCCAAGCAGCCGGCCAACTGGCTGCACGTGTTCGTCGATGGCGGTCATGCGTTGTGCAGGTGGAAGATCTTGTTGACGATCACCCAGCGTCCATCGATTTTCACCAGCGACAGATAGTCGGTGAAGCGCTCGCCGGCAAAGCTGTCGACGACCTTGACGGTGGCAGCGCCACTGGTCAGGTCGATCATCTGCACGTCCATCTCCGGTTGCGTTCCGGGCGGCGCGGCGCCGGTCTCGAGGATCGACTTGATGAAACCGTCGCGCGTCGTCCATTCGAGCGCGCCCTTGTAGTTGCCGATGATCGCTGCGTCGGGATGAAACGCCTTGCGCAGCGCCCCTTCGTTGGCAAATGCCATGCCGTCGACATAGAGGTGCACCACCGCGCTGATCGCCTGCTCGTCGGACATTCCCGCTCCTCCGGATTGTTGCCGTCAGATCAGAGGTAGTGCGGCCGGCCGAAATTTCGATGGGGAATTTCCCCGCCTCCGGTGGGAGGCGGGGCCAATTGGCTCAGCGGTTGGTGAGCGCCAGGGATGCGTCGGTGTAGCGCTTTCCGGCGACAAGTGCTGGCGACAGCGCCTCTGCAAGCCGGGCGAGCTCATCGGCGCTGAGCGTGATTTCCGCGGCTTCCGCGTTCTGCTCCAGGTGGTCGAGCTTGCGTGCACCGGGGATCGGCACGATGAAGTCGCCCTGGTTGACCACCCAGGCGAGCGCCAACTGGGCGGCGGTCACGCCCTTTTCGCGCGCAAGGGCGGCCAGCGTCTCGACGAGGCGCGCATTGGCGTCGAAATTTTCCGCCTGGAAGCGCGGCAGCGACCGGCGAAAATCGCCGGCTTCGAGGTCATCGGCCTTGCGGATCGCCCCCGTCAGCATGCCGCGCCCGAGCGGGCTGTAAGGCACGAAGCCGATGCCCAGTTCGCGGCAGGTGGAAAGCACGTCTTCCTCCGGATCGCGCGACCACAACGAATACTCGCTCTGGACGGCGGCGATCGGGTGGACCTTGTGGGCGCGGCGGATGGTGGCGGCACTGGCCTCGGAGAGGCCGAGCGCCCGCACCTTGCCCTCGCGCACCAGCTCTGCCATTGCCCCCACCGTTTCCTCGATCGGCACTGTCGGATCGACGCGGTGCTGGTAGTAGAGGTCGATGACATCGGTCCCGAGCCGCTTCAGTGAGGCTTCGGCCACCGCCTTTGCATGCTCCGGCCGTCCGTCGACGCCCTTGATCGCCTGGGCTGCCGGCACCCCCGGCTCGATGCGGAAGCCGAATTTGGTGGCGATCGTCACCCTGTCACGCACAGATACCAAGGCTCGGCCGAGCAGTTTTTCGTTCTCGAACGGCCCATAGACTTCTGCCGTGTCGAAGAAGGTGACGCCGAGATCAACGGCGCGGTGCAGCGTGCGGATGGATTCGGTCTCGTCGCTGGCGCCATAGGCAAAGCTCATGCCCATGCAGCCGAGGCCGATGGTGGAGACGGTGAGGTCACTTCCGAGTTTGCGGGTCTTCATGTCGTTTCCTTGTCTCGCTGAAACGCTTCGAAGCAAACGCGTCGGGAGCGCGCGTCCATTGGTTCGAGGCGTGAAGTGGTGATCGGAGTTGACGCGTCCCTCGCGGGTGAGCGGCGAGCTCAGAATTGCCGTCCGTTCGGGTGGGGCTCCTCGCTCCGTTTCCAAAGTCGGCGACGGATAAAGAATAGGCCTGCGACCAGTGCTTTGAAAATCACTGTCAATTCTCACGGGCTGTTCTATTATTTAGATCAATGAACAGAACCCAGCTCTCCCAACTCGCGGTTCTTGCCGCCGTTGCCGCCCATGGCAGCTTTCGCGGTGCCGCGCGTGAACTCAGCGTCGCGCCCTCGGCCGTCAGCCACGCCGTCGGCAGTCTGGAGGCGAGCCTCGGCATTCGCCTGCTTTCGCGCACCACACGCAGCGTCGCGCCGACGGAGGAAGGGCGCCGGCTGCTCGAAAGGCTGGCGCCGGCGCTCGACGAGATTGCCCATGCGCTCGAAGCGGCCGCCGACGCGCGCGAACGCCCAGCCGGTAACCTGCGCATCACCGCGCCGCGTTTTGCGGCCGACCTCATCCTTGCGCCGCGGCTCGGTGTCTTTCTCGATCTCTATCCCGAAATCGTACTCGAAATCGCCAACGAGGACGGTTTTACTGACATCGTCGAAGAGGGATATGACGCAGGCATCAGGCTCGGTGAAAGCCTCGAAGGAGACATGATCGCCGTCAAGGTCGGACCGGAGCTCGAAAGCGCGGTCGTCGCATCGCCGGACTATTTCGCGCGCTATGGCCGGCCGCAGCATCCGCGTGATCTGGCACAGCATCGCTGCATCCGTCGGCGTTTTTCCAACGGCACGCTCTATCGCTGGGAGTTCGAGAAGGATGGCGAGGAACTCGCCGTGTCCGTCGAAGGCCCCCTGATCCTTGGCGAAGATCGCCCGATCATCAAGGCGGCCATGGGTGGGGCCGGACTTGCCTACCTGTTTGTCTCCCGCGTCGAGACGGCGATCGCGGAAGGCCGGCTCGAGCGCGTGATGGTAGATTGGTGCGCCCCCTATGCCGGTCCCTATCTCTATTATCCGAGCCGCCGGCAGATGCGACCGGCCCTGCGCGCCTTCATCGATTTCTTCCGGCACAGCCGATAGCGGCCGAACCGGAATCGGGTGGCGCGATGTGGCATGATCTGGAATGCCAACGGCTCACGTCTGGAGCCTTGCGATGCGTGCTGGATGGTTGGAACAGGGAGAGGAAGGCGCATGAAGAAACCCGGATCGATGAAGGGGCTTGAAGACCTCGGCCGCGTGCGGCTGTCCCGCAACTTCTTCTTCCGTGAGTTCCTGCATTCGGAGATCGCCGACTTCTACCGCATCCCCAACATTCCTGATGATCCGGAACTGGCAATCGAGGCGGGCCGGCGTCTCTGCGAGGAACTGCTGGAGCCGCTGGAGGCGACCTTCGGCCGTCTCGTGATACGCTCGGGCTACCGCAACCGCGCCGTCAACGGCTTCGGCAATGCCAGTGGCCTCAACTGCTCGACCAATGCCGCTTCCGCCGCCGACCACATCTGGGACATGCGCGACGCCGACGGATGCATCGGCGCCACCGCCTGCATCGTCATCCCCTGGGTCTGGGACCGGCGCGGCGACATTGGCGGCTGGCAGTCGATCGCCTGGTGGATCCACGACCATCTGCCCTATGCATCGCTGTGCTTCTTTCCGAAGCTCTGGGCCTTCAACATCCAGTGGCACGAGCGGCCGGCGCGCCGGATCATGAGCTTTGTCGAGCCGCGCGGGGTGTTGACGAAATCGGGAATGGCAAACCAGGCCGGCAGTCATGCCGACGCCTATGCCGCGTTTCCGGATTTCAGGACCGTGCCGAAATTGACCTTGTAGCGCACATGCTCGTCGGTGCCAGAATAGCGGTCGTAGAGCCGTCGTGCCGTCTGGTTGTCGGCCTCCGTATACCAGTAGAGCCGATCCCAGTCCTTGTCCCGGCAAAGTGCGATCAGGTGGTCGATCATCGCCCGTGCCACACCTTGGCCGCGGGCCGAAGGATCGACATAGAGATCCTCGATGTAGCAGATCGGGCGCCGGAAGAAGGTGGCGAGCTGCTCCTGGCAGATGGCAAAGCCGATCGTCTCCCCGTCAAGGATCGCTAGGCGCGCAAAGAGCGGCGCTGACGGATCGGTCAACCGCTGCCAGGTAAGGTCGATGATGTCCTCTGCCAGCTCGGTGCCGGAAAAGGCGACGTAGCCGGCAAAGAGCCGGCGCCAGTCTGCTGCGTCGTTCTGCGTTGCCGCGCGTACCGTCAATGCCATTACCGCTGTCGTTCTTCGGTCATTCGCCAACGTCGTTGAGCTGTCGGATCGCCTCGCCCGACAACGTCAGTTCGGCCGAACGAATGAGGCTCTGCAACTGCGCAAGGCTGGTGGCGCTGGCGATCGGCGCGGTGACGCCCTTGCGGGACCTGATCCAGGCAAGCGCGATCTCGGCCTGGGTTGCGCCCGTATCGGCGGCAATGTCGTCGAGCACGCCGAGGATGCGCATGCCGCGCCCGTCGAGATATTTTTCGACGCCGCTGCCCCGTGCCGACCCCTCGAGATCCTTGTGTGTGCGGTACTTTCCCGAGAGAAAACCGCGCGCCAGCCCGAAATAGCTGATGACGCCAATCTCCTCGGCAATGCAGAGGTCGCGCAGCGGCCCTTCGAAGGCGTCGCGGTCGTAGAGATTGTACTCCGGCTGCAGCACCGCATATCGCGGCAGGCCCTGGTTTGCGGAAACGTCGAGCGCGTCGCGCAGCTGCAGCGAGTTCAGATTGGATGCGCCGATGTGACGGACCTTGCCCTGCGAGAGCAACTGGTCATAGGCCGAAAGCGTTTCCTCGTAGGGCGTTTCCGGATCCGGCCAATGCGAGAGATAAAGGTCGATGTAGTCGGTCTGCAGCCGTCTCAGCGAATCTTCGACCGCCTGCAGGATCCAGCGGCGCGAAAGCCCCTTGCGGTCGGGGCCGAGTTCGGAGCCAACCTTGGTGACGATGACCGCCTTGTCGCGCGATCGGCCCGACTGTTTCAGCCATTTGCCGATGATCGCTTCGGACTCGCCGCCCTCGTTGCCCGGTGCCCAGGAGGAATAGACGTCGGCCGTGTCGATGGCGTTGAAACCGGCATCGAAGAAGGCGTCGAGCAGGGCGAATGAGGTCTTCTCGTCGGCGGTCCAGCCGAAGACGTTGCCGCCGAAGACGAGGGGTGCAATTTCGAGGTCAGTACGGCCAAGTCTCAGTTTTTCCATGGTTTCGCTCCATTGGACTGGATGTAGGCATAGTGCGATCGGGAGGATTGCGAAGGGAAAGATAGGGCAGAAAAGCTGACATTGTCACCCGCTGTCCGGCATTTTTCTGCGATAGCGTTTTACTCGGTCGAACGACAACGGCCGCTTGATAGGTACGTACCTCGACGCTAGTCTCGGTCACCAAATCAGGGAGCTTTGCCATGTTACGCTTTGGAATTCTGTCGACGGCCAGGATCGGCCGCGATCTCGTCGTGCCGGCCATTCAGGACGCGGAGAACTGCGTCGTCTCGGCGGTCGCCAGTCGTGACCTTGCCAAGGCACGCGCCATGGCCGATCGTTTCTCGGCGCCGCACGCCTTCGGTTCCTACGAGGAAATGCTGGCCTCCGACGTCATCGACGCGGTCTATATCCCGCTGCCGACATCGCAGCATGTGGAATGGTCGGTGAAAGCCGCCAACGCCGGCAAGCATGTGCTCTGTGAAAAGCCGATTGCGCTGCGCGCCTCCGAGATCGATGCGTTGATCGCCGCACGCGACCGCAACGGCGTGCTGATCGCCGAGGCCTTCATGGTCACCTACAGCCCGGTCTGGCGGAAAGTTCGCTCGCTGATCGCCGAAGGTGCGATCGGCCGGCTGCGCCATGTCCAGGGCGCCTTCACCTACTACAACCGCGACCCCGGCAACATGCGCAACATTCCAGCCCTTGGTGGCGGCGGTCTGCCGGATATCGGCGTCTACCCGACGATCACCACCCGCTTTGTCACCGGCAAGGAGCCGGTTCGGGTGCAGGCGAGCACCGATCGCGATCCGGAGTTCGGTACCGACATCTATTCGAGCGTGCGGGCCGATTTCGGCGACTTCGAGCTGAGCTTCTACATCTCCACCCAGCTAGCCGCCCGCCAGGTCATGGTCTTCCATGGCGACAAGGGTTTCATCGAGGTGAAGTCGCCGTTCAACGCCGATCGCTACGGCCGCGAGGAAGTCGAGCTCACCAACCAGAACCACGCCCAGTCGCAGCTCTTCCGCTTCCAGGATGCGCGTCAGTACAAGCTGCAGGCGGAAGCCTTTTCGCGCGCCGCCAAGGGCGAGCCGGAAGAAGTCGTGACGCTTGAGAACTCGCGGCTCAACCAGAAGCTCATCGACGCGATCTACCGCGCCAGCGACAAGGACGGTTGGGAGAAGATCTGATTTTTCGTCTGCGACCTCACGCGTACGACAAGAGCCCGCCGATGAAAGTCGGCGGGCTCTTGTCGTTTCTGCCGGGTCAGGCGAGCGTTGCGCGTTCGCGGCCAAAGCCCTTCAGCTTGAAGAACAGGAAGTCGCCGACACCGATGAGGCCGACGATCACCAGCCCTATGCCGACCGGCGTCAGCACGCTGTAGGCCGTCGCCAGAAGCGCGAGGCTCGCGACTTGCCACAGGATATCACCGGCGATGCTGATCCGGGCGGCTGCCGATACCGGACCACCGTTGCGGGCGGCCGACAGATGGAAGATCCCCCAGGCGATCAGCCCGACGCCGAGAAGTTTCATCATCACGGCTGTAGCGGCCGGGCTGATGAGGGCGGCAAGCGCGGCGGCGTCGAAGATGAGGATTGCCCCGACGAGCAGCGAAAATGCGCCATCGGCAAGGAAGGTCTTGTTGAGCAGGCTGCGGTTGGAAAGGGTCAACATGTGCGGCTCCAATCGTTTGTCGATGGCCGGATGCTGCCGGTTCGGCGTCATCAATCCAATTACCTTGGAGGTAATGGATTTTACGCGCGGGAGGCGCCAACCTGCAGGTGAATAGGGAGAATCACATGCAGTTCGGCAATCACCTGAAGGAGTGGCGCGGGCACCGCCGCATGAGCCAGCTCGATCTGGCTGTCGCGGCCGGCATCTCGGCGCGGCACCTGTCCTTTCTTGAGACCGGTCGCTCAAAGCCGTCGGAGGGAATGATCCTGCGGCTGGCTTCGGTGCTGGACATCCCGGCGCGCGATCAGGGGACACTGTTTTCTGCAGCCGGCTATCGACCGCGTATGGCGACGCGCTCCGCCGCGGGGCTCGACGCCATGCCGCCGGTCGTCGCCAATGCCATCAGGCTTATTCTCGCCCGTCACGATCCCTATCCCGGTCTGGTGCTCGATCACGAATACACGCTGCTCGTCGTCAATCCGGCGCTGGCTGCCCTGGCTGCGGCAGCCGACGTGCCCTTCAGCCCCGGAGAGAATTTCCTCGATGCCTTCCTCGGCAACGAAAAGGTGCGCGCGCTCGTGGTCAACTGGGAAGCGGCTGCTGCCGATCTGGTGCAACGCGTGCGCACCGAAGCCTGGCTGCAGGGCCCGCGCAGCCGCCTCGGCAAACGCCTCGAAAAGGTCGCGTCCGATCCTGCGGTAGAGAAGGCACTCGAGAACCATCCCGATACCGACAGGCTGCCGGTGCTGCCGATCGATCTTGATGTCGGTGGCCTGCGGCTGAGCTTCATCACCACTTTGCAGACCTTCGGCTCGACCCAGGATGCGCTGGTGGAAGGCGTGCTGATTGAATCCTTCTTCCCGGCGGACGACGAGACGAAGGCGTTTTTCGAACGGAAAGGGTGAGGGGACGAGGAAACGCGCCTGAGGACGTCCGGTCCGCAGTTGCGTCGGCTCAGCTGTCGCGGCGCGTCGTGACGGCGATGGTGCCACACAGCGCAAGCGCGATGCCCATGTTAGGCGCCGACCGCGGCGGCAACCTGGATCCAGTCGCCAGCCGTCGCTGCAAGCGCCAGCAATGCGTTGCCGGCGAACAGGCAGGCGCGGGCCGATTTCAGGCCGCAGGCGGCAAGGCCGAGAAGGAAGGAAGCGATGACGACCATGAGGCGCTGATCCCGGGGCTCGCTTACGAGTTGATGATGATCTTGCCGCTGATGATCAGCAGGGCACCGGCGGCGTAGCGCAGCGTCACCGCTTCGCCGAGGAAGACGGCAGCAAGCAGCGGCACCAGGCAGAAGGTCAGCGCCATGAACGAATAGGCGATGGTTCCGACCACCATGTCGGCGCGCTCGGTGATCAATGTGCGGATGAGGTCCTCCGCGTCCGTCGGGCAATAGGTGCTGTCGCCGTCGGCCATGACATAGATGTCGGCATCGATGTCGGCGAGCATGCGGCGTACCACGTGCCCCTTGCCCTGCCTACGTTCGCGCACGACGGTCGCACCGGCGATCGCCTTTTACGCCTTCGCGCTGACCGGCGGCATGTCGCTTGTCTTCGCCGCCATCCTGGCAAGCCGGCGCCCGAGAAGCGTGCGACTGGTCGCCCTCGGGGCCTGCGGTCTTGGCGTGCTCGGTGTGGTTCCTTGCCGACATCGCCCCAGACGCCCATCCGGCTCTACGCTCTGAAGCCGTGAGGCTGTGACGCCGCGGCAGCTCGGGTGAAAGCGCAGCGGATAGACTGGCCTTCGGCGACGGGTGCGGTAAAAGAAGCCATGGCTTCTTTCTTCGACAGCGATTCTCCGAGCAACCTCACCGAATATTCGGTGTCAGAGCTTTCCGGTTCGATCAAGCGAACGGTCGAGCAGGCCTTCGACCAGGTGCGCGTGCGCGGCGAAATTTCCGGCTATCGCGGCCCGCATTCGTCGGGCCACGCCTATTTCGCGCTCAAGGATGACCGGGCGCGCATCGATGCGGTGATCTGGAAGGGCACGTTCTCGCGCCTGCGCTTCCGCCCGGAAGAGGGCATGGAGGTGATCGCGACCGGCAAGGTCACGACCTTCCCCGGATCGTCGAAGTACCAGATCGCCATTGAATCGATGGAGCCGGCGGGAGCCGGCGCGCTGATGGCGCTGCTCGAAGAGCGCAAGCGCAAGCTGGCGGCGGAAGGGCTGTTCGACGCCAACCGCAAGCGGCCGCTGCCTTACATGCCCAGGGCCATCGGCGTCGTGACTTCGCCGACCGGCGCCGTCATCCGCGATATCCTGCACCGCATCGCCGATCGGTTCCCGGTGCATGTCGTCGTCTGGCCGGTGCGCGTCCAGGGCGACGGTTCGGGTGACGAGGTGGCGGCAGCGATCCGCGGCTTCAACGACATCGAACCCGGTGGGCCGATCGCGCGGCCGGACGTGCTGATCGTCGCCCGTGGCGGCGGCAGCCTCGAAGACCTCTGGGGCTTCAACGACGAGGCGGTGGTTCGTGCCGCGGCGGCCTCCCGGATCCCGCTGATTTCTGCCGTCGGCCACGAGACCGACTGGACGTTGATCGACTACGCCGCCGACCAACGTGCGCCGACACCGACGGGTGCCGCGGAGATGGCGGTGCCGGTCAAGGCCGATCTCGAAGCGAGCGTTTCCGGCCTCTCGGCGCGCCTCAAGGCGGCGGTCGGTCGGCAGATGGACAATCGCCGCCAGTCGGTGCGGGCACTGGCACGTGCCCTGCCGTCGCTCGATCAATTGCTCGCCTTGCCGCGCCGCCGCTTCGACGAGGCCGCCCTCGGGCTTGGACGCGGCCTCACGATGAATACCGCCAACAAGCGCCGCCAGTTCGAGCGGGTCTCGGCCGAGCTGCGCGCGGATCTTCTCAAGGGCAAGCTCTCCGAGCGCCGCCAGCGCCTTGTCGACGCCATGCACAAGGCCGAGCGCATCGTCGAGCGACAGGTGCATCGTGGCGAGGCACGGGTGTCGGCGGCGGACGCCGCGCTGCGTGCGCTGCCGTCACGTCTGATCGGCCAGATCCATCGGGCATCCGATCGCGTCACCGGGCTTGCCGCCCGCTCCGACGCGGCCGTCCGTGCCGACGTTCGCCGGCTGCGGAGTGTCATCGTCGCCCAGGATCGCATCCTGCAGTCGCTCTCCTATCGCAACGTCCTGCAGCGCGGTTTCGCGCTGGTGCGTGATGCCGATGGCGGTCCGGTACGCCAGGCCGCTGCCGTCGCGCCAGGCATGGCGCTGAGCCTTGAGTTCGCCGACGGTCGCGTCTCGGCAACAGCAGGCGAGGGCGGTGACGAGCCGGTTTCTCCGGCCCCGGCACCCCGCAAGAAGCCGGTGCCGGCGAAGGCGTCGGAGCCGACTGGCAACCCGCCAAAACAGGGCAGCCTGTTCTAAAGCGCCGCGCGTCTTATCAGACGCGCAAAGGTCGCTCGAGCACATTGAAGTGCTGCATGTTTTCGTCCTTTAGTCGGCTGCGATTGAAGGAAACATGCAGTAGACAATTCGCAGGCTATCACCGATCTTCAATCTGAATCCGGCAAACGTCCTCGTCATCTGTTCGGGAAAACCATGCGCATTCTTCTCGTGCTCGCCCACCCGCTTGAAGACAGTTTCGCCGCGAGCGTCGCGCGTGAAGCGCGCGCTGTATTGGAGGCGAACGGCCATTCCGTGGACCTGCTCGATCTCTATCGCGAGGATTTCGATCCGCGCCTCAGCGTGGCAGAACGCGGCAGCTACCTCACCGATAAATATGATTGGTCCGCGGCGGCCGACTGGATTTCGCGCCTTCAGGCGGCCGATGGCCTCGTCCTCGTCTTTCCGCAGTGGTGGTTCAATTTTCCGGCGATCTTGAAGGGCTTCTTCGATCGTGTCTTTGCGCCGGGCGTCGCCTTCGACAACGATCCGGCCGGCGGCCGCATCATCCCGCGCCTCAACAACATCAAGCTCTTCTGGGCGCTGACGACGACTGGCTCGCCCTGGTGGGTGGTGCATCTCTACATGGGCAATCCCGTAAGGCGGCTGTTGAGGCGCGGCATCGCTGCCTTCTGCGCCAAGGGGCTGAACTTCCGCATGCTCAGCCTGCACGACATGGACCGGGCGACCGACGCCAAGCGCCAGGCGCATCTGGCGCGTGTACGGGCACTGGTCGGGCGAATCTGACTGTGCGCTGACGCGTCCCCGCCTATTCGAACGTAGCGAGGTATTTGCGCAGCAAGGCGTCGAGGGTTTCCCGCTCCTTTTGCGAGAGGCTCGAAACCACGCGGTGCTGGTTTGCCACATGGGCGGTTGCCGCCTCCTCGACGCGCCGCAGTCCTTCCTCGGTCAAGGCGATGATGACGCTGCGGCGGTCCTCCGGATTGGCGATCCGCTCGACCAGGCCAGCCTTCTCCAGCTGGTCGATGCGGTTGGTCATGGTGCCGGAACTGACCATGGTCGTATCCAGCAGTTCGCCCGGCGAAAGCTGGAATGGCGGGCCGGACCGGCGGAGCGTGGCGAGCACGTCGAAGCTCGATGCGGAAAGACCGCGTTCGGCAAAGGTCTTCTCGATCTCGCGGCCAATATGGGTCGAGAGCCGCGAGAGCCGGCCAAGAAGGCCCATGGCCGAAACGTCGAGATCAGGCCGTTCCCGATTCCATTGGGCCAAAATCCTGTCGACGCGATCCATGATGCCTAGCCTCCACCGTTGCTGTCGCCAGCTATAGAGTATCTTGACGTAGAGATAAACTGTGATAGCCTCAATTTATCTTGATATAGAGATTCTTGAGGTAAAGATATGATCGCCAACCGCAACCTCGACCTCGCATTGACCGCGCTGGCGCCGGCCATCTGGGGCAGCACCTATCTCGTCACAACGCAGTTTCTGCCGGCCGGCTACCCGTTGACAGTCGCCATGCTGCGCGCCCTGCCCGCCGGGCTGCTGCTGTTGCTGATCGTACGGCGGCTGCCTGAGGGCATCTGGTGGCCGCGCACCTTCGTTCTCGGCGCGCTCAACTTCTCCTTTTTCTGGGCGATGTTGTTCGTCTCGGCTTACCGATTGCCAGGCGGCGTTGCCGCAACCGTCGGCGCCGTCCAGCCGTTGATTGTCATCGTGCTGTCCCGTGTTTTTCTCGGCTCGCCCATCCGCACGCTCAGTGTCATCGCTGGTCTCGCTGGTATTGTCGGCGTGGCCCTCCTTGTGTTGACGCCGGGCGCCAAACTCGATCCGCTCGGGGTGCTCGCCGGTCTTGCCGGCGCGGTTTCCATGGCTTTCGGCACCGTGCTCAGCCGCCATTGGGCACCGCCGGTGCCGCCGCTCACCTTCACCGCCTGGCAGCTGGCGGCCGGCGGTCTGCTGCTCGCGCCGGTGGCGCTGTTCTTCGAACCGTCGCTGCCGTCGCTGACCACGGCAAATATTCTCGGCCTTGCCTATCTCGGCCTGATCGGCGCGGCCTTCACCTATCTGCTCTGGTTCCGCGGCCTGTCGCGGCTTGAACCGTCCGCCGTCTCGCCGCTCGGTTTCCTGAGTCCGGTCGTGGCAATCCTGCTAGGCTGGGGCGTGCTTGGCGAACAGCTCACGCCGGCCCAGGCCCTCGGCATCCTCGTCGTCTTCGCAAGCGTCTGGCTCAGCCAGCGGGCGCAACTGGCGCCGAAGGCGCGACCGGCCCGCGCTTGAGGGCCGGACTTGCAACCAAAGGGCACGCGCTTCACAGTGCCGGAAATGTCAATCCTCACCAAGCGCTGCCCCTCATGACCGAGCACCTCACGCCGGCGAACTATTCCGATCTCCTCCGCTTCGCCCGGCGCCAGACCCGTCGCGCCGCCGAAGCGGAGGATCTTCTGCACGAAGCGCTGATCGTCGCGCTCAAGGCCAGGCGCTTCCCCACCGGCGACGATCGCGCCTGGTTCTGCGGCGTCATCCGCAAGCTCGCCGCCATGCAGGCGCGCACGGCGGCACGGCGTCTCCGGCGCGAGCAGCAGGCGTTCGCGCCGGAGGGCCAAGGCGCGGCGGCGTCCGGCGATCCGCTGAGATTTGCGGCCACACTGACACCCAGTCTCAGGATCGTGATGCTCCTTGCCATCGCCGGCCACAACCGGATTGAGATCCGCCACCTCCTGAAGATCTCCGACGAGGCCTTGCGTCAGCGTATCCTCGTGCTTCGGCGTGCCTGGCGCGACGCTGGCTACAGCGAACCGGGCCTGGAACTGACCGGGCTGCGTTACCCGCTGGAAAGTGGCCGCATCCGCCAGGCGCTTCTGCCGGTGACACGCCACGGCCGGGCGGCGTTCGCGAGCCATGATCCCGACGGCCATCTCTTCGCGGTCAGTTTTTCTTCGCGCGCCTCTCACGAAACGACAACCGGCGGCAACAAGCCGGCGTAACCATCAGAAAAGGGAGCAAGCAATGCTGTCGAAACCGCGTATCGGAGCCGTCTGCTACTACGTGAAGGAGATCGCCCGGACAGAGGCCTTCTATCGCGATGTTCTGGGCTTAAGCGTCCAGCGCATGGACGATGACGGCGCCGGCAATGACTGGCTGATCGCCACCATCGAAAGCAATGTCGAACTGCTGTTCTTCGTCGCCGAAAGCAAACCCGGCAACTCACCGATCATCGTCTTCGATCTCGCCGAAGGCGGCATCGATGATGTGGTCGGCGGTCTTGCCGAAAAGGGCACGACGATCGTCACGCCGGTCAGCCATGCGCCGGGTGGCTGGTCGGCGGAATTCGCCGATCCGGATGGCCACGTCCTGTCGCTCTACCAGTCGGCGGAGATGCCGCGCGTGAAACGCGCCGCAGGCGGGTGAGCGGCCGGGCGTATCAAGAAAAAGGCCGCCGCATTCGAGCGGCGGCCTAGGCATTATGGTTGGTGGGACCGGTTTGTAGCCGGGACTTTGATCAGGCCCATTCGCCCTTTCGCATGACGGGGGCGCGGCTGCCGTCGGCGCGCACGCCGTCGATGTCGACCTCGCCCGAACCGATCATCCAGTCGATGTGGATCAGGCTCGAATTGCCGCCCTGGGCGCGGATCTGGTCCGGCGTGAGCTTGGCATCGTCGATGAAGCAGCCGGAATAGCACTGGCCGAGCGCGATGTGGCACGAGGCATTTTCGTCAAACAGCGTGTTGTAGAACAGGATGCCGCTCGCCGAGATCGGCGAGGAATGCGGCACCAGCGCCACTTCGCCGAGCCGGCGCGCGCCTTCGTCGGTGTCGAGCACCTTGTTGAGCACCTCTTCGCCGCGCGACGCCTTTGCCTCGACGATGCGGCCGCCCTCGAAGCGCACCTGGATATTGTCGATCAGCGTGCCCTGGTGCGACAATGGCTTGGTCGAGGAAACATGACCCTCGACCCGCAGCGCATGCGGCGTCGTGAACACTTCCTCGGTCGGGATGTTCGGGTTGCAGGTAATGCCGTTCTTGGCTTCGGACGCGCCGCCGCACCACAGATGACCGTCGGCAAGCCCTACCGTCAGGTCGGTGCCGGGGCCGGTGAAGTGCAACGCCGCAAAGCGCTCGCCGTTCAGCCAGGCCGAGCGCCGGGCGAGATTGGCATTGTGCTCCTTCCAGGCGGCGACCGGATCGGCGACATCGACGCGCGAGGCGGCGAAGATGGCGTTGGCGAGCTTCTCGACGGCAACCGCCTCGGGATCATCGGGGAAGACCAGCTTTGCCCAGGAGGGGTTCGGGTAGGAGACGATGTTCCAGTTGATGTCGAAGTTGGAGATCTTTTCGAGTGCCGGCTTGTAGGCGATCGAATTCGCCTTGTTGGCGCGCGCGACCTTGGCCGGATCCTGTGACGACAGCATCATCGGATTGTCACCGGAGATCGCCAGGCGCGCAGCACCACCGGCAAAAGCCTCGGCCATGCCCTTGAACAGCCAGTCGCTTGCCCGGTCGAAGCTCTCGTCCGGCGCATAGACATAGCGTGCGAGCGTCGTGTCCTCGTCCGAATAGAGCGTGGTCACCAGGCCCGCGCCCGCCTTGTAGGCGTGTTTGGTGATCAGCCTCACCAGCGGCATTGCTGCGACCGGCGCCGTCATCACCAGATCCTGGCCGCGCTCAAGCTGCAGCCCGATCTGGATTGCGACTTCCGCAAGCTTTTCGAGTTTTACCGGATCGATGGGGTTGGGCGTATTGGCGGGATAGGTCATGGACTGCCTGTCTTTCTGAATTCGGAAGAAGAAGACTTAGAGCGCTTTGCGGCGAAATTGAAGGTGGCTCATCATGCCGCTCTTCAGTTCAACTCGTCGCGAGAACGGCCTGCACCCGCTCGATATTGCTTTGGTGGACAGTCTCGTAGGGCTCGAAATAGAGGATCGCGCCCGCGGCGATCTCCTCGGCGACGAACTCCTTGAGTCTGCCAACCGCGGCGCCGACCGAGAGCGTATCCGTCAATCGCTCGATATAACGGCGATTGGCATCGATCAGTTCCGGCCCGTAGCCACCGCCGGCGATGCGATCGCGGTCGCCGTGGCTTGGCAGGATCCTGGCGATCGGCCATTGCCGCAGGCGCTTCAGTTCCGCGACGTGCGTCGCCGTCTGGTCGGCTTCGCTGATATAGGTCACGCTGTCCTCGAGCGTGTCGCCGGCAAGCAGCAGCTTTTCGTCCGGCAGCCAGATCACATTGCCGTCGGCGCTGTGAATGGCGAAATGGTGCAATTCCACTTGCCGCTTGCCAACGGTAAGCGCGAGCTTCCCGTCGAACAGCCGGTTGGGCATGACGAGGGGCTGGATCGGCGGCGTCGCCGCCTCGATCTTTTCGCGGTTGTCGGCAAGTCGCTCGGCTGTCAGCTTGAGCGCGATGATCTCGCAATCGGCAAAGACCGCATTTCCCGCCACGTGGTCCTTGTGCCAGTGGCTGAGCACGACACGGATCGAGGTAACGCCGAGGCCCTCGAGATGCCCGCGGATCGCCCGGGCGTGGTCGAGGGAGATATGGGTGTCGTAGACCAAGGCTTCGCGGCTGTCGACGATGGCATAGGAGGCGACACCAAGCTCATAGGCGCCATCATCGAGCCAATTCGACGCCTCCGAGTAAAGCCGTACCCCGGCGACACGCCCGTCGAAATAGGCATAGATGCCGGGGTAGGGTTCCAGGATCGTCAGGGTCGAGGTCATGTCCGTCACGTCGTGCTCCTCCAGTAGGCTCGGCACCGTCATAGGCCAGTCTCGCGCCAAACTGAAGAATGGCATCATCGCTGCTTTCCGATCATGCTTTGCCGGTGCGCAGCAGATAGGCGTCATGCTCCTTCAGGAAGGTCATCAGCCGATCGCCGTAGTCGGCGGTCACCGCTGCCTTGACGCTCGGCCGCGCGGCAAGCGCGCTGCGCCACGCGCGGACGCGTTCGAGCCCGTCGAAAATGCCGTGGTCGGCCAGCGTATCGAACAGGTCGAAATAGCGGAAGATCGGCGCGAACACCGCATCGACAAGCGAAAACACGCTTCCGGCGAAATACGGTCCTTCACCCAGCGCCGCCTCGACGGTCGCGAACTTGGCGCCCAGCGCCTTGCGTTTATCTTCGTAGGTCTGCGCATCCTTGGCGGTTTCGAAACCCCACAGATCCGAAAGGATAGACGAGCCGAATTCCATCCAGCCGCGATGGCGGGCGCGCTCCAGGGCGTTCTCCGGGTGAAGCCTGGGGCCGTCCTGGGAGTCATCGACATATTCGGCGATGACCGAGCTTTCGAACAGCACGGTTTCGCCGCTTTCGGTCGGCACCTGCAGCAGCGGCACCTTGCCGAGCGGGGAGATCTTCAGGAACCAGTCGGGCTTGGCCTTGAGGTCGATGTTGGTTCGCTCGAAGCGGATGCCCTTTTCGTCGAGCGCGATCGAGGCGCGTTGCACGTAGGGGCAGAGATGGTGGCTGACGAGGGTAAGCGTGGTGGACATCGCGGTCTCCCGGTTGCTGAAGTAGATGCAATTGCATGTATGTGGGCTTGCGTCGGTTTTCAAGATGGATGTAATTGCATCAATGAGCGACAACGAAAAAAATGACGGCAAGCGCCCGGGACCGGAAACGACCGCGGCCTGGGTCGGCTTGATGCGCGCCCGCGAACGCGTGCTTGCCCGCATCGAGGCCGATTTCAAGACGGCTGCCCTGCCGCCGCTTGGCTGGTACGACGTGCTGTGGGAACTGGTTCAGGCAGAAGAAGGCAGGCTGCGGCCCTTCGAGATCGAGGCGCGCACGCTGCTTGCGCAATACAATCTCTCCCGCCTGATCGATCGCCTCGTCAAGGAAGGCCTGGTCCGCCGCGAGGCTTTCGATGCCGACGGGCGCGGGCAATGGGTTGTCATCACCGAGGCTGGCCGGGCGATGCGCGAACGCATGTGGCTGACGTACGGCCCATCGATCGAGGCGCATGTCGGCGCCAGATTGACTGAGGCCGAGGCACGGCAACTGGCGGCGCTGTTGGCAAAGCTCAAGTAGTTTGTGACGTCCGGACGGCGATCAGATCGGCTCCGCTCCTCGGGTTTAACCCGAGGACTAACCCTCTCTGCGTATACGGGAAGAGCGACATGCCTCGTTCGCAACGCTCTGAGCGGAACCCATGAGGGAGGAAACCTAAAAGTGCAGTTGTCGAGGCGGGCGGGTGCCGCGAGTCTCCTTCGCCCCGCTAGCGGGGAGAAGGTGGCAGGCAGGCCGGATGAGGGGGAGCGGCTGAGCTAGGCGTCGTCGCCGCCTAGCTGTTCAACCCGAAGGATTTCTCCAGCGCTTCCCAGGTCTCGTCCATGGCAAAGGTACCGGAAAGATAGGGCAGGGCGAGGTGGCCATAGAGCGGCGAAAGTTGCCACTCGGCCGTCTCCTCGTCGACGCCGGCAATCTGCTGCAGGTAGATCGTCGAGACGAGGCCGGTGCGGTCGGCGCCGGCCTTGCAGTGGATCAACAGCGGCTTTGGCGCGTCCCTGAGGATCGCCATCAGTGCGTCGGTTTCCTTGCGGTCGATTTCGGCCGAGGCTGACATGGGGAAGTTGATGAGCCGGATACCGTTCTTTTCGGCGGCGGCAACTTCATCGCGGTACCAGCGCTCGTCCGTTTTCGCGCCGCGCAGATTGAGAATGGTGCGGATGCCATAGGCCTTGGAATAGGCCGAGATCGCGTCCGGCGTCGGCTGCGCCGAACGGTAGACTTCGCCGGCCACAAGCGTGTGGAAATTGCCGGTCCATTGCAAGCCTACAAGATAGAGAGCCAGGCTCGCGCCAAGCGCAGCCGTAACGGCGGCGAGACGCTTCAAGAGGCGTTTCGCGCGCAGACGATTTGCAGATGCCATGATGTAACCTCGGAGCGAGCCTGCTCTCGTCCGCTGCTACAGGGCATCCGTGATCTTTTGATGGCGAAGATCAGGCGATGAGCGGGGCGGCGATCGCCTTCAACGCGGCCAGGGCGTCGCGCGGCTGAAGCCGCACCTGCAGCCCGCGCTGGCCGCCATTGATATAGACCTGCGGCTCGGCAAGCGCGGCTTCCTCGATAGCTGTCGGCACCAGCTTCTTCTGGCCGAACGGACTGATGCCGCCGACATGGTAGCCGGTCAGCCGCTCGGCATCCGCCGGTTTCATCATCACGGCCGACTTGCCGCCGAAGGCGGCGGCGAGCTTCTTCATGCTCACCTCCCGGTCGGAGGGCACGACACAGCACACCGGCTTGCCGTCGACCTCCGCCATCAGCGTCTTCAGCACCCGGCTCGGATCCTCGCCAAGCGCTTCGGCCGCCTGCAGGCCGACGCGTTCGGCGTTGGGGTCGTAGTCGTAGGTATGGACGCTGAAGGTGACGCCGGCCTTTGCGAGCGTCTGCGTGGCGCGCGTGGTCTTCGACATTGCTTTCGCTCCGAAAGAGAGGCTTCAGGCTTTGGCGAGCACGGCCTCGTAGAGATCCGGCTTGAAGCCGACCAAAAGATTGCCGTCGGCCTCGAGCACCGGGCGCTTGATCATCGACGGCTGCGCCAGCATCAGCGCAATCGCCTTTTCCTGGTCAAGACCCTGCTTGTCGGCGTCGTCGAGCTTGCGGAAGGTCGTGCCGGCGCGGTTGAGCACGGTTTCCCAGCCGGCTTCCTTGCACCAGCGCTCGAGATGCGGGCGGTCGATACCTTCAGCCTTGTAGTTGTGGAAGTGATGGGCAATGCCCCGGCCTTCGAGCCAGGTGCGCGCCTTCTTCATCGTGTCGCAGTTCTTGATGCCGTAAATCGTGACTGTCATGCCATGCCCCTGGACCGCTCACGGCAATTCCGGGGAACGGACGCAACCGTCCGGAATCGCACAATTTCACAAAGTGGCAGGAGTGATAGCGCCCCCGCCCGTCCGAGGGAAGACGGCAACGTTGCTTCAGGTCACGCCGGCATAGCGCCCCGGCTTGTGGTTGATCGCCAGCGTCATGTTGACGACGGCGGCACCGATGACGGACAGGGCGAGGTTTGCGGGCGGCAGCACGAAGAAGGCCACGGCAAGAATGGCTAGGTCGACGCCCAGTTGGAAATAGCCGGCGCGGATGCCGAATTTTTCCTGCAGATAGATCGCCAGGATGTTGATGCCGCCAAGCCCGGTGCGATGGCGAAAGAGGATGAGCAGGCCGGTGCCCATCAGCCCGCCGCCGACAACAGCCGCATAGATCGGGTCGAGCCTTGCGAACTCTACCCAGCCGGCCGTGAGCCGTGAAAACAGTGCGACCAGGCTGACGGCCAGAAAGGTGCGCAACGCGAACATCCAGCCGAGCCGTTTGACCGCCAGCACGTAGAACGGCAGGTTGACGAGCGAGAAGACCAGCCAGAACTCGGCCCCGGTTGCATACTGTAAAAGCAGCGCCAGGCCCGAGGTGCTGCCCGTGAGCAGCATCGCCTTGCTGTAGATGATGACGCCGAGCGACATGATCAGCGTGCCCGTCAGGATCGCCAGCGCATCCTCATAGAGTTGGTGGCGATCGGTCGGGATCTTGGTCGCGTCAATGCGTCGCTCGGCCATCGTGGTTCTCAGAGGTTCTTGAATTTTGCGATGACGCCGTCCACCTCGGCGGTCTTCAGGCCGGCGATGTTGATGCGGCCCGAGCCCGGCATGTAGATGCCGTGCTCGCTTCTCAACCGCATGACGTCGGCCTCGGCGAGTGGCAGAAGCGAGAACATGCCCTCCTGTCCGGCAACGGCGCCAAGCGCCTGCCAGCGGTCGCGCAGGCCTTCGGCAAGCGCGCGGCGAATGTTGGTGATGCGCAGCCGCATGGTCTCGAGCTCTGCCTGCCAGTCGCGCTTAAGTTCGGGATCTGAAAGGATCATGCGCACGATGGCCGCACCATGATCCGGCGGCATCGAATAGCTGGTGCGCGCCAGGCCCGCGAGATTGGAGCGGACCGTATCGGCCGAGGAAGACGAACTCGTGACCGCAAAGATGGCGCCGGCGCGCTCGCGGTAGAGACCGAAGGATTTGGAGCAGGAGACGGCGACAAGCGCCTCGGGCACGACGCCGATGAGGTGGCGAAGGCCGGCGACATCCTCGTCGAGGCCGCGACCGAAACCCTGATAGGCAAGGTCGATGAGCGGTAGCAGGCCGCGCTCGGCGATGACGGCGGCAAGCTCCATCCACTGCGCTTCGGTAATCACGCCGCCGGTCGGGTTGTGGCAGCTCGCATGCAGCAGCACGGCGTCGCCGGCGGAAGCCCCCTGCAGCGCCGTCATCATGCTGTCGAAGAGCACGGCCTGCGACGGCACATCGAAGAACGGGTAGCCTGCGGTTTCGAGACCGGCAGCCCTGAAGATGCTTGCATGGTTCGGCCAGCTTGGCAGCCCGATCCAGATGCGCTTGCCACCCATCTGGCGAATGAGGTCGGCCGCAAGCCGGAGCGCACCGGAGCCACCCGGCGTCTGGACGCCCGCGACGTGGCTGCGATCGACGGTGTCGCCGCCGACAAGTGTCCAGAGGTGGTCGACGAAAACGAGATCGCCTTCCGGGCCGACATAGGCCTTGCTGTCCTGGGTCTCGAGCAGGCGTGCCTCGGCCGCCTTGACGGCGCGGAAGATCGGAGTGTGGCCGGTTTCGTCGCGGTAGACGCCGACACCGAGATCGACCTTTCCGGGGCGTTCGTCCTTTCGATAGAGCCCGATCAGGGCCAGCAACGGATCGTCGGGTTGGCGGGTCAGAGCGTCGAACATGCCGGAATTCCCCCTTGAGTGGCAGCGATGCGAATATCGGTAGAGAAAGCGTGCTGGCTGCCGCTGGCCGGCCGCCCCGTCTTCTTCTTAAGTCAGGATCAGCGCAAAATCGATGCGATTTTTGCCACGGATACAATGTTGACGATGGGCTGTTTGCGCAAAATCGTGCATATCATTTGCGAATTTGCGCAAATAGGGTTTGGGCATGGTCGAGAAGGTGTCGTTGGAACTGGATCAGGTCGACCGGCGGATCATCCGGTTGCTGGTCGAAGATGCGTCGCTGAGCAACAACGAGCTTGCGGCGAGGGTCGGTCTCTCGCCGGCGCCACTGTCGCGCCGCCTTGCCAGGCTTTATGCCTCAGGTGTCATCCGACAGACGGTCGTTGTCGACCCGAAGGCCGCCGGCATCGGCTTCCAGGCCTTTGTCGAAGTGACGCTCGAGCGCACCGCAAGCAAGGTCGGGCAGCGCTTCATCGAGCTCGTCTCGCGCATGCCGGAGGTGGTGGAGTGTCACACGGTCGCCGGCGACTTTGACTTTCTCTTGAAGATCGCCGTGCGAGACGTGGCAGACTACAAGCGGTTGCTGTGGAGCGAGTTCGAGCAGGTCGCCGAGATCAAGACGCTGCGTTCGACCATTCTGCTCGACAGTCCGAAGATGACGGCCGCCACGGTGGCGTGACGGCCGCTGCATCCCTTCGGCGTGGAAAGCCGTCGACGCCTCTGGAATGGCGTTTAGGCTTCGAGCGGTCCCGGCTTGCGCACGGTGCCGGAGGGCCGGGCGCAGGCGATCTTCATCAGGTCCGAGCGGCGGCGCGCCAGGCGCGTCGAGACGCGTGTGACGATCAGCCCGTCCTGCGGGGCACGCACCTCGAGCGCGCCGCCCATCTGGCCCGGACGCGCAAGGATCGTCGCCAGCAGGTCCCCGGCTCTTACACTTTCGCCAATGTCGCGATGGAACAGGATTGCGCCCGCCTCCGGCGCGCGGATCATCTCGATATTGTCGAGCGGCGCGACGACGCCGGCAAATGGCGGGAGCGTTTCATCTTCGCCGGAAAGTACGCCGCGGGCGGCGAGGAAGCGGAAGACCCCTTCGGCATCCTTGCGGGCGATCTCCGGGTAGACGTCACGCGTGCCGCGAAGCTCGACCGTCACCGACAGGCGACCGGGAAGCCGCGCCTTCTTCTGGCTGGTTTCGTATTTCCAGGCATAGGCGACGGCCTCTTCGAAGGCAGAGCTCTCGCCATCGGACAGGAACACCGCCTCCATGTCGAGCGCTGCAGCGAGATCGCCTGCTTCCGGCCAGAACGCGTCATCGATATAGGCGTATTGCAGCGCCTCGTCGTCGCAGTGAAGATCAAGCATCAGGTCGGCGCCAAGCGCCATGTGCAACAGTTGCCGTTTCAGCCGGTCGGTGGCCGAAAAGCGGTCGAGATCGTCGATGAGGCTGTCTCGGTCGGAAAGCGCAATCAGCGGAAAGTCGCGGTTGAAGTTGGTGCGTGAGCCGAGATCGAAACGTCCCTGCAACTCGCCAAAGTGTGACTGCGCCGTGCCAATCGGGTTTGCCTGCGGCACGACGGTGATGTCGCCGAGAATGGCGCCGTTCTTCTCCGCCTGCTGCAGCTTTTCAACCAGGAAATGCGCAAGCGCCGTGCCCGGCAACTCGTTGGCATGCAGCGCTGCCTGGATATAGGTCTTCGGTGCCGCGACGGTCCTGCCCTTGAAACGAAAGACCGGCAGGCGCCACTCGATACCCGGCGTATCGCCGGCGATGATGATTTCGGAAATGTCCATGATGTCCTCCCGTATCGTTTGTTGGGGGGCTTATCGGCATTCCGCCAGCGCTCCGCAAGTCGCTAAGAACTGGGGGGCTGCTATCGGGTGCTCAAATCGCGCTTTGGCTTTGAGATCCTGAGCCTTATTCTCTCACTCAAACCGCCAGCACAGACAGGGCACTGAAAAATGATCCTGATCGGCCAATATGACTCGCCGTTCGTCCGCCGCGTGGGGATTGCGCTTACCCTCTATGGCATTGCGTTTGAACACCGCCCCTGGTCGTCCTTTGCCGATGCGGACCAGATCCGCGCCTATAATCCTCTGACGCGGGTGCCGACCCTGGTTCTGGACGACGGGCTGGCGCTGACTGACAGCCACGTCATTCTCGACTATCTCGACAGCCTCGTATCTGACGATCGGGCCATGTTCCCGCGAGCCGAGCCGGCGCGACACCGGGCCCTGAGGATCGCCACGCTCGCAACCGGACTGGGCGACAAGGCCGTCAGCCTTTTCTACGAGCGACGCTTGCACGGCGAAGTCTCGGCCCTCTGGGTCGATCGTTGCCGCAGGCAGATCGAGGAGACGCTCGCGGTGCTCGAAGCGAGCCGTGCAGAGGGCGGACCCGCGTACTGGTTCGGCGAGCACATCGGCCATGCCGATATCGCCGTCGCGGTTGTCCTGCGGTTCCTGAACGACGTCCATCCCGGGCTCGTCGCGGTCGCGCATTACCCGCACTTACAGGCGCATGCGCAGAAACTGGAGGCGCTCGCGGTGTTCGAGGAGATCAGCCAGGCATTCATTCCGCCGGCGTAAGCATGGTTCGCTCGGCCCAACGAGCCAAGCGTTGGAGGTGTGCAGGGTTGACCCGGATCGCTCTCGCCGCGCGTCCGAAAGGGCGCGCGGCGAGAGTGGTCAGGAAAATCGGGCCGAGGCTGGCCGCGTTTCACACGTTGCGGTTATTCGGCATCGAGAAAGCTGCGGATCGCCTTCACCGTCGCTTCCGGCTGTTCTTCCATCAACCAGTGTCCGGATGCCGGAATGACCACGCCGGTGACATTGTCGGCCGCCGCGCGGGCAACAACGGCCATTGTCGGTCCGAAGGACTTTTCGCCACCGACGGCCAGCACCGGCATGTTAAGCTTGCCCTGCTGCAACAGAGACTGGTCGTCGATCACGTCCTGGTCGAAGGCTGCGAACTGAGCAAAACCGGCGCGCATCGCTCCGGGCTGGGCATAGAGCTTGGCGTAATGTTCGCGCGATTGCTCGTCCCATTTCTTCGGATCGGCGGAGAATTCGTTCCAGAAGCGGTCGAGGTAGATGCGTTCGCGACCCGCAACCAGCCGCTCCATATCTGGTCCGCCAAAACGGAAGTGCCAGAGCAGCGGGCTCTTGAGGATTTCCTCCCAGGGGCCGATACCGGGCAGCGGCGCGTCCATGAGCACGAGTTTTGTCGTCCGGGAGGGATACTGCGCGGCGAAGGAGTAGCCGACCATGTTGCCGATGTCGTGCGCGACAACGTCCGCCTTGTCCGCCTTCAAGGCGTCCAGCACGCCGGCGATATCCTTGGCTTCGTTCTTCTTGTCGTAGCCGGTTTCAGGCTTTTGCGAGAGGCCCATGCCCCTGAGATCGGGCACGATGACGCGGTGATCGCGGGCAAGCTCTTCGGCCAGCGGCGCCCACATGTCACCGGTTTCACCATAACCGTGCAGCAGCACGACGGTTGGCCCCGATCCGCCGACGCGAACGTGGAGCATGGTACCGTTGGTGGCGATATTCTGGGTGGTGAAGTTCGCTGGAAAAGAAGGAACGTCGGCCAGTGCTGGGGCGGCAACAGCGATGGCGGCGCTGGCGATGAGGGAACGAAGCATTCTGTCTCTCCTGTTTGCGGGTTTGCCGAATGGCGTTTCGACGGGCAGAAGATGACATTGGGCCGATGTTCGAACTAGTAGCCGGAAAGCGGAGCTATTGTTCGCCATTGCCGAACGACACAACCTTGTCCATCTATCGCCTGCAGCGACGGATGGCCTGAGGTTCAGGGAAAGCCGGCGACGTGGCAAGCCTCCCGAGCCGGCGGCAGGGGAGGCGGGGTGCGTGCCGAGGCACCAGCCTTCGATGGCCGTCAACGACGATTCTACATTGGCGGCATCCGCTCGAATTTTGGCAGGGCCGGATCGTGATGGTCCCAGTCATGCCCGCGCACCACATAGGTCACGACCTCCGGCTTGTAGCGGCTCGGGTCGTCGAGGCTTGCAGCCCGCACGGTGAAGAATTCCGGCATGGCGGCAAAGGTCATGTAGACGGGTGAGCCGCAGGTGGGGCAGAAGGCACGCGTCTTCACGTTGCCGCTGTCGGCAACCATGTCCCAGTGCGTGGCTTCGCCTTGCAGCGTCACGCCGTCGCGGCGAAATGTCAGGTGCGATCCGTGCCCGGTGCCGCTCTCGCGCTGGCAGTCGCGGCACTGGCAGTCGTTCGAGAACACCGGTTCGCCGGAAATCTCGTAGCGGATGGCGCCGCAGGCGCATCCGCCGATGTAGGACTTGCCCATGTCTTCCTCCTGTTTCGGGCACAGCCGAAGCCTGGCGTGGCGCGATGCGCGACGCCGACCCTTCGGGTGTTGTGGTGTCTGTGGGCCGGTGAGACTTGTCGAGCCGACCGGTCCGGCGCTGCCGCTAGTTCTGTTCGTCGGTGAGCGAACCGAGGCGCGACAGTACTTTCGGCCAGCCGTTGCTCATGTTGCTGAAGGCGGTGTCGTTCTTCGGCCTGACGAAGCCCGAATGCACGAGGCGTAGGCGGGTTCCGCCATCGACCTTCGTCAGCGTGAAGGTGACGACCGTGTCGAGGCGGGAACCGTAGCCGACATTGCTTTCATCCCCACCTCTCCAGGCATACACGAAGCGCTCATGGGGAAGGACCTCCAGCACCTGGCAATGGATCGTTCCGTCCCAGGCACCGGCCGGTGTCGTCTGGAAGGTGAAACGGGTGCCTTCGATCGGGGCAAACCCCGTGGGCGGCATGATCCAGCGGCCCATCAACTCGCCGTCGGTGAGCGTCTTCCAGATCGTCTCAGGTGCATGGGGAAACACTTCGTCGATGACGATGTCCTGCGTCTCGACTTTCAGGGCTGCGGCGTCGGTCATGGATCGATCTCCTTGAGAAGAGTGCGCAGGTTGGCAAAGCGGTCACGCCAGAAGCTGCCGTAGTGGCTCATCCAGTCGACGAGCGGCGCCAGGCCCTCGGGCTCGGCACGGTAGTAGACGTTGCGTCCTTCCGGCCGTTCGGCCACGAGGCCGGCTTGCTTCAACGACTTGAGGTGCTGGGAAATCGCGCCCTGCGTCACCCCGCTGCCGCGCGTCAGCTCGACCACGGTGATTTCGTCGGCATTGGTGATGCGCTCGAACACGGCTCGCCGGGTCGGGTCGGCAAGGGCGCGCATGACGGTGGTAATGGGGGCGGTTTCGATCATCATGAGAAAACTATTAGCGCACACTGATTGATTAGTCAATGCTATTGAAAATGCGCAGCAAGAAGGGGCGGTCCGTTGGACCGCCCCTTCTTGCTGCGCACGGCCGCGAACGTGGCCGCGGTAGGGACTGTGATTATTCGCTCGCTTGCGCGGCCTGCGCGATCAGTGCCGCGACGGCCTCGGGCTTCGAGACGTAGACGGCGTGGCTGCCAGCGGTCTCGACCACGGTCGAGCCGGCGCGCTTTGCCATCTGGCGCTGGGCAGCCGGCGGGATCATGTGGTCGTCGGTCGCGACCAGGTAGAAGCTCGGCTTTTCCTTCCAGGCGGGAGCGGTGACGGCGCCGGCCGCCGCTTCGACGCCCCACGGTACCTGCGAGTCGGCCATGAAGGCTGCGATCTCCGGGTCGACGTCGGCCGCAAAGGCTGCAGCGAACTTCGCCTTGTCGAGCGCCAGGAAGCCGTCGACCGGGGGCAGGATCGGCGGAACGGGAGCGCCGGCCGGCGGGTTGGCGATGAGCGAGGAAACGGACTCGCCCTTGTCCGGTGCGAAGGCGGCGACATAGACGACGGATTTCACCTTTTCGTCGGTGCCGGCTTCGGAAACGACCACGCCACCATAGGAGTGGCCGACGAGCACAACCGGGCCGTCCTGCGCGGCGATCGCACGCTTGGTGACGGCGACGTCGTCGGCCAGCGAAAGCGTCGGATTCTGGACGATCGTGACGTTGTAGCCATCCTTCTTCAGGATGTTGTAGACGCCCTGCCAACCGGAGCCATCGACGAAGCCGCCATGGACGAGCACGACATTCTTGGTGACGGGGGCGGCCTGGGCCGGCGTGAGCGCGCTTGCGGAGAGGGCGAAAGCGGCGGCAGCGATGAGGGACTTGAGCATTTCGGGTCTCCTTTGATTTCTGTTATTTCCGCGAAAATCATTATCGCGATAATTATCGTGTACGCCGACTCGGTTTTCTTGTAAAGATATTAATTATCGCGATATTGATTTTTGCAGCAGAAAACGCGCTGCGCATTCTTAGGAGTCCCAGATGTCCACTGATCCCACAACCGTGCCGCTGGATAGCCAGCTCTGTTTTTCGATCTATTCGGCATCGATCGCCATCAACCGCGTCTACAAGCCGATGCTCGACGCGCTCGGCGTGACCTACACCCAATATCTTGTCTTGAGCACGCTGTGGGAAAAGGACGGCCTGACGATCTCGGCGATCGCCGATCGGCTTGGCCTGGAGCCGAGCACGATCACGCCTGCCGTCAAACGACTAGAGACTGCCGGCTTTCTCGGCCGGCACCGCAGCACGGTCGACGAGCGGCTTGTGGAGGTTCACCTGACGACGAAGGGGCGCGGTCTCCACGTGAAGACGGGGTGCCTGACCGCTTCCCTGCTCGAGCACTCGGGTTTCACCGTGCCGGAGATGATCGATCTGAATGAGAAGGTCCGCAAACTGCGCGACGGGATGCGGGACGCTGCGAAGTAAGGCGCGAAGTTCGGAGCAAGCGGCGGCGTAGCAAAGATTGCTGCTGGATCGCCAGGCGTTCCGATGAACGCGCTTGCACCTTGATGACGCATCCGCCGCCGCCTGCGACCAGACGACCATCCAGAGCCTGACCTTGGTGAGGATGCGAGACTGTTCATGCGTGTGCTTCGGGCGGCAGTGACGCCGCAGGCGGGCTAAACCGGCTAGCAGCGCCGGCCGATGGGGATGATTTCCGGAGCCCTCGTCGTGAACGGCTGACCGTCCCATCCGCCAAGCCAGCGCTCGACAACGAGGCCGGCTTCGTCGATCATCGCGACGAGATCGTCGTAAGATGGAAAGGCGATCTTCGACTGCGCCGAATAGGTGCGATCGTCCGCGATCCGGTAGAACGTGTCGTACTGGACGATGCCGGTTTGCGGGTCGTGCCGCACGTCATTCCAGGCGAGAACCGTGCCAAGCACCGGATGTTCGATGTCCCGCTCGGATTCGGCCGGGGTCCATTCCTTCCATTCCTCGACCACCGGATTGCGGCTGTCGAAAACGAACTGGCCATTGGGTGACAGATGCGCAGCGATCGTCTTCAGGGCCGCAATCTGGTCGTCCCTCGTGAGGAACACCTGGAAGGCATGGCCGCTCAAGAGCACCAAGTCGAAGCTCTCGTCGAGGCGGATTGTTCGGCCGTCGCCCTCTATCCAGCGCACCCGGTCGCCGCCGGGTCTCTGTCGTGCGACATCGAGCATGGCTGCGGCCGGATCGACGCCGACGACGCGCTTGCCGCCGCCGTGCGCCAGTCCTGCGGCAAGCAGGCCAGTGCCGCACCCGAGATCAAGGATCGAGGTGCGGCCTTCGGCCATGGTCTTCAGATATTCGCTGTCGGCGGTCCAGCCGTTCTCGATGTCGTAGAACGCGACAAGATCCGGATCGTCATAGAGCCTGTCGGACGCCATCGAACTTCCGGCTTATTCCCACTCGATCGTACCCGGCGGCTTCGAGGTTACGTCGTAGACGACGCGGTTGATGCCGCGGACCTCGTTGATGATGCGCGTTGCCGCGCGGCCGAGGAATTCCATGTCGTAGTGGTAGAAGTCCGCCGTCATGCCGTCGACCGAGGTGACGGCGCGCAGCGCACAGACGAATTCGTAGGTGCGGCCGTCGCCCATGACGCCGACGGTCTGGACCGGCAGCAGCACGGCAAAGGCCTGCCAGATGGCGTCGTAGAGACCGGCCTTGCGGATCTCGTCGAGATAGATCGCATCGGCTTCGCGGAGAATCTCGAGCTTCTCGCGGCTGATGCCGCCCGGGCAGCGGATGGCAAGGCCCGGACCCGGGAAGGGATGGCGGCCGATGAAGCTGTCGGGCAGGCCGAGCTCGCGGCCAAGCACGCGGACCTCGTCCTTGAACAGTTCGCGCAGCGGCTCGACGAGCTGCATGTTCATGCGCTCCGGCAGGCCGCCGACATTGTGGTGCGACTTGATCGTCACCGACGGGCCGCCGGTGAACGACACGCTTTCGATCACATCCGGATAGAGCGTGCCCTGGGCAAGGAAATCCGCGCCGCCGAGCTTCTTTGCCTCTTCCTCGAACACTTCGATGAACAGGCGGCCGATGATCTTGCGCTTGGTCTCCGGGTCGCTCTGGCCTTCGAGTTCGCCGATGAAGCGGTCGGACGCGTCGACGTGCAGCAGATGCAGGTTGTAGTGCTCCTCGAACATCGCAACGACGTTCTTGGCCTCATCCTTGCGCATCAGGCCATGGTCGACGAGGATGCAGGTGAGCTGGTCGCCGACGGCCTCATGGATCAAAAGTGCCGCGACCGAGCTGTCGACGCCGCCGGAAAGCGCGCAGATGACCTTCTTGTCGCCGACCTGTTTGCGGATCGCTTCGACCGCCTTGGCGCGATAGGCCGACATCGACCAATCACCCTTGATGCCGGCGATCTTGTGCACGAAGTTGGAGATCAGCTTGGCGCCATCGGGCGTGTGCACCACTTCCGGGTGGAACTGCACGGCGTAATACTTGCGCTTCTCGTCGGCGATGAAGGCGAAGGGCGCGTTGGCCGAGGTCGCGACGACCTCGAAGCCTTCGGGGATCGCGGTGACGCGGTCGCCATGCGACATCCAGACCTGATGGCGCGAGCCGACCGACCAGAGGCCTTCAAACAGCGGGCAATCCTTCTCGACCTCCAGGAAGGCGCGGCCGAATTCGCGGTGATGGCCGCTCTCGACCTTGCCGCCGAGCTGGGCGCACATGGTCTGCTGGCCATAGCAGATGCCGAAGACCGGCAGGCCGGAATCGAAGATCACCTGGGATGCGCGCGGCGAGCCGATGTCGAGCGTCGAGGCCGGGCTGCCGGAAAGGATCACGGCCTTCGGCTTCAGCTGGCGGAAGCCTTCTTCGGCCGACTGGAACGGCACGATTTCGCAGTAGACACCGGATTCGCGCACGCGCCGGGCGATGAGCTGCGTCACCTGGCTGCCGAAGTCGACGATGAGGACGGTGTCGGGATGGGCTGTCTGGGTCATTGGAAGCCTTCAAACAAGCTTGATCATGGCGAGCCTTTAATGAAAGCCCGCCATCAGCGCAACGATTCAATTGCACCCCGACAATTCCGGGGTTTCAGGGCGGGACGGGCAGCTAGAGCCGGATCGCGCCGCTCGAAACCGCATTCTCCAACCGGTCGATCACGGCTGCAAGCTTCTCGTCGATGACGTGAAGATACTCCGTCCAGTCGCTGACGTGCTTGAGTTCGGCCTTGCCGTCGGAAATGCCGCGCAGCGCGACCAGAGGAATGCCGAAAGACTGGCAGGCGCGCAGGACCGCGAAGGTCTCCATCTCGACCATGTCGGCGTCGATCGTCTCATAGGCGGCGCCCGAGACAATATTGGCGCCGGTCGAAAGCCGGGCTTCGGGTATGCCTGGGATCCTGAGCGGCAGTGGCACCACGGCCGGCAGGTCGAGAAACGGTGTTGCGCCCTTCTCGAAACCGAGCGGCGAGGCGTCCATGTCGCGATAGCCGACGGAGACGGCCTGGTAAACCTCGGTCTGTTCGAGAGTGGCCGCGCCGGCCGAACCGAGCGAGACGACCAGATCCGGCAGCGACCGCTCTGCTGACAGTTCGGCAAGCGTGCGCGTCAACACGACGGCAGCCTCGACCGGGCCAACGCCGGTCATCAGCGGTTTGATGCGCTCCTTGAGGTGCGGCCCATATTCGGCGTCGACGGCCATGACGTAGAGCACCTTGTGGCCGGCGACGTTTTTAATCGCAAAATTCATCCTTCGATTCCCTCGCGTCCGCGCACCACCATCATCGTTCCGGTCATCGAGGCGATCAGTTTGGCCGGCCCGTCGGCGCGGATCGCATAGCCGCGACCGTCCGAAACGATGATCGTCGAGCCGGGTTTGGTGACCTCGCCCCGGAAGAGGAAGCGCTCACCCCGCCCCGGCGAAAGCAGGTTGACCTTGAACTCGATCGTCAGGATCGAGGCGTCCGGGTCGATCACCGAATAGGCGGCATAGGTTCCGGCCGAATCCATGGCAGCCGAGATCACGCCGGCATGCAGGAACCCATGCTGTTGTGTCAGCTTGTCGTCGAAAGGCAGTTCGATTTCGACAGTGCCCTGTTCGACGAGCGTTAGCTCGGCGCCGATCGTTCGCATGGCCGCCTGCCGCGCGAAACTGTCGCGGATGCGCTTTCGGAAATCGGGGGGATCACGCTCGTCCATCAATGAGAAAAGCCCTTGTTGGCGGCATCATTGCCGGCACGTCGGCGGACAGTGGCATGGCCGCCAAGGCACGACAAGTTCAATTCATGAGGAAAATCGAACCGTTGAGCATGGTCGCGAAGGCCACCCAGGCGAGATAGGGCAGGAACAGCAGGGCCGAAATGCGGTCTCTCTGCCAGCTTGCCACGACGAACGTGATAACCGCAATCAGCAGCGCGATGATGACGATCAGGGCCGACGCGATGTCCTGCATGCCGAAAAACAGCGGCGACCAGAGGAAGTTGAAGATCATTTGCGCCAGCCACAAACGCATCGCGGCGCTGCGTCGATGGTCGAGAAACATACGAACGCCGGCGATGCCGATCATCACGTAAAGGACCGACCAGACCGGAGCGAAGATCCAGTTCGGCGGATTGAAGGTCGGCTTTTTGAGTGACTGATACCATTCGCCGGGGATGTTGTTGTAACCGATGAGAAGACCAAGGCCGAGAACGGCGGCGACAAAGACCAGATAGACGAGGGGTCTGTTCATGGCGCCGGCAGATAGAGCGCCAGGCAGCGTTTTCCAGCCGTCCGGCTGTTTCGAAGCGTCCATGTGTGACCTATATGAGTGCCATGAAGAGCTTCCGACGCATCGACATTCGGCCGGGCGCCCCCGACGACATCATGATGATAGCCTCCGTCATCGTCGAAACCTGGCGATCGACCTTCCGCGGGCTGATCTCCGACGCCTTCCTTGACGCCATGACTGTCGAGGAGCAGGCGTTGCGCCATGCCCGGCGCATGCGCGTCGCCGAGGTCTACCACTTGGTCGCCGTCGACATGAGCAGCAACAAGGTGATCGGCTTCGCCAACTATGGCAAAGCCCGCTCGATGCCACCGCGTTTCGATCGCGAACTCTATGCGCTTTATGTGCTCGATGAATTCCAAGGCGCCGGTATCGGCTCTGGCTTGGTGCGTAGTGTCGCTGCCCACTGCCGGGAGCTGGACGGGAAGTCATTGTTTGCCTGGGTGCTTTCCAGCAATCCGAACAGGGCCTTCTACGAGCATCTGGGCGCGGTTGCGGTCGGCCAGGGTCAGGTGAGCCTTGGCGGCGAAAATCACGAGCAGACCGCCTACCGCTGGGACAACCTGGCAAAGCTTGCCGGCGAGGGGCGCTTTTCGGCCTGAGCCGGCCTGTGCCCTATCCCAATCGAACGATGTGCTGATCCCAGGCGACGCGGCTTTGTTTTCGCTCGAAGTGGCCGTCATAGGAGGAGACGGCAAAGCCGTGTTCGGCGGCGGCGACACCCGCGGCATCGGCGACGCGCTCTTCGTTCAAGACCGCGCCGGTGCGGGCATCGAGCGTCACGGCGACGCCGCCTTTCGGCGACGTCAGACCAATCAGGCACTCGCGGCGGTTGACGGCGATCGCGCCGACATAGTTCGCCAGCGCCTCCGTCGTGTGTTGGGGCAAAGTCAGGAATTTGAGGTCCTCGCCCCTGGAGAAGGATCCAACCAACGGCGGCAGCTCGTTGCGCGCGCCTTCATACTGGCAGGCAAACCAGATTTCGCCCTTCGGGCCGATATCGACGTGCCGGGTCGACAGCCGGCTCAGGTCCGCGGGTAGCCCGTGCTTCTGGACGAGTGCGCCCGTCCTGGTGTCGACCAGCGTCAGGCTCGGCTCCATATGGTCGAGATTGAGCTTGGTGCGGCCGAAATCCGGATGGGTCTCGATGCCGCCATTGGCAATGGCGAGCAGGTGGCCATCGGCGGCAAGCGTCATGTCGTGCGGACCGATGCCATAGGTCGGGAATTCGCCGATGCGGGCAAATTTGTTGCTGCCATCATAGATGCCGACCATGCCGCGATTGGTGGCGAAGTCGTTTTCCGTGGCGTAGAGCAGCTTGCCGTCGGCCGAAAAGCAGCCGTGGCCGTAGAAGTGCCGGCCCTCTGCCGCGGTAATCACCACCGGTTCGGCCGTGCCGTCGGTCGCAAGGATCATTGCGTAGGTGCCCGGGCGACGGGCGAAGGCGACGGCGCGGTGGCTGACCGGCGAGTAGGCCATGCCGTGCGCCCGCGCCGGCAGCACCGTGCGGTCGATGATCTCGCCTGTCTCCGTCAGCGTCGCAACGCCGTAGCTGCCATTGGGCGCCATGAAGGCGGAGGCAAAGACCGCGTCCGTCTTGCCGAGCGCGAAGGCCCGGTCGGGCGCAAGGCCCGCTACCCAAAGGGCGCCCGCCATCTTCAGAAAACTGCGCCGGTCGATCAGACCCGTTGCGGCCGCCATGCCCTTGTCTCCAACACTGGAAATGCTCTGCCTGCAATTGTCGGACGGCGGCGCAAGGCGCCGCCGTTCACGCTAATCTGCTCCGGCGGTTCGGGTGTCAGAGCCAGCCGCGCCGCTTGAAGTAGAAATACGGCACGATCGCCGAAATCACCATCAGCATCAGTGCCGCAGGATAGCCGAACTCCCACTGCAGCTCCGGCATCACGCCGAAGTTCATGCCGTAGATCGAGGCGACCAGTGTCGGCGGCAGGAAGACGACGGCGGCGACCGAGAAGATCTTGATGATCTGGTTCTGCTCGAGATTGATGAGGCCGAGCGTCGCGTCGAGCAGGAAGTTGATCTTGTTCGACAGGAACAGCGCGTGATCGCCGAGCGACGTTGCGTCCCGTTGGATCAGCTTGATCCGCTGCCGGCTTTCCTTGCCCGCCTTGCGCGGCCCCATGCCTTCGAGCGCCACGTGATAGGCGACGAGCCGGCCGATGCTGACCAAGCTTTCGCGGATGACGGTCAAGAGATCACCCTTCTGGCCGATCTGCTCGATCAGCGACTGCAGGTCGCGCGTCTTCTTGGTGGCGCTGGCATTGGTCTTGCGGAACACCTCGCGCGAGATCGCGTCGACCTCGCTGCCGGCGCGCTCCAGCGCGTCCGCGGTGCGGTCGATGATCGCTTCCAAGAGGCCGAGCATCACCAGTTCGCCGCTCTCGCAGATCTGGCCGTTCGCCTTCTGGATCCGATGGGAGAAGGTCTGGAACGGCTTGGGGTCCGCATGGCGCACGGTAACCAGTGTCGTGCCCTTGAGGATGAAGGTCACCGGCACCTTGACCGGGTAGTCGCTGTCAAGCTTGGCGGCCGCCGTCATGGTCATGAACTCGGCGCCGTCTTCCTGGTAAAGGCGGTCGGAAAGCTCGATCTCCTGCATCTCGTCACGGGTCGGGATCTCGATGCCGAGTTGGCCCTCGACAAGCCGCGTTTCCTCAGGCGACGGATTGAGAAGATCATACCAGATGGCAGGGGTCGGCAAGGCGATGCCATCGAGCATGTCGACGAGCACGAGGTGGCTGTTCTGGCTTTTGAAGATGCGCAGCATTTTGGGCTCCATAGGGCGAGTCATCCGACCGCCTGAAGCCCTGATCAATCAGGACCGGACGGCCGTGAGCGTGAAGGCTCGACTTCGACTGTCGGGGTTCATTGTGAGTGGGTCCTTGTGGTGAAACGCGCCCGCGAGAGCGGACACGAGATGCGCTTTGCGCCCAAAAGCCGGGATTGTCAACACCCGCTCTGAAGGGCTGCTTTTGTCAGTCGCCGTCGGCAAACGAGAAGCCGGCGCCAAGCCCGATCGCGCCGCCGAAATCCTTGTTCAGGCGATCAAGAAGGTCGTTGGTGTTTAGCGAAAGGAAGGCAAGCTTGGCGCGCTTGTCCTCGTCGGCAAGGGCCGCGTCGATCGGGCCATCGATGTTTCCGGCCATGCCGATCACCGACTTGAAGACGAAATCGGCAGAGCCCGCGACCGAGCGGCTGTCGTCCGGCAGCAGGCTCTGCATGTCGGCAACGTCGAACAGCGCCTTGAGCCCCCGGACATTGCCAGCGATCGAGGCCATGGTGTTGCCGGAACGCCAGTAGATCGCGAGCTTCGGATGGCCCTTGTCATCCTTGCCTTCATAGAAGGGCTTCAGCCGCTGGTCCTTCACGGTCTCAACGCCATGGACGAGAATGCCGAGCAGTTCGGTCGCCGCTTCCCTGTTGTCGCGGAACTCGGGATTGTCAGGACCCGGATGCTTCCAGGCGGCCTGAATACCGTCCGGCTTCTGCCAGGCTGCCAGGAACTCGTTGGCGATTGCGTCGAGGTTCTTGGTGATCGCCAGGCCGTAGCGGCAGCGGAAGTCGCCGTCCTTGCTCGCAAGCACCTCGGCGTCGGTGCCGTAGAGCACGAACTCGAGTGCGCCCAGGCCCTGTGCGGCGACGCTCTTCCCCTTGAGCTTGGCTACATCGGTGGCGCTTTCGTCCTTCTTTGAGAGGATCGCCTGGACCTGCTTCAGGCCTGTGCTCTTGCGGTCGGGGTAGAAGAGGAAACGTTCGAAGCGGTTCTGCTCAAGCGCCGGACCGAGCCTGACAATCTCGATCACCGACCAGGCGCCAACCAGGTCGGAAAACGCGCCGCGCGCGTTCTCAAGCGCCGACTGTGACGGCGCTTGGCAGAGCTTGGCGGTTGCTTCGGTTGCCGCCGCAGTCTTCTGCGTGAGGTTGCGATAGCCGGGGATGATAAAATTATCGACGGCCTTGGCCATTACGGTCGGCACGGCAGTCTCGTTGACGACCCGGGGGGAAAGCGCGCTCCCCTCCTGTGCCAGTGCCGGAAAGGCGACGGCGCTCAAGGCGAGAGCAAGGGCGAATGATCGTATGCGGGACATCACAAGGACTCCAGGAATGCAAGGAGATTGCGACGATCGGCTGTGGCAAGGCCGACAAAGGCATCCCGGGCCTTCTGTCCTTCTCCGCCATGCCAGAGGATCGCTTCGGTGAAATTGCGGGCGCGTCCGTCGTGCAGCAGGAAAGTGTGACCGCTGACGGTCTTCGTCAAGCCGATGCCCCAGAGCGGCGGCGTGCGCCATTCGCGGCCGCTGGCGACGCCCACCTGCTGGCCGTCGGCAAGGCCATCGCCCATGTCGTGCAGCAGAAAATCGGAATAGGGCCAGATGAGCTGGAAGGACTGCGCCTTGTTGGCGGCGTCGCGACGGGTGACGAATTTCGGTCGATGACAGCTCGCGCAGCCGAGGTCGTAGAACACCTTCTTGCCGCCAAGGGTTTCGGCAAAACTCGCCTTGCGCCGAGCCGGCACGGCGAGGTTCTCCGAATAGAAGGCCAGGAGTTCGAGCACCGGATCGGGTGCCTCCGTCGCACCAAGCCGCTCCTGTACGCCAGTCGCCATCTTGAAGCATTTCGCCTGGGTGGGCGTGCAGTCGCCATGCGGCCGGTCGGCGTCGGGAGAAGAGATGCCGATATCGGTGGCAAGCGCGTCGGCGCTCTGCTGGCGCACCGTGGCATTCTGGGCTTTCCAGCCAAACCGCCCGAGCATAAGCGCACCGGTCTTTGCATCGCGCGTCAGTCCCGCGCGGCCGCTGATTCCGTCGCCGTCGCTGTCGTCGGGATCGGCGAGCGCCAGGACGTCCGCCTCATGGATCGCCTCGATCAGGCCAAGTCCGAGCATCGGCTGGGCCACGCGCGGCGACAGCGTCGTCGCCGGATCGAGTGGCCCGTAGGCGAGGTCGGCAACGGAATAGCTTGGTTGCCGCAAGGACGCCGTTTCGCCGTCGGGGAAGGTGAAGGGTTCTTCGGTATAGGTGATCGTCAGGCGCCCTTCGGCGACAAGACCGGGCACGGCGCTGTCCTGCAACTGCGCACCATAGGCCGGGTCGGGGAAATTGAGCACCTGTTGCGTCTCGACGCGCTGGCGTTCGGCGTCGTTGAGCGCCGGCCTCGCCAGCCGAAACAGCATCGAGGTCGTGTCGACCGCACCTTCCGGGGGGCGGCCGCGGCCATCCCTCGGGTGACAGCTCTGGCAGGCCCGGGCGTTGTAGAGCGGACCGAGCCCGTCGGAGGCCTGGGTAGAGGAGGGAGAGGAAACCCAGAGTTTCTCGAAGAAGGCATCGCCAAGCCTGAAACGCTCCTCGTCCTCGGATGCGAGATTGGCCGAGATATGCTCGAAACTGTTGGCATTGACCGGCGCGATCGAGGTGGTGGCGCCTCCGGACATGGCCTCAAACGTTTCTGCGCTGGTGAAATCGGTCGCCGGGCGGGTCACTGCCTCGACGCGGGCGCGGTCTGCCTTGCTAAGGTCTGTACGTTCTGTCGGAAGGCTGTCGCCGGCGGCAGCGGGCAGGGTGGTCGCAAGGACCTGAGCAACAAGTAACGCGAGAAGGCGAGGAGCGCCTGGTTTCATCAGGAGGATCGGGCCGCACCGTTGGCGGTGCGGCCCGCCTTTTCAGCTTATTGGAAAACAGCGTTAGGATTGTCCAAGCTGTCGGAACCTTCAAGCTCGATCGTGCCAAGATCGAGTGCCGCAATGACACGCTGCACAGTTTTCGCCTGGGCGATCAGCCCGTCGATCGCCGCCTGTACCGTGGCGTTACCCTCGGCATTGCCTTCGCCGATCATCTGGTCGTAGGCCTCGGTCGTCTCCGCGCGCTTGGCCATCGCCTGCATCTTCTCGACCGTGGTCGAAAGGTTGCCGGTCATTTCCTTGTCGAGTGCCGCATCCTTGGCAGCGACGAGTTCGGAAAGCGACGGACCGGTCATCTTCGTACCGTCGGTGCGGGTGTACTCGCCGGTATAGGCCGACTGGATACCGATCGCGTCGTGCAGATGCGAGTTGTGCGTATTGTCGGAGAAGCAGTCATGCTCCTCTTCCGGATCATGCAGCAGCAGGCCGAGCTTCATGCGCTCGCCGGCAAGTTCCCCATAGGAGAGCGAGCCCATGCCGGTGAGGATGGCAACAAGGCCGGCCTTCGGGTCGGCCTCGACGGCCTTGGTGGCGGCACCATCCGGCGTCCAGTTGGCAACCATTTCCTTGAGGTCGGAAACCAGCAGCTCGGTCGAAGCCTTCAGATAGGCGGCGCGGCGGTCGCAATTGCCGCCGGTGCAGGCCTTGGTGTCGTAGTCCGTGTAGGGGCGGTTGCCGGCGCCGGCCTTGGTGCCGTTCAGGTCCTGGCCCCAGAGCAGGAACTCGATCGCATGGTAGCCCGTCGCGACGTTGGCTTCGATGCCGCCGGCTTCCTGCAGGGTGCCGGCCAGGAACTCCGGCGTGATGTTGGAGGCGTCGACCTCCTTGCCGTCGATCTTGATCGTCTTGCTGGCAATGACATTGGCGGTGAACAGCGCGTTTTCGTCGCTCTCGGTGCCATAGCTCGGATCGACATAGTCGATCAGGCCTTCATCGAGCGGCCAGGCGTTGACCTTGCCTTCCCACTCGTCAACGATGGCGTTGCCGAAGCGGTAGACTTCGGTTTCCTGGTAGGGGTTGCGGGCCTTCAGCCACGCCTCGCGCGCCGCCTTCAGCGTGTCCTCGCTCGGCGTGGCGATCAGTGCGTCGACCGCCTTGTTGAGCGCTTCGGCAGTCGTCAGCGCATCCTCGAACTTGGCATGGGCGACGGCGGTGTAGTGCTTCACCACGGCTGCGGCATCGGTTGCGGCGCGGGCCGGCTGCAGGGCCAGCGCCGACGTTGCCGTCATGAGCGCCAGTGCGGCGCCGCGGAAGAAATTCTTTGTCATGACCCTCTCCTGTTGCTTCTTCGGCGCAGCCGAGCGAGCCCGCGGATGCGGCGTCGTTCAGGCGTCGGGCCAAAAGAAAAAGGCCCCGCCGGGCCTGCTTCTCATGAACCAAAAGCAAACTTGTGTCAAAGTGTATAGTTTAGAACGTTTTCAATCTGATGCGCGGGTTTTGACTGATGTCAAAACCCGTCAACCCTTGCGCTGCATCAGGCAGAAGAAGAAGCCGTCCGTGCCGGTCGAGGCGGGCGTCAGCGTCACGGTTTTCATGTCCGCGGACCAGGGCTGCGGCTTGTCGGTGCCGAACAGCTTTGCCCAGATGTCGGCGGCCGACAGGATCTCGAATTCCGGGTTGTCCTCGCAGAAACCGTAGACCTGGGTCTCGTTCTCCTCGGGAAGCACCGAGCAGGTCACGTAGATCAGGTGGCCGCCCGGGCGAACGAACTGGGCGGCACTCGCCAGCGCCTCTTCCTGCTGCGAGACGCGTTCTTCGAGGTTTTTCTGGTTGAGCCGCCATTTCGTGTCGGGACGGCGACGCCAGGTGCCGGTGCCGGTGCAGGGCGCGTCGACCAGCACGCGGTCGAAGCGGCCGGCAAGCGGCGCAAGACTGTCGGTGGATTCATGCACCTGGACATTGCGGGTGCCGGCACGCTTCAGCCGCTCGATGATCGGTGCGAGCCGCTTGCGGTCGGTGTCGTAGGCGTGCACCTGGCCCTTGTTGTTCATCGCCGCCGACATGGCGAGCGTCTTGCCGCCGCCGCCAGCGCAATAGTCGAGCACCTGCTCGCCCTCCTGCGGGAAGGCGAGGTCGGCGACGATCTGCGAACCTTCGTCCTGGACCTCGAACCAACCCTTCTGGAAGGAAAGCTCGGCGGTCACGTTCGGCAGGCGCGAGGCGCCTTCGCCGGCAGGAATGCGAATGCCGTTGCGGGCGATGGTCGCAGGCTCGGCGCCGCTGCGCTCCAGTGCCTTCAGCACCTTGGCGCGCGAGGCCTTCAGCGTGTTGGCACGCAGGTCGAGCGTCGGCCGGCCGGCCAGCGCCTTGGCTTCGTCGAGCCAGTCGTCGGAGAAGTTTTCCTCGAAGGAAGCCTGGACCCATTCAGGGATATCACCCTGCACATAGGCGGGCGCATCTTCGAGGCGCCGTGTCGTAAAGGCCTGCATGCGGTCGGCAGAGGGAGCCTCCGGCGCGAACTTGTCGCCATCGAGTTCGGCAGCGAGCGCCTCCGGGGTGAAACCCCATTGCCGGTACATCACGGCATGGCCGAGTGCTGCGGCGCTGTCGCTGTCCATCAGATAGGCGTGGGAGAGTTTCATGCGAAGGGCGTCGTAGACGATGTTGCCGATCGCGGAGCGGTCGCCGGAACCGGCGAAGCGGTGGGAGAGGCCCCAATCCTTGAGCGCGTCTGCGACCGGGCGCTTCCGCTTTTCGATATCCTCAAGAACCTCAATGGCTCCAGCGAGCCTGCCGCCCAAACGCATCTTCGATCAACTCCTTTTTCGCCGTGGTAACGGCGATGGCATCGAAGAGCAAGACGGCGGAGAAGATTAACCGCGAAGAACGGTCTTTCTCAAGTAAAGCCACCCGACGACCGGTCGGACAACAGTATATCAAAAATCAGGAATTGATGACGCGATAACAGATGCTGGCGTGGCCGGAGCGGACCATGCCGATCTGCGAGGCGGCTGCCTTGGAAAGATCGATCACACGGCCACGAATGAACGGCCCACGGTCGTTGATGCGAACGATCACGCTCTTGCCGTTGCGCTTGTTGGTGACCTGAACCTTGGTTCCGAATTTCAGGCTGCGGTGTGCGGCCGTCAGGTGAGCGGCATTCATGCGCTCCCCGGAGGCGGTCTTGGAGCTCAGCGCATACCAGGATGCGCCGCCGCAGCCGGCACCGGCTGCATGGCTATCGGAAACGGAAACGAGACCGATGGCGGTCGTGAACAGTGCTGCAGCGGCAGCCGTCTTGAACTTCGCTGGCGTCAAACTGGCGATCCCCTCGGTCAAACGGTTGTTTAAATTCTTCTAGGAACCGCTAATTGGGGCGAAAAATGGCGAAAACAAGCTTCAACCATTTACGTTCTATTAGGATTTATTAAAAAAGGACGAAAATTCAAAAACGAAGATCGTTTGAAATAGTTTAAATGAACCCCGGAAGTTCTTTGGAATCAGCGGTTGAACGCTGCCAGCCTTCCGCACGCAGGCTCAACTCAGTGGTAAACGAAAAATTTCATTAAAAATTTCGAATTGCACGAAATTTCTGGAATCCACATGGTCGAAAATTCATTACTAGCGCACAGGTTGTATTCAATTCGTCAAGTATCGAACGAATATCCAGAGAAAGTCACAATTGCGGCGCCTCCGCTCCCGCCGTTACTGACGATCTGACTGTCGGCTTGCTGTAATTCTAATGGGTTATGTTATCGCCCGGGCGCAGAGTTGCGTTTCACGCCTCGCGCCACGTGCCGGATTGCCAAAGCTGCGCAAGCGAAACGCGATAATCGGGATACGCGAATTCGAAGCCGGTGGCGCGCATGCGGGCATTCGAAACCCGCTTGTTTTCACCGTAGAAGGAGCGGGCCATCGGCGACAGCTCGGCCTCTTCGAACGGGGTTTCCGGTGGGGGCTCGACGCCCATCAGCCGCGCGGCTTCCGCAACCACGTCCTGCGGCGGCGCCGGCTCGTTGTCGGTGATGTTGAAGACGCCGCTCGTGCCGTTGTTGGCGAGGAACAGCGTGGCTGCGCCGATGTCTTCGACGCGGATGCGGTTGAATACCTGACCGGGCTTGATCAGCCGCCGGGCGGTGCCATTGGCAAGATTGCAGAAGGCGTTGCGCCCGGGACCATAGATGCCGGCAAGCCTGAGGACTGCGACGGGGATGTCTTTCCGTGCGCCGAAGGCGATCCAGGCATCCTCCGCCTCCACCCGCTCGACCGAACGGGCCGAAACCGGCTTGCGCAGCATGTCCTCGGTGACCCATTGCCCCCCGTGGTCGCCATAGACCCCGACCGTCGAGAGGTAACCGATCCAGCGAAGGTTTGGTGCCAGTTGCGCCAGGTCCGGGCTCGAGGCTCGGAACATCGGATCGCCGTCCCGTCCAGGGGCGATCGACTGGATCAGGTGCGTTGCCTGGCCGAAGGCAGCGGCAAGCTCGTCGGAAATCGTTTCGCCGTCGAAAACGAGCGGGCGGACGCCGGCCTTCTCCAGTTTCGCTGCCTTCTCGGCCGAGCGGGTCGTGCCGGTCACGCTGTCTGCCGTTGGAGCCATTGCGCGGGCGATCGCCGTGCCGGAATAGCCGGCGCCAAGGATTAGGACATGCATCGGCTCACTCCTGCCATCTGCCATTCGTTCAGGACCTCGTCGTCCGTCTCTGGCTCGCATTGTTCGGCAATTTGCGCAAGCGCTGCCGGCGCGACCAGTCGCGACAGCGCCCACACCGCCATCGCCCGTACCACCGGTGAAGTGTCGCCGATGCGCGCCATGACCACAGGAACCAGCGTCTGGTCACCGGAGTTGCCGGCCGCGATCAGCACGTTTCTGACGAAGCGGTCGCGTCCGATGCGCTTGACCGGCGAGCCCGAAAACAGGCTGCGGAAGCCGGGATCATCCAGGCTGAGCAGTGCTTCGAGCTTCGGTTCTTTCAGGTCCTCGCGTGCCTTCAGCTTCATTTCCGAGGCCGTCTGCGCGAACTTGTTCCAGGGGCAGGCGGCAAGACAGTCATCGCAGCCATAGATCCGGTTGCCGATCAACGGCCTGAGGTCGCGATCGATCGGCCCCTTGTGCTCGATCGTCAGGTACGAAATGCAGCGCCGCGCGTCGATCCGGTAGGGTGCCGGGAAGGCATCGGTCGGGCAGGCGTCGAGACAGGCGTGGCAGGAGCCGCAATGATCGCGCTCGGGCAGGTCGAGGTCGAGTTCGGCCGTGGTGAACAGACTGCCGAGAAACAGCCAGGAGCCGTATTCGCGGCTGACGAGATTGGTGTGCTTGCCTTGCCAACCGAGACCAGCCTTCTCGGCGAGCGGCTTTTCCATCACGGGCGCGGTGTCGACGAAGACCTTGACGTCCTCGCCGGCGCGGGCGGCAAAGCGGGTCGCGACTTCCTTGAGTTTGCCCTTGATGATGTCGTGGTAATCGCGGTTTTGCGCATAGACCGAGATCGCGCCGCGGTCGGCCTGCTCAAGAATACCGCGCGGATCTTCGTCCGGGCCGTAGTTCATCGCGAACATGACGACGGAACGCACTTCGCTCCAGAGCGTGCGCGGATCGGAACGCCGCTCGGCCGTGTCGGCGAGCCACTCCATGGTGCCGTGAAAGCCTTCGTCGAGAAAGTCTTTGAGCCGCGCCGGCGCATGCGGAATGGCATCCGGTCGCGTGACGCGACAGAGGTCAAAGCCCTTGTCGGCCGCCTCAGCCTTCAGAAAGGCGGTCAGCTTCAGCCGCCGCCGTTCCGCATTGTCTGCCTTGGCATCAATGCCGGGCACTGTCGTCGCCTCAGAAATCGAGATCCGCATAGTGCGGAACCGGGGTCACGCCGCGCACGCGCTCGGCAAGCAGCGGCCGGAACGAAGGGCGGGATTTCAGCCGCTGATACCACTCCTTGGCGCTCGGCGCGTCCGACCAGTCGATCTCGCCGAGATAATCGAGCACGGACACGGTCGCGGCGGCTGCAAGATCCGCATAGGAAATCCGGTCGCCGGCAAGCCAGGTGCGCGAGCCGGCAAGCCAGGAGAGATACTTCATGTGCTGGCGGATATTGGCGCGCGAGGTGCGCAGGATCTTGCTGTCGGGCGCGCCGCCGCCCTGGTCGGGCGTCATCTGCAGCTTGTAGATCCGCTCGCGTACCAGCGGCCGCGTGACGTCGGCCTCCATCTTCTGCAGGAACCATTCGACCAGACGTCGGATTTCCGCGCGCTGGAACGGGTCTTCGGCGAGAAGCCGGCGATCTCGCTTCATGATGCCGTTCGTCTCGTCGAGATATTCCGAGATGATCGTGGCGCCACAGAGCGCCCGCATGCTGTCATCGACATAGACGGGCAGCGTTCCGGCCGGGTTCAGCGCCAGGAAGTCGCGCCGGTTCTCCCAGGGCTGCTCCTCCGTCAGTTCCGTCTGGTAACCGTACTCCGACAGGATCAGGCGAACGAACCGTGAAGCGGCGGACATGGGGTGATGGTACAGTGTCGGCATCGATGATCTGGCTTCTCAGAGGCTTTTTGCTGGGGGCGTGAGCGTGGCGGCGCAAGCGTCTGGCCACGGCTCATGTGTTAGAGCTATAGAAATTTGCGGTGGCAAACACAAGCGAATCAGCCTTTTCCTCCCACTCCAAAACTTGTCAGGAAAATCTCATATATGGCGGATCAATCGATCATCAGCGCGCTCGTCCTTGGGCTTATCGAGGGCTTGACGGAGTTTATCCCTGTCTCGTCGACGGCGCACGTCCTCCTTGCCGGCCACTTTCTCGGTTTCAAGTCGCCGGGCAACACCTTTGCGGTGTTGATCCAGCTCGGTGCCATTCTGGCGATCCTGCTCGTTTATTTCCAGCGGCTTCTTTCGATCGCCCTGGCATTGCCCACAAGCCTCAAGGCGCGCCGCTTCGTCGTCTGCGTGCTGATCGCCTTCTTGCCGGCGGCCATCATCGGCGCGATCGCCCATGATTTCATCAAGACGGTGCTGTTCGAAACGCCCATGCTGATCTGCGTCGTGCTGATTGTCGGCGGCATCATCCTATACGCAATCGATCACCTGCCGCTGAAGCCGCGCTACACCGACGTGATGGACTATCCGCCGTCGCTGGCGTTGAAGATCGGCCTGTTCCAGTGCCTGGCGATGATCCCCGGCACCTCGCGCTCCGGTGCCACGATCGCCGGCGCGCTGCTGATGGGAACCGACAAGCGCTCGGCGGCAGAGTTCTCCTTCTTCCTGGCGATGCCGACGATGCTCGGCGCGTTCACGCTGGATCTCTACAAGAACCGCGACGCTCTCTCCTTCGACGATTTCACCCTGATCGCCGTCGGCTTCATCGCCGCCTTTGTGGCCGGCATCTTTGTCGTTCGCTCGCTGCTCGATTTCGTCTCGCGTCGCGGTTTCACGCCGTTTGCCATCTGGCGCATCATCGTCGGAACGGCGGGCCTGATCGGCCTCTGGCTGCTCGGCTGAGGGGGACCTTTATCCGATGTGAAAAAGGCGCGTCACTGGCGCGCCTTTTCTTTTGGCTCATGGCCAAGCCCAAAACAAAACCGCGTGCGTTTCAAGCTGAAACGCACGCGGCTCCTGGCCCCCGCCAATAACTTCAAATTTGCCCTTCCAAAGCAATTCCAGGAAAAGTGCGAAGCGGTTTTCCGTCCGGAACTGCGTGATCTAAAGGGCGCCGGCTTACTTGCCGGAAAGATCGATCGATGCCGTCGTGCATGGATCGACGCCATAGGCCGGTGCGCAATCCTTGCCGCTGCTCGCGACCGTGTTCGGCGCGATGAATGAGCCAGCCAAAATGATCAGTGCCGCACACGCAAAAAAGATTGCGATCGACTTGCCCATGGACGCCATGCCTTTCGAGATTGATGCTGCCGCCGCCGTCATGCCTTGGGATCGGGGCGCGAGGCGGTGTGTATTCGCTGGATATGTCATGATCAATATCAGGACATGTTGAATTTGCGGTAAATGCCATTCGTTTTCTTAACTGCGGCAGAACTGCAACGCTGTTGCTCGGATGCTACAGCAAAACGGCCGCAGGCGAATGCCAGCGGCCGTTGGAACAGGATGAAACCGGGTCGCGTCAGGCGGCGCGGCCGCTCCGGGTATACTGGCCCTGCGGGCGATAGCGCACCAGATAGGTCGGCAGGATCGGCTCCAGCATCGTCGGTTCGATGCCGATACCTGAAAGCGTGCGTCCTTCCGAAACCGCCTTTGCCGAGACGACATTGTCTGATTTCAGCAACACTACCTGGTCGGAGGTGAGCGGCGGCGCGACGAAGGGGATCATCGACGCGATGCTGCCGATGAAGGACGCGATGCCGAAGGGCAGCGACACCAGCGTGCGCTTGCGGTCGATCGTATTCAGAATGATCTCGAGACAGTCGCGGAAGCTCAATACATCCGGGCCGCCGAGTTCATAGGTCTTGCCCTTGGCGATCTTGCCGTCGACGGCGCGCGCCACGGCTTCGGCCACGTCGGTCACATAAACGGGCTGGAACTTGGTGTGGCCGCCGCCGATCAATGGCAGCACCGGCGAAAAGCGGGCCATGTCGGCAAACTTGTTGAAGAAGCCATCCTCCGGCCCGAAGACGATCGATGGGCGCAGGATGATCGCGTCTGGCAGCGTTTCGCGGATCGCAGCCTCGGCGCGGCCCTTGCTGCGGGCGTAGTGCGACGGCGAGGAGGCATCCGCTCCGATTGCCGAGATGTGCGTCAGCGTCGCGCCGACCGAGCGCGCTGCTTCCGCGACGGCGCGGGCGCCGAAGTCCTGCACGGCGTCGAAGGTGTTGCGGCCGCTTTCAAACAGAACGCCGACGCAGTTTATGACGTGGTCAGAGCCTTCGACGGCGCGATCGACCGACTTGCGGTAGCGCAGGTTGGCCTGGACGAAGGAGATCTGGCCGACATTGCCGAGTGGCTGCAGGTGGCCGGCAAGGTCAGGCCGGCGAACGGCGACGCGAATGCGATAGCCACGCTTGGCGAGCGCTCGCACGACATGACGGCCGACGAACCCGGATCCGCCGAAAATCGTCACCAGCGGCGGAAGGTTGGACAAGGTCATGGGACATGCACTCCTGATCGCAGAGGTAAGAATTGATTGCTACATAGCTGAAGTGCCGCAAGAGGTGAAGGCCAATCCATGCGACTTGCCGAAGCCAGCTGAAAGGCCGTCACTCAGGCGTCACACGCCTTCGACAACCACCATTTCGGCATCAGCGACTTCGTGGCGGATCGCCGCGGCAATCTGGTACTCTGGCGAATTATAACAGTCGTAGGCCGCCTGCAGCGAGGGGAATTCGATGACGACGTTGCGGGCGCGAACGCCGCCTTCCAGGCGATGGTAGTCGCCACCGCGGGCGAGGAAGTTTGCGCCGTATTTCTCGAAGGCAGGCTTGGCGGCTGCCACATAGTCCTTGTAGCGCTCCGGGTCGCGGACATCGACCCTGGCAATCCAGTATCCCTTGGCCATCTTGAGCTCCTCGTCGTTCTGCACTGAGGCTGACGGGAGTGTTTCTTCCGGCAAATTTAGGTTGAGGTCAAGCGGATCGCTACGCGCTGTCGCGCCGGCTGGCACGGGGCAGGCGATATCGGTGCAGGGGAACCCGCATTAGCGGGCAAGCGCACCGTTCATTTCCGCAAGAATGGCCCGGGCGGCGGCGAGCGGCTCAGCGGCTGCGACGATTGGGCGCGCGACGACGAGGTGGCTGGATCCGGCCTTCAGGGCCTCCGACGGCGTCATCACCCGCTTCTGGTCGCCCTTATCAGTGCCGGCCGGGCGGATGCCGGGTGTGACGAGCGCCATATCCGGTCCGATGATCTTGCGGACGGCCGCCGATTCTTCCGCCGAGCAGACGATGCCGCCCATGCCGGCGGCGCGCGCCTGTTCGGCCCGGCGCAACACCAGCGTATGCGGGTCGTATTCGTAGCCGGCGTCGATCACGTCCTGCTCGTCCATCGAGGTGAGCACGGTGACGCCGAGCAGGCAGAGATCGGAGCCCTTGGCGGCCTCGACGGCCGCCTTCATCGCCTTCGGGTAGGCGTGCAGGGTCAGCATCGACATGCCCATCTTGGCGATGTTCTCGACGCCCTTGGCGACCGTGTTGTCGATGTCCAAGAGCTTCATGTCGAGAAAGACCTCCTTGCCGCTTGCGGCAAGGTCTCGCGCGAATTCGAGCCCGCCGGCAAAGACCAACTGATAGCCGATCTTGTAGAAGGAGACGTCGTTGCCGAGCGTCGACACGATCTTCTCCGCATCCGCGATCGTCGGAAGGTCGAGGCCTACGATCAGTCTGTCGCGCGCGCTTTCGGTCATGTCGATATCCCCTGCCAGAATTCCATCGGGGTCCAGTCGCATGTGACGGACCGATCTGCAAGGCGGAAAGCGAAGAGGTTGCCGCCGCCGCCACCCTTCTGGTCGGCGGCGCGCGAGATCGGTGCGCCGAGGAGCCGGCATTTCAGCAAGGTGCCGACGCCGCCGTGACCGACGAAGGCGATCGGAACTTTCGGATCGTGACCTTCGAGGACGTTGAAGACGGCATCCGAAATCCGCCTCTGGGCGTCGATCGCACGCTCCCAGCCCTTGAAGCTCTCGGTGGGATTGGCGAAGAACCAGTCTGCTGCCTTTTCGAACTCCGGCGGCGGCAGGAAGCCGGTGGCCGAGCGATCGTTCTCGCCCATGGCATGCTGGATTTCGACAGTCACGCCGGCCGCCTCGGCGAGCACGTGCGCCGTTTCGATCGCCTTGGTCTCGTCGCTCGAAACGACCCGGCCGATCGAGCGCACCCAGGTCAAGCTGGCCGCCTTGGCCGCACGCTCGCGGCCAAGTGGTGAAAGTCCCCATTGGGGTACGGGTACGTCCGGATCGATCTGGACCTGCGGGTGCGTGACGTAGACGCCAAACATCCGGTCAGTGCGCCCGGCGATAGACCCAGAGCTGTGCCGGCGGGATATTGCGGACCACGAAGTCGAGGTGCTGGATGCTGTAGCGGTCCGGCATGGCGACGACAGGCGACAGCGGCCCATAGGAAATCTGGACGACCGGACGGCCGACCGGGATGCGCGACAGGAGGTCGTCGATCAGTTCGACGCGACGGTGCATCGGGAAGTTCAGAAGCGGCACAGCGGAAACGACGCTGTCGAAGGTCTGGTCCTTCAGCGCACCGAGCGTATGCTCCAGGTCGAATGCATCACCATTGACGAAGTTGACGCCGGCGAAGTTGGCCTTGAGCTGGTTGTAGAAGTCGGTGGAATACTCGACCGACACCAGGTTCGAAGCCGGCAGGCCGCGTTCCAGGATCGCCTTGGTGATGACGCCGGTGCCGGGGCCAAGCTCGAGAACGGGAAGGCCCGAGGCGGGATTGATGACGCTCGCCATCCGGCGCGCGGTGATGGAAGAGGTCGGCAGGATTGCGCCGACGGCCTTTGCGTTGCTCATCCACCCCTTGAAAAAGCGGATCTCCTCGTCGAACTTCCGTCCGAGCCGTTCCTTCACCTTGACGCGCAAATTCATTGAACCCCTCAAAACCGTTGTCCTCTCCTCGTACGGGCCGCCCGCCAAATTCCCCGCTCGCCGATTCGAGCTGGCTGGGGCGGCGATCATCATAATGTGTCCCCATCTGCGGCAAAAACAAGTCTATCTGCGCCTGAAAGAGTTCTCTTATCAACAGCCCCCAAATGCAGCGACCAACAAAAAACCCGCCACGCACGGGCGTGACGGGTTGGCATTTCGCGCCGCGTCAGGCCCGGTTAAACGCGCATCGGCATCAGCACGTAGAGTGCGTCCTCGGCAGCAAGATCACGAACGAGCGTCGGCGAGCCCGGATCGGCGAGCATGAAGATCGCGTCGGTGCCGGTCAGCTGCGAGGTGATGTCGAGCAGGTACTTGGCGTTGAAGCCGATTTCGAGTGGATCGTGTTCGTAGCCGACGGGCAGTTCTTCGGTAGCACTGCCGGAATCCGGATTGTTGACCGTTAGCGTCATCTGGCCATCGGTGAGCGCCAGCTTGACGGCGCGGCCGCGCTCCGACGAGATCGTCGAAACACGGTCGACGGCCTGGGCGAAGGACTGGCAATCGACGCGCAGTTCCTTGTCGTTGTTGGCCGGGATGACGCGCTGGTAGTCGGGGAAGGTGCCGTCGATAAGCTTCGATGTCATGACGATGGAGCCCATCGTCAGGCGGATCTTGGCGTCCGACACTTCGACCGTGGCGACGAGATCCGGGTTGTCGAGCAGCTTCTGCAATTCGCTGACGGTCTTGCGCGGGATGATGATGCCCGGCATGCCCTCGGAGCCGGACGGGGCTTCCACGTCGGCGCGGGCGAGGCGGTGACCGTCGGTGGCGACGGCGCGCAGCTTCAATTCGCCCTTGCTTTCCACCGTGTGGATGAAAATGCCGTTGAGGTAGTAGCGGGTTTCCTCGGTCGAGATCGCAAACTGGGTGCGATCGATCAGCATCTTGAGGTCGGTCGCCTTGAGGCGGAAGGAGTGCGAGAAGCTGCCGGCGGTGAGATCCGGGAAGTCGGATTGCGGCAGGCACTGCAGCGAGAACTTCGAGCGGCCGGAGGCGACCGTCATCGCCGTGCCCTCGGCATTGGTGGCGAGTAGCACTTCCGAACCGTCGGGCAGCTTGCGCACGATGTCATAAAGCAGATGCGCCGGTACGGTCGTTGCGCCGGACTGTTCGACCTGCGCCGGCGTCGCCTCGGTGATCTCGAGGTCGAGGTCGGTCGCCTTCATCTCAAGGCTTGCGCCATCGGAGCGCAAAAGCACGTTCGAGAGGATCGGGATCGTGTTTCGCCGCTCGACCACGCGGTGCACGTGGTTCAGCGATTTCAGGAGGTTGGACCGCTCGAGAGTAATGCGCATGGGATGCTACCGCTTTCAACCGTTGCCCGGCGGACGAGGCGCCCGCCTGAGCGTCAACTGCGAGTGTCCCGGCCGACCGACCGGAAAGATGTGGACCGGCAAAATGGCAGAAACATCGCCCGGAAAGCAAGGGGTTTGAGCGGGTCTGTCCCCAGATGCAACGCGCCGGCCCGCCGTGTGGCCCTTGCTCTGCCATGCCGGCTCACTCATAAAGACCGGACCGGCGCATCGGTGAGCACGATCAGGACGTTACAGGTGGAAAAGCAGAAAGCACCCGAACCATCAGAAGGACAGCGGCAACGCGGCTACCGTCTGCACAATGTCAGCGTGCCTGCCCGTCCGCTCGATGCGGCGCTCTATCTGGTAGCGACCCCGATCGGTAATCTCGGCGACATTACGCTGCGCGCGCTGGAAACGCTGGCCGGCGCCGACGTGCTTGCCTGCGAGGATACGCGGGTGACGCGCGTGCTTCTCGACCGCTACGGCATCACCAATCGTCCCTACGCCTATCATGAACACAATGCCGACGAGGCTGGGCCGCGGCTGCTGGCAGCCCTTGCTGAAGGGCGCTCGGTGGCTCTCGTCTCCGATGCCGGCACCCCGCTGGTCTCGGACCCCGGCTACCGACTGGCGCAACTCGCGATCGAGGCCGGGCACCGCGTGGTGCCCATCCCGGGGGCTTCCGCGCCGCTCGCAGCCCTCGTCGGCTCAGGCCTTCCGAATGATGCTTTCCTGTTTGCCGGCTTTCTGCCGACCAAGGACAAGGCCAAGCGCGATCGGCTGAGGGAGTTCGCCGCAGTGCCGGCGACCATCATGTTCTTTGAATCGCCGCACCGCATTGCCGCGACGGTCGCGGCCGCGGCCGACGTGCTGGGCGAGGGGAGAAAGGCCTCCGTCTGCCGTGAACTCACCAAAACCTTCGAGGAGTTTCGCCGCGGCACGCTCGGTGAGCTTGCCGCGCATTACGAGCAGGCGGGTTCAGTCAAGGGCGAGATCGTGCTCGTCATCGGCCCGCCGGACGCGGCTCCCGAGCCGGAAGCTGCTGATGTCGACGCGCTGCTTTCGCGCCTTGTCGCTGACATGCCGGCCGGAAAGGCGGCGACCGAGGCCGCCCGCCAGACGGGCCTGCCGCGCAAGGAGCTCTACGACCGCTTGCTGCAACTGAAGGAGCGCCATGGCGAGTGACGGCGAAAAGCGGCGGCTGAAGGCGCTCAGACGGGGACGGCTGGCGGAGTACCGCGCCGCGCTCTGCCTGTTGCTCAAGGGCTACCGCATCGTCGCCATGCGCCACCGCACCAAACTTGGCGAGATTGACATCATCGCCCGTCGCGGCGATCTCATTGCCTGCGTCGAGGTCAAGGCACGCCGCTCGACCGAGGATGGCGTCTTTGCCGTAACCGCAACGGCTGAGAGGCGCATCCGCGCCGCAAGTGACCTGTGGCTCGCCAAACAGCCCGACTTCAGCCGGCTTTCCGTGCGCTATGACATCGTCACGGTGACGCCATGGGGATGGCCGCGGCATCTGCCCGACGCCTTCTGACCCCGTCGCGAAGCGAGGCAAAATGATTGCTGTGTTCCATCCACACCCCATCCTGGAACATATTCGCGAATTTGTAATCGTTCCGACACAAAAGCGTAACTAGCCTGTCATTGAAGGTCACTAGTCCACTGCCATCCGCAACCCGGTGGAGAGGATTAGTCATGTTCAAGAAGTTTTCGCTCGCAGCCCTTACCCTTGCTTTCTCGGCAACCTCGTCATTTGCCGCAACCAACATTACCTGGTGGCACGGCATGGCCGGCCGCAATGGCGAAGTCATCAACGAAGTTTCCAAGAAGTTCAACGAAGCCCAGAGCGCCTGCGCGCTGACCCCGGTTTCCAAGGGCACCTATGAGGAAGCGCTTGCTTCCGGCATCGCAGCCTTCCGCTCGGGCGAGCAGCCGAATATCCTGCAGGTCTTCGACGCCGGTGCAGCCACCATCATCAACGCCAAGGGCGCGGTCATCCCGGCTGAAGACCTGATCATCAAGGCTGGCCACAACTTCGACCGCAACGCCTTCATCGACGGCGTGCGCTACTTCTACGCCGACAGCGAAGGCAAGTTCGTCGGCATGCCGTTCAACTCCTCCGCACCAATCATGTACATCAACGACGAAGCGCTGAAGAAGGCCGGCGTCGAAGCGCCGAAGACCTGGGAAGAATTCGAAGCCGTTGCGCCGAAGCTGAAAGAGGCCGGCTACATCCCGCTCGTCCAGTCGCAGCTCACCTGGCAGTTCACCGAAAACTTCTTCTCGCGCAACAACATCCAGTTCGCCACCAACAACAACGGCTATGACGCCGTCGTCGATACCGAGCTGAAGGTCACCGACCCGAACCTCGTCATGATGTTCGACAAGCTGAAAGCTTGGAAGGATGAAGGCTACTTCGCTTTCTACGGCGCTGGCTGGAACGACAACCAGAAGGTCTTCGAAGAAGGCAAGGCCGCCTTCTGGATCGGTTCGTCGGGCTCCTTCGGTGGCCTGCAGAAGACCGCCCAGATGCCGTTCTCGGCAACCTTCCTGCCCTACTGGGGCTCGATCAAGGGTGCGGGCACCAACTCCTTCATCGGCGGCGCTGCTCTCTTTGCCATGGCCGGCAAGTCGGATGAGGAAAACAAGTGCGTTGCCGATTTCTTCCAGTTCCTGACCTCGCCGGAAGTCCAGTACTTCTACCACAAGGCCACCGGCTATGTGGCCATCACCAAGGCAGCCTACGAGCTTGCCCAGAAGGACGGCTACTACAAGGAAAAGCCGGTTGCCGAAGTCGGCATCAAGCAGCTGCTGCTGCCGGCCGGCGAATGGTCGAAGGGCTACCGCCTCGGCTTCTACCCGCAGATCCGCGAAATCATGGAGCGCGAATACGGCCGCATCTTCTCGGGCGAAACGACCGTCAAGGACGCTTTCGACACGATCGAGAAGGAAGGCAACGAGCTGCTCGCCCGTTTCGCCAAGACGGCTGGCTGATTTCCATGACGACCGCGACAGATCTCCTCCCCGCATCGCGGGGAGGGACCGGAACAACGACCGGGGGGCGTCGCTTCGGCGCCTTCCGGCTTTTCGGTGGCCAGTCGAGTGGTGGAGGTGAGAGCGCGGCAAAACGCGTTCAGTTCTCCTCGCCGTTCCTGCCCTACCTCTTTCTCGCGCCGCAGCTCGCGATCATCTTCATCTTCTTCTACTGGCCGTCCGTCCAGGCGATCCAGTCGTCCTTCTATCTCGAAGACCCCTTCGGCTTCGGCTCGACCTTCGTCGGCATGACCAACTACACCGACGTCTTGAAGTCAGGCGAATATCTCGGCATTGCCCGCTTCACGGCGGTCTTCACGGCGCTCGTCACCTTCTTTGCGCTGTCGATCGGCCTGCTGCTCGCCGTCAAGGCCGATGGCGTCATTCGCGGCAACGCCGCCTACAAGACGCTGCTGATCTGGGTCTATGCCATCGCCCCGCCGGTTGCCGGCCTCATCGGCATGATGTTCTTCGACCAGCATATCGGCCCGATCGTCGAGCTTGCCCGCTGGTTCGGCTGGGACATCAAGGTCGGTCTCAACTACTTCGACACCGCCTTTTCCATGGTGGTGGTCTCGGTCTGGAAACAGATCCCCTACAATTTCATCTTCTTCCTCTCAGGGCTCCAGGGCATTCCGGTCTCGGTGCGCGAGGCGGCGGCGATCGACTGCCGCTCGGGCTTCCGCCGTTTCTGGACGGTCATCCTGCCGCTGCTCGCACCGACCGCCTTCTTCCTTCTGATCATCAACGTCACCTACGCGCTGTTCGACACCTTCGGCGTCATCGACGTGATGGTGAAGGACAAGGCCGCCAACAACCCGATCACCCTTGTCTACAAGGTCTACATGGACGGTTTCCGCGGCAACGATCTTGGCGGCTCGTCGGCCCAGTCGGTGATCCTGATGCTGATCGTCTTCGTTCTCACCATCTTCCAGTTCCGCTTCATCGAGCGGCGCGTGCACTACAACTGAGGTGGGGCCGATGTATCGCACCAAGATTTTCGACCACGTCATCCTCATGTTCGGCGTCTTCATCATGGTGGCGCCGGTTGTCGTCGCCTTCATGACCTCGACGCACGAGGCAGCCGACATTCACCGCAACGGTCTCAGCCTCAGCTGGGGCGGCCATTTCGTCGAGACGTACAAGACGGTTCTGACGCGTGAGGGCGGTTTCACCGGAAAGATCACCGGCTTCAACATGATGCTGAACTCGATGATCCTGGGTCTAGGCTTTGCGGTCGGCAAGATCGTGCTGTCAATGATGGCAGCCTATGCGCTGGTCTATTTCCGCTTTCCGCTCGCGACCTTCTTCTTCTGGGTGATCTTCACCACGCTGCTCCTGCCGCTCGAAGTGCGCATCCTTCCGTCCTACGAAGTGATGAACACGCTGAAGCTGACGAACACCTATACCGGTCTGATCGTACCGCTCTTGGCGTCGGCGACCGGCACCTTCTACTTCCGCCAGTTCTTCAAGTCGGTGCCGGACGAGCTGCTTGAGGCAGCACGCATCGACGGCGCCGGACCGTTCAAGTTCTTCGTCGACGTGCTGGTGCCGCTCTCGCGCACCATGATGGCGGCGATCTTCATCATCATGTTCGTCTATGGCTGGAACCAGTATCTCTGGCCCACCCTGATGACCACCGACGAAGGCTTCTTCACGCTGGTGCGCGGCATCAAGCAGATCCTGCTCGTCTGGGTCGGCTCCAACATCCCCGACTACAACGAGGCCTTTGCGCTGGCGATCCTCGCCATGCTGCCGCCCGTCATGATCGTGGTGATCTTCCAGCGCTGGTTCATCAAGGGCCTGACGGAAAGCGACAAGTAAGCGGAGTGGCGGCGGGGCAAGTGTCCCGTCCGCTCCTGAAACGACACCAATTTCACGGAGGCAGCCATGGCGGCCATTACCATCGCCGAGGTCTCGAAGATCTATCACGGCAATGTCGAGGCGGTAAAATCCGTCTCGATCGATATCGAGGACGGCGAATTCATCGTGCTCGTCGGCCCATCCGGCTGCGGCAAGTCCACGCTCCTGCGCATGGTCGCGGGGCTGGAGACGATTTCCAAGGGGACCGTGACGATCGGCTCGCGGGTCATCAATGACGTCGACCCGGCCGAGCGCGACATCGCCATGGTCTTCCAGAACTACGCGCTCTATCCGCATATGACCGTCTACGAAAACCTCGCCTACGGCCTGAAGAACCGCAAGACGCCGAAGGCCGAGATCGACGCCCGGGTTGCCGAAGCGGCCCGCATGCTGGAGATCGAGCCCTATCTCTCCCGAAAGCCCCGTGCGCTCTCGGGCGGCCAGCGCCAGCGCGTCGCCATGGGCCGCGCCATCGTGCGCAAGCCGGCGGCCTTCCTGTTCGACGAGCCGCTTTCCAACCTCGACGCCAAGCTGCGCGTCTCCATGCGCGGCGAGATCAAGCGGCTGCAGAAGCGCCTTGGCACCACCTCGCTCTATGTTACCCACGACCAGCTCGAGGCGATGACGCTTGCCGACAGGCTGGTGGTCTTGAACGGCGGCCGCATCGAGCAGATCGGCCGCCCGCTCGATGTCTATCACCGCCCGGCCTCGACCTTCGTCGCGAGCTTCATCGGCTCGCCGGCGATGAACCTGATCAAGGGCCAGATCGAAGGCGGCAACCTGCAGATCGGTCTCTACAAGATCGAACTCGGCAACCGCGCGCCAGCGGAAGGTCCGGTCACCGTCGGCCTGCGCGCCGAGGATCTGAAGCTCGCCGGCGTCGGCGAAGATGCCATGCTGTTCCAGGTCGACTACGTCGAGGAACTCGGCGCCCAGCGGCTCGTGCATGGCACCATCGAAGGACAGGCGCTGACGATCGCGCTTTCTCCGGAAACGCCGCTCTCCGGCGATCTCGCTGTGACCATCGCGGTTGATCGCCTGCATTTCTTCGCGCCGGACAGCGGCAAGCGGCTCGAACGCGGCGCTTCCTTTGCGAGCGACGCTCCGGTCGAGACCCACCGTCTGGAGACGGCATCGTGATCCGCGAAACCGTCGAACAGCTTGCCGTTCCATCGCCCGAAATTCGTGCCGGCTTTGCCGACATTGTGCGCACGATTGCGGCCCATGACGCAGCCATGGCCGCACGCCCGGAGATGAACAGCATCGAGGTCGGCGGTGCGCATTCCTTAACTGCGCCGCTTGCCTTCCCCTTCACCGTCGCGGCCTGGAACCTGGAGCGCTGCCTGTTTGCGGCTGAAAGTGCTGCGCACCTTGCCGAGACGCGGGCGCTCGTCGTGTTGCTTTCGGAAATGGACAACGGCATGGCCCGCACCGGCCAGCGTCATCCGACCGCCGAGGTGGCAGCTCATCTCGGCATGACCTATGCCTATGGCATCGAATTCATCGAGCTTGGGCTTGGCTCCGATACCGAGCGCGAATTCTGCGAGGACGAATTCAATGCCAAGGGCTTCCATGGCAACGCGCTGATGGCCGCGGTGCCGCTTGGCCATCCGTTCCTTCTGCGTCTCTGGGGCGAACGCCTCTGGTTTACCGATGGCGAGCAGCCGCGCCTCGGCGAGCGCTTTGCCATCGGCGCGGTGATCGAGACCGAGGCCGGCCCTTTCGTTGCGGTCTCCACCCATCTCGAAAGTGCCACGACCGCCGCCTATCGCGAACGGCAGGTGAAGGAACTGATCGACGCGATCGACGAGGCCTTCCCCGGTTTTCCCGTCTTGATCGGCGGCGATCTCAACACCGGCAACCATGCCGGCGGCGACTTCGAGGCCGAGGGGCTCTTTGCCATGAGCGCTGCCCGCGGCTTCTCACGCCACGGAGGACCGCTCGAGGTGATGACCACCCGGCCGAGCCTGATCACCCGCTGGCCGGAGCGCGCGATGAAGCTCGACTGGTTCCTGTCGCGCGGGCTTAAAATCGGCGAAACCAGGATCATTCCCTCGCTCGACGTGTCCGACCGGCCGCTCTCCGATCACGACCTCATCACCTGTGTCGTCGAAGGCTTCGAATAGCCTCGCCTCTCCTTGCCTAAGGCCCGCCCGCATTCTACATGTTGCGGGCTTTCCAGAGCGGAACGTGGACCTCGGTTGCTCGCGGACGTCCCCCTCTGGCACTTGAAATCGATCGCGCGTGGCCGCGATCCATAGGGGACGGGAAGATGGCGAAAATCGTCAATGTCGGGATCCAGATGGACCATGTGTCGGGCATCAACATTGCGGGGGATTCGACCTTCGCGATGAGCCTCGAGGCACAGGCGCGCGGCTACCGGCTTTTCCACTACACGCCCGAAAAGCTATCGCTGCGTGACGGCAAGGTCTATGCGAGCGCGCAGCAGATGACGCTGCGCGACGTCAAGGGCGACCACTATACGCTCGGCGAGCCGGAGCGTGTCGATCTTTCGACCATGGACGTCATCCTGCTTCGCCAGGACCCGCCCTTCGACATGGCCTACATCACCTCGACGCATCTGCTCGAGCGCCTGCACCCGAAGACGCTCGTCGTCAACGATCCGGCCTGGGTGCGCAATTCGCCGGAGAAGATCTTCGTCACCGAGTTCGCCGACCTGATGCCGAAGACGCTGATCACGCGCGATCCCGCGGAGATCGCCAGCTTCCGCCAGGAGATGGGCGACATCATCCTGAAGCCGCTCTACGGCAATGGCGGCGCCGGCGTTTTCCACTCCACTCGTGACGACCGCAACCTGTCGTCTCTGCTCGAAATGTTCGGTCAGATGTTCCGCGAGCCCTTCATCGCCCAGGAATACCTGCCGGCGGTGCGCAAGGGCGACAAGCGCATCCTGCTCGTCGACGGCGAGCCGGTCGGCGCCATCAACCGCGTTCCGGCCGAGCACGACGCCCGCTCCAACATGCATGCCGGCGGCCGCCCCGAGCCGACCGAGCTGACTGCCCGCGAAAAGGAAATCTGCGCCCGTATCGCACCGGCGCTGAAAGCCCGCGGCTTCCTCTTCGTCGGCATCGACGTCATCGGCGACTACATGACCGAGATCAACGTGACCTCGCCGACGGGCATCCGCGAAGTCAAGAAGTTCGGCGGTGCCGACGTTGCAAGTCTTCTCTGGGATGCGATCGAGCGCAAGCGCGCCTGAACGCAGAGGGCCGGTACCTTCTGTCGATGCGGTGGGGTTCGAAGGAGCGAAATGTTCCTTCACCCGATCTGCCGATGTCGCGGCTGCCCTCCGCGTCGGCGCTGTAAAAAACTGTCGGTCAGAGGCCGTTTAACACAGCGTCCAGCACAACCCGCAGCCGGCGGAGACGTCTGAGGTCGCCGTGGTAGCCGACCCAGGCATCGCGTGTTGGCGGCGGCGGTTCGATGGCGATGCGAACGAGTCCGGGCATGTGCTGCGCGAGCAGGTTTGGCAGGACGGCGATGCCAGCGCCGGAAAGGACGGCTTTCGCCTGGACCTCCCGATTGTTGCTGCGAAAGCCGATGCTTGCCTGCGGGAACGTCTCCCGAAGCCAAGTGGCGTCGGGTAGCGTCTCGAACGCGTGGTCCATCGTCACCAGCCTGATGCCGGATCCGCCTGAGATCCCGGGATCGGCCGTGCCGGCTATCCCGTAGAGCCCATAGTCGAGCCGGGTCAGCTTGCGCTGGATCACGCCGCTCTCCTTGAACGGGGTGATCCGGAACGCCAGATCCGCCTCGCGCCGGGCGAGGCTGAAGATGCGGGCATCGGTCAGAAGCTCGATCGTTAGCTGCCGGTGTTCCGCCACGAGCTTCGCGAGGAGCGGCGTCAGCACATAAGTCCCGAACCACTCCGAACTGGCAATCCGCACTGTGCCTTCAAGCTGTTTGCCCTGACCGTCGAGCTCCCGCTCGAACGACAGTGCCTCTTCCTCCATTCGTTCGGCATGCGCCAAAACGGCGGACCCTTCGTCGGTCAGCACGAAGCCGTCACTCGTGCGCTGAAACAGCGCGTGGCCGACCGCCTCTTCCAGTGCCTTCAGGCGTCGCCCCATGGTCGGCTGGCTCTGCCCGAGCGCGCGGGCGGCCGCACCCAGTGTGCCGTTTCGTGCGATAGCCAGGAAGATCTTGACGTCGCTCCAGTCCATACTTCTGTCCATGCGATTTTGAATGGGAAGCAGTCGAAGTCGTAAGTTTCAAACAGAAGCATCTACGCCCATCTTCGTCTCGTCAACAGCGCGACGGAGATAGAGAGATGTCCAAGAAGCAAAAGACGATGCGTGCAGCCCTGCTCGAAGCCCATGGCGGACCGTTCAGGCTGGCTGAGATTGCCCGGCCGGAACCCGGCCAGGGCGAAGTTCTGGTGCGGATCCATGCAAGCGGCGTCAACCCGTTGGACATCAAGATCCGCGCCGGCACCGCCGCGCACGCCAGGCATCCCCTGCCGGCGATCCTGGGCATCGATCTCGCCGGCGTGGTCGAGGCCGTTGGGGCCGAAGTGAAAGCATTTCGCCCGGGAGACGAAGTTTACGGAATGACCGGAGGGGTCGGTGGTATTCAGGGATCGCTTGCTGAGTACGCCGCCGTCGATGCACGTCTCATCGCCCGCAAGCCGGCCAATCTCGGCTTTGGCGAGGCAGCGGCCTTGCCGCTCGTTTTCATCACCGCCTGGGAAGGGCTTGTGGATCGAGCCGGCGTGCGCGCCGGCCACAAAGTGCTGATCCAGGGTGGCGCCGGCGGCGTCGGCCATGTCGCCGTCCAGATCGCGCGCGCCTTCGGGGCCGATGTCTATGCCACCGGCAGTGCCGGACAGCGGCAAGCGATCGAAACGCTTGGAGCGACCGCGATCGACTACCGCGCTGAGACGGTCGAGGACTATGTCGCCGCCCATACCGACGGCGCGGGCTTTGACACTGCCTATGACACCGGCGGTGGCGCCATCCTCGATGCGTCTTTTGCGGCGATCAGGCGCTTCGGTCATGTCGTCAGTTGCCTTGGCTGGGGCAATCACGCGCTGGCGCCCCTGTCGTTTCGGGGTGGCAGTTATTCCGGCGTCTTCACGCTGCTGCCGCTTTTGACCGGGATCGGGCGGGAGCATCATGGCGCCATCCTGGCTGAGGCGACCCGCCTGGCGGAGGCGGGCAAGCTCGCGCCGATCGTCGAAGCCAGGTCATTCTCCCTTGGCGAGGTCGCGGCTGCGCACGTCATAGTCGAGGACCGTAGTGCGCGCGGCAAGGTCGTGGTGGATGTGACGCGCTGAAAGCATGGTCCCGGGCGAGCCAGGAGGCAATCGGCCACCGGGCTTACGGCCAAATGTTCTTTAATTGTTCTTGTTTTTGTACGCGAACCGTGCAAGACTCCATTCTGCAACCCAGAGCGGTTGCGGGGCGAGGGAGCAAACATGGTCGCGCGTGTCAGCACGGTCGCATTTCAGGGTATCGAGGGTGTTCCGGTCGATGTTCAGGTGATGGTTGCACCCGGCAAGGTCGGCATGCAGATCGTCGGCCTGCCCGACAAGGCGGTCGCCGAAAGCCGAGAGCGGGTGCAGGCGGCCCTTCATGCCTCCGGCCTCGCTCTGCCGGCCAAGCGCGTCACCGTCAATCTGGCGCCTGCCGACCTGCCCAAGGAGGGCAGCCATTTCGACCTCGCAATCGCGCTTGGACTGATGGCAGCACTCGGCGCCATCCCCGGCGATGCGCTTGCCCCCTATGTCGTGATCGGCGAGCTCAATCTCGATGGCACCATTGCCGCCGTCGCCGGTGCGCTTCCCGCTGCGATCGGCGCGAATGCGCTCGGCAAGGGGCTGATCTGCCCGGCCGAAAGCGGGCCGGAAGCGGCCTGGGCGGGTGCGGAGATCGACATTCTCGCGCCGCGCAGCCTGATCGCGATCGCCAATCACTTTCGCGGAACGCAGGTGCTGTCGCGGCCCGAGGCTGCGATCCGCTCAAGCGCAGCCAACCTGCCCGATCTCGGCGACATCAAGGGCCAGGAAAGCGCCAAGCGGGCGCTGGAGGTGGCGGCCGCCGGCAACCACAATCTGCTGATGGTCGGCCCGCCCGGTTCGGGCAAGTCGATGCTCGCCGCCCGCCTGCCGTCGATCCTGCCGCCGCTCAATCCGGCCGAGCTGCTCGAAGTGTCGATGATCCACTCGATCGCCGGGCAATTGCCGGGCGGCAAGCTCTCGGACCGGCGGCCGTTCCGCACGCCGCATCATTCCGCAACCATGGCGGCCATGGTCGGCGGTGGCTTGCGTGCCAAGCCCGGCGAAGCCTCGCTTGCCCACAACGGTGTGCTGTTCCTCGACGAGTTTCCGGAGTTTACGCCACAGGTTCTCGACGCGCTACGCCAGCCGCTCGAAACCGCCGAGTGCATCATTGCGCGGGCCAACCACCGTGTCAGCTATCCCGCGGCAATCCAGCTCGTCGCCGCCATGAACCCCTGCCGCTGCGGCATGGCGGGTGAACCCGGCCGCAGCTGCGCCCGCGGTCCGCGCTGCATGGCCGACTATCAGGCGCGTATCTCCGGGCCGTTGATGGACCGGATCGACATCCGCATCGACGTGCCGGCCGTCAGCGCCGCCGATCTCCTGAAGCCGGCCGCGGCCGAAAACAGCGAGGTGGTCGCGCGGAGGGTTGCCCGGGCCCGCGCCCTGCAGGGCGACCGCTTTGCCACCCTCGGCCACGCGGATCTGACGAGCAACGCCCGGGCGTCGACCACGATAATCGAAAAGATCGCCGCTCCCGATGCGTCGGGACTGCAGCTTCTGCGCGACGCCGCCGAGAAGATGAAGTTCTCTGCCCGCGGCTACCATCGGGTGCTCAAGGTGGCGCGCACGCTCGCCGATCTCGACGGTGCGATCACCGTCGGCCGCATCCATCTCGCCGAGGCGATTTCCTATCGCATCGCCGGCGAACGCCTGCAGGCGGCGGCTTAGCAAACGCCTGCACGATCCATGTCGCCAGTCTTGCGAGACCCTGCCTATTGGTCGGGTCGGTGATGAACACAGCCGGACGAGGTTGCTCAATGTGGTTCCGCCAGAAACAGAGGCTGGCCGAAGTCACGCTACGCATCTGTTTTTCGTGAACGAGAGACGCGCTCCTTCCCGCACAGGAGGCACTTCAGCAGATGTTGGAAACAAAAAGGGCGCCTCGGGGCGCCCCTTCCGAACGTTGAAGATTAAAACCTGATCAGCCGCCGAGGCCTTCAAACAGCGCCGTAGAGAGATAGCGCTCGGCGAAGGACGGAATGATGACGACGATGGTCTTGCCGGCGTTTTCCTCGCGCTGGCCGACCTCGATCGCCGCAGTGAGTGCGGCGCCGGCGGAAATGCCGACCGGCACGCCCTCGAGCTTGGCGACAAGGCGGGCGACCTCGATCGCTTCGCCGCTGTTGACGGTGACGATCTCGTCATAGATCGAGGTGTCGAGGATCGCTGGCGCAAAGCCCGCGCCGATTCCCTGGATCTTGTGCGGGCCGGGCGTGCCGCCGGAAAGGACAGGGGATTCCTCCGGTTCGACCGCAATCACCTTGATCGAGGGCTTGCGTGCCTTCAGCACCTGGCCGGCGCCGGTGATCGTGCCGCCGGTGCCAATGCCCGACACGAAGATGTCGACGGCGCCGTCCGTGTCGTTCCAGATCTCTTCAGCGGTCGTCTTGCGATGGATTTCCGGGTTGGCCGGGTTTTCGAACTGCTGCGGGATGATGGCGTCGGGCAGGGTCTCGACCAGTTCCTGCGCCTTGGCGATCGCGCCCTTCATGCCCTTGGCGCCTTCGGTCAGCACCAATTCGGCACCCAAGAGCGCCAGCATCTTGCGTCGCTCGACCGACATGGTCTCCGGCATCGTCAAGATCAGCTTGTAGCCCTTGGCGGCGGCGACGAAGGCAAGCGCGATGCCGGTATTGCCCGAGGTCGGCTCGACCAGCGTCGTGCGGCCGGGCACGATCTTGCCCTGGGCTTCAAGGCTCTCGATCATCGCCACGCCGATGCGGTCCTTGACCGAGGCGATCGGGTTGAAGAATTCGAGCTTGGCGAGCAGGTTTGCCTTCACGCCCTTTTCCTTCGCCAGCTTGTCCAGCCGCACAATGGGAGTATCGCCGATCGTTTCCGTAATCGAGGAATAGACGCGGCCGCGGCCGGGCTTGCGTGTGTCGGACATCAAGTTTCTCCCTTGGACGTAAAATGTTCAGGATATGAGAATAGGGACTACCTCTGCCCTATTCCAGAACAGCAACGACGAAGCAACGATCCGCCGGAGGAAAAAGCACCGGCGAAGTCGTTGTTCGGGAAAAGTTTTTTCAGCTCGCGCGGACGGCGATATAGGCGGCCGTGCCGGCAAGCACGCTAGCAGCGACCCGGTTCAGCGCCTTGAGGGCTTTCGGTTGCTTCAGCAGCAGTCGCGCGCGTGATGCGAGCAGCATGTAAGGTACGAGCACCGCCAGAAGCACAAGGAAGGTTGCCGTCAGAAGCAGGCCGTAATCGCTTGGGCCGATCGCCTGGATGTCGATCAGCGTCGGCACCAGCGCGACGTAAAACAGCATCGTCTTCGGATTGCCGAGCGTGATCAGCAGGCCGGACAGGAAAGACATGGCGGCACTCGTCGAGGGCTTCGCCTTGATATCCTCCGGCAGCAGGCCTGCGCTCCAGAGCTTCCAGGCGATGTAGCCGAGATAAAGGACGCCGGCGAACTTCACCACCAGGAACACTGTCGTGAAGGATTGCGCGATCAGCGCCAGCCCAAGAACGACGGCCGTCAGATAGACCATGTCGCCGAGCGCGATGCCGAGCCCCATGAAGAAGGTTTCGCGGAAGCTGGAGCCGAGCGCACGGGCGACCAGAGCTGTGACGCCGGGACCTGGAATGGCCGCAGCGATGAAGAGTGCGCCGCTATAGGCGATGAGTGCCGCGAGCGTCATGGACGATCCTTCCGATGGTGATGCAGCCTTTTAGCGCAAAGCGCTAAAAAAGGGAATTCACGGAACGACGGCTTGTCGGTGCTTCGCGACAAAATTGACCGGGTGACAAGTCTGGCATTGTCGGTTGTCGCGGGATGCGTAGAGCTGCATGAAACGAGCAAAAAGGCGTCCCCATGCCCGAATTGAAAGACATGATCGGTTTTGCCCTCTTGGCTCTCGGCATGGTGCTGACACCGGGGCCGAACATGATCTACCTGATCTCGAGGTCGATCAGCCAGGGGCCCGCGGCTGGATTGATTTCGCTTGGCGGCGTGGCGCTCGGTTTCGTCGTCTACATGGTTTCGGCAGCGCTCGGCATCACGGCGCTGCTCCTCGCCGTGCCCTTCGCCTATGATGCGCTGAGGATTGCCGGCGCCGGTTACCTTCTTTATTTGGCCTGGCAGGCGGTAAAGCCCGGCGGACGCTCGCCGTTTCAGGTTCGCCATCTGCCGAAGGACGGGCCGAGGAAGCTGTTTGTCATGGGCTTTCTGACCAGCTTGCTCAATCCCAAGGTGGCAGTTCTCTACCTGTCCCTGCTGCCGCAGTTCATCCGGCCGGAGCTTGGCAACGTGCTCGGCCAGTCGCTGGTCTTCGGTTCGATCCAGATCATGACCAGTGTTTCCGTCAATGCGATGATCGCGCTTGCCGCCAGCGGCATTTCGGCCTTCCTCGCCGGACGGCCGCTGTTCATGGTGGTCCAGCGCTGGGCAATGGGCACGGCGCTCTTCGGCTTCGCACTCAGCATGGCGGCCGAAGCGCGGCGCTAGTTCCGATGCCGTTCGGCCTTATTCGAATACGGGCCGCATGAAGCTGCGCTCGTAGCTTAGGATGCAGCGGGTCTTTTCGGCATAGGCGAAAGCCTCCCGGCACTCCGTATCAGCGGCCATCTCTTTCCGATAGGCCTCATAGGCAGCAAGGCTCGGGAAGCTGAAGAGGGCGAGCGCGATGTTGTTTGCCCCTTCATGCGGCAAGAAATAGCCGTGATGCGTGCCGCCGAGGCGATTGACGAGCGGGATCCAAAGTCTGGCGTAGTGTTCGAATTCGGCGGCCTTGTAGGGGTCGATGACGTATTTGAGGTAGCAGGTGATCATGCGGTTCTCCCTTCGCGTTGCCGCTTGATAGAAGAGGGAAGACGAAGTTTCCAGCCGAGATTCATGCCGGCGGCGGCGATCAGGATCGCGACGGAGCCGAGGATCTGGATGGGCTGCAATTGATGGCCGAAGGCTAGGCGATCGACGACGACGGCGGCGATCGGATAGACGAAAGACAGCGCTCCGGTCATGTGCGTCGGCAGCCGCTGGATCGCACCATAGAGCAGCACATACATCAGCCCTGTATGGATGACGCCGACAGCGACGAGGATCGACCATTGCGCGGCACCTGACGGGGCAGGGGCGGTCAACGCCAGTGGCGCGAGCATCAGCGTCCCGGTGATCACCTGGATCAGCGCGATCAGGTGTGGCGGCGTGCCCTTGAGCAGCTTCGTCGCAATCGCCGCGATCGCATAGAAGAAGGCGGCGCCGATCGAAAGCGCAATGCCGATCAGATAGCTCTCCGTGGCGGAACCATGGCCCGGCTTGGCTGCGACGATCGCCAGCATGCCGGCGAAGGAGACGGAGAGCCAGAAGATCTTCATGGCCGTGATCTTCTCGCCGAGAAACAGGGCGCCAAGCCCCAAGAGCATGAAGGGCTGCGTGTTGTAGACCATGGTGGCGATCGAGATCGATGCGTGGGAGTAGGCGGCAAAGAGCAGCAGCCAATTGACGACGATGGCGATGCCGCCGGCAACCGACAGCAACAGCATGCGACGGCTGAAATGGCGGCGGTCAAGCAGGCCGAGGAACCACGCAATGCCAACGAGCGTCGCGGCCCCGAAGACGCAGCGCCAGAAAACGACGCTCGTCACCGGCTGGCCCGACATCAGCACGAACCAGCCGATGGTGCCTGAGATCAGCATCGCTGCCGTCATCTCGATGCTGCCGCGTCTGAGTTCCGAATTCATGGTCATCGCTCCCTGATTTGTGATCCGAGAATAACCGGCTGGGCCAGCGTTTTCCATGGATCGCAAAAGGCAGATATGCCACAATGCCTAATCTTTTAAGGCAAGTTTGCAGCATTAACTCACGGTGATGTGATGTTGGATGAGATAGACCGGCGAATCCTCGATATCCTGTCGGGCAACGCGCGAGTTTCGCTGAAGGATCTGGCGCAGGAGGCGGGGTTGTCCTCGCCGAGTGCTGCCGATCGGCTGCGTAAGCTGGAAGAGCGCGGCATTCTCGACGGCTTCACCATCGCGCTCAATCCGCTGAAGCTCGGCTATCCGCTGCAGGCGGTGATCCGCGTGCGCCCGATGCCGGGCATGCTGCACATCGTCGAGCGGCTCATTCAGGACACGCCCGAAATCGTCGAATGCGACAAGGTCACCGGCGACGATTGCTTTATCGCCAAGCTCTTCGTGCGCGACATGGCGCAATTGGACACGATCCTCGATCGGATCGCCGAGAAGGCGCAGACCAACACCTCGATCGTCAAGTCGTCGCCGGTGAAGCGTCGTCTGCCGCCCTTGATCTAAAAGCAATTCCAGGAAAAGTGCGAAGCGGTTTTCCGTCCGGATTTGCGGAGCTTGAACTCAATTCCAGGAAAAGTGCGAAGCGGTTTTCCGTCCGGAATCGCGTCGCTCAGACCCCGGTCGAGCCGAAACCGCCAGCGCCACGCATTGTCTCGCTGGCATTGTCGGTTTCACGCACGTCGACCTGGGTCACCGGCGCGATCACCATCTGCGCAATGCGCATGTCGCGCGCGATGAGGAAATCCTCGTCGCCGAGATTGACGAGCAGCACTTTCACCTCGCCGCGATAGTCGCTGTCGATCGTGCCTGGCGTGTTGAGGCAAGTGATGCCGTGCTTGAAGGCAAGGCCTGAGCGCGGGCGGATCTGGGCTTCATAGCCCGCCGGCACCTCGAAAACGAAGCCCGTCGGCACCAGCGCGCGCTTGCCAGGCATCAGCATCAGCGGCCGGTCGGCAGGGACAGCGGCGCGCAGATCCATGCCGGCGGCGCCCGAAGTCTCATAAGCGGGCAGGTCCAGGCCCTCGCCATGCGACAGGCGAACGAGGTTGAGGGTCGGGCGAGATTCGGAAGTGTGCGTGCTCATGGGGCCATAAGCCGGGCGGTGGGCGTCTCGGTCAATTGCATAATCGGGCCTGAGCCTGTAAAGGACGCGGCAACTCACAGGATTCTACGACATGGCTGAAACTCTCGCCGAGGCGGTCTCCCGCCGCCGCACATTTGCGATTATTGCCCACCCGGACGCCGGTAAGACCACGCTCACCGAAAAGCTGCTGCTGTTCGGCGGCGCCATCCAGCTCGCCGGTGAAGTCAAGGCCAAGAAAGATCGCATCCAGACCCGTTCGGACTGGATGAAGATCGAGCGCGAGCGCGGCATCTCGGTCGTCACCTCGGTCATGACCTTCGAGTATGGCGGCAACGTCTTCAACATTCTCGATACGCCCGGTCACGAAGACTTCGCTGACGACACCTATCGCACGCTGACGGCGGTGGATGCGGCCGTCATGGTCATCGACGCCGCCAAGGGTATCGAGCCGCGCACGCTGAAGCTCTTCGAAGTCTGCCGCATGCGCGATATCCCGATCATCACCTTCGTCAACAAGATGGACCGCGAGAGCCGCGATCCCTTCGAGATCCTCGACGAAGTCGAGGAAAAGCTGGCGCTCGACTGCGCGCCGGTCACCTGGCCGATCGGCCGCTCGAAGACCTTCTGCGGTTCCTATCACCTCGCCAACAACACGGTGCGCGGTTCTGACACGCAGGAAATCCCGACCAAGGTCAACGGCCCGGAGATGGCCTCGCACCGCCTGCCGGAAAACGAGCGCGACGCCTTCACCGACGAGCTGTCGCTGGCGATCGAGGCCTGCAAGCCCTTCGACAAGAAGGCCTTCCTCGAAGGTCACCTGACGCCGGTCTTCTTCGGCTCGGCGCTGCGCAACTTCGGTGTGCGCGACCTCATCAACGCGCTCGGCGACATCGCGCCGCCGCCGCGCGACCAGGTCGCCGACATCCGCACGGTGCACGCAACCGACGACAAGATGACGGCCTTCGTCTTCAAGATCCAGGCCAACATGGACCCGAACCACCGCGACCGTATCGCCTTTGCCCGCGTCTGCTCCGGCAAGCTCGAGCGCGGTATGAAGGCCCGCCTGTCGCGCACCGGCAAGCAGCTGGGCCTCAGCGCCCCGCAGTTCTTCTTCGCCTCGCAGCGCCAGCTCGCAGACACGGCTTACGCCGGCGACGTCGTCGGCATCCCCAACCATGGCACACTGCGTATCGGCGACACGCTGACCGAGGGCGAGCCGCTTGTGTTCCAGGGCGTTCCGAACTTCTCGCCGGAAATCCTGCGCCGCGTGCGGCTTGAGGATGCGATGAAGGCAAAGAAGCTGAAGGAAGCGCTGCAGCAGATGGCCGAAGAAGGCGTCGTGCAGCTCTTCTCACCCGAGGACGGCTCTCCGGCGATCGTCGGCGTCGTCGGCGCGCTGCAGCTCGACGTGTTGAAGGAGCGCCTCAGCGCCGAATACGGCCTTCCGGTGTCCTTCGAAATGTCGCGCTTCTCCGTCTGCCGCTGGATTTCGGCCGACCAGCCGGCCGAACTCGACAAGTTCGTCACGGCCCGCCGCGGCGACATCGCCCGCGATCTCGATGGCGACCCGGTGTTCCTGGCGCAGGACAGCTTCTCGCTGCGCTACGAAGCCGAGCGCTATCCGGCGATCAAGATGGTCGCGATCAAGGAATATCACGTCGCCAAGGCGGCCTGATCAATTTGCTTTGCCGGCCAGCGCCTGAAGCGCCGGCCGGTTTTCCGGCCGCCGATGCGCCGCGCCTCTTTGTCCCTAGATCAAAAAATCGAACCGCGGTGACGAACGACCGAGCATTGCCATGCTCGGACGAACGCCCCAACTCTCATCGATTGCCTGAGAGAGAGCTGCAATCAGCCGCTCAATATCCGCTCGCCCCGTCTCGTGCAGCGCTTCGGCAACGATCAGCGCGCGCGTCGTCTCGGGCCGGATCGCCGACAGGCCGCTCTGGCGGTTGGTCCAGCGCCGGGCATGCGCCCGTCCTTCGGCATCGGAAAAGATCACCTCGCCCGGCTCGGGGTTTTCCATTGCACCGGCAAAGGTCAGATAGGTCTCGTTTCCGAGCGCCCGGCGGACATGCAGGTGACCGGCAGCCTGGTCGAGGTCGAAGACGGCGATCGGGATGGCAAATGCAAGCGAGGCGGCGTTGCAGAGATCGATCAGCGGGTGGATCGAGGGCAGGTTGCCCTCCTTGCGAAAACGTCTGAGCAGCGCCTCGGAGGCGGAGCGATACTGCGTCGGCTTCAGTCCCATCTTCGTGAACGTTCGGCGCCAGGCCTGGATCTCCGGCAGATCGCTTTCAGGCCCGCTGCCGAGGCGCTCGGCGGCGACCGCCTGAAAGCGCAGGAGCGCTTCAGTAACGGACACGTTGCGCTGCACATTATCTAGGAACAGCGCGCCGGCGCTGAGTTCCGGAAAATCGCGCCAGATGTCGTCTGCGTGTTGGAAATGCATGGAAGCCTTCGAATCCTCTGCGTTCATGATGGTTCAAACCTTTCCCACCGGGCGTGGCAGGGCGCTTGCGGTTCTCCGATTGGAGACTATCTGGGGCAGGCTCAGCCCAAGAACAGCGGCAAGCACGCAGCCGATGCCTGCCATCTGAAAGAGCCCGACCGGCTCGCCAAGCAGAAGGAAGGCGAAGGCGACCGCCGAGACCGGCGCCAGCGCCGTGAAGACCGAAGCCTCGGTACCGCTCACGCGTGCCGCTCCGGCATACCAGAGCAGGAAGCCGGCGACTGTCGGCACCAGGGCGTAATAGAGGACAGCCGTGATAGCGCCTGTTTCAAGCGGTGTGTCCCAGGGCGTCTCGAAGAGCGCAGGCACAAATGCCACGGCAAAGCCGAGGCCTGCCATCAGCGTCGAAAGGGCAAGGGGCGAGATCTCTGTGCGGACCCGCTTGTTGATCAGGATAAACAGGCCTTCGCAGACAACGGCGCCGAAGATGAGCGCGATGCCGAGCGGCGAATGGGCTGCGCCGTCGCCAGGCTTGAAGACGATGGTGAGCACCCCGAAGCCGGCAAGCGCGATCGCCGCAAGCATCCGGCGATCGGGACGCTCGCCGAGAAGCAGAATGGCGATGGCGGCGGACACGACCGGCAGCGTCCCGATCACCACGCCAGCATCGGTCGCAGACGTCAGGCTGAGGCCGGCGATCAGCAAGGTCGTGTAGCCGACGCCGCCGGCGCCCGCCTGGGCAACGAGGATCAGCCAGTCGCGGCGCCCGAGCTTCGGCCATGCTGTCCTGGTCAGTCGCATCAGAACCAGAAAGAGCGGCAAAGCCAACGCAAAGCGCAGGGCGGTGGCCGAAAACGGGGGAAGGCCCGTGGCGATGATCTTGCTGGCAATGACCGTACTGCCGACGAGGATCATCGCCAGCGACAGATAGAGATAACCCCGGACCTTTTCCGACATGTCTTCCTCTCGCGAAGCTGAGCTTGTGGCCTCAGCAATGCGCTGGAGCAGGACCGGGGGTCTTGAACGGAATTGCGGGGGTGTTATCGGGCCGCCTCGGCATAGACGCCGGGTGAAAGGCCGTATTTGCTGACGAAGACACGCGTCATATGGCTTTGGTCGGCAAAACCGGCGGCGAACGCCGCTTCCGCGAGCGGCATGCCCTTGCCGATCAGCCGACGGGCAAGGTCGATCCGGCGCTGGACGATATAGGCGTGCGGTGTCAGTCCGACCGCCTTGGCGAAGTGACGGACGAGTTGGAAGCGGCTGAGCCCTGCCTCGGTCGCTAGATCGGCAAGCGTGATTGGAGCTGTCGGATCATCGTCGATCATCATCTTGGCCGACGTGACTGCCGCTTGCTTTTGCGAGCGCTGCGCCCTGCCGGTGGCAAGCAGACTGCCAAGGAGCAGCAGAAGTCCTTCCTCTTGGCGGATCGTCTCGTCATGTGCCGTTGGAGCGGTGAGCGCTGCAAAGAGCGCGCGGAATTGCTTTGCCGTTTCCGCATCGTGGAAAGCGGGCGCGGTAAATTCACCGGCAGATGTCCACCCATGGCTGATATCTTCGGCGGCAGCCGAGACGACGGACGGATCGAGATAGAGCATGCGCCAGGAGCGCCCGGCATCGCCGATCGGCGCGCCGTCATGGACCTCGCCGGGATTGACGGTGATCATGTCACCGGCGCCAGCCTCCACCATGCCGCGGCCGCTGAGTGACTTCTGGGCGCCCTGGTAGATGAGGCCGATGCCGAACTGGTCGTGGGTGTGGCGGGCGAAGGAATGGCGCGTATCGGCCTCGACCGCGTCTATGCCCGCGACCGCGCTGCGCAGCATCCTGAACTGACCTTTTGCCATCCGTGCGCCCGATCCGTTTTCGTCTCTCTTGTACATCGCGCCCGCGCGAGCGGCTATCCCATTGTTCTCACGTCCTCGTTCGGTGTCCGGCCGCAGGTCGGTGCTGGTTGTTGCCTCGCCCGTCAATTCCTAGGCGTTCCGGGTGCAGCCGCTACGGGAGCCATTTTTCGCAAGCGCGCCTTGCTTGCCGAGGCCTGGCTTGCGCCACGTTGCATTCACGCGCCACCTGCTTCAGTTTCCGCGACGAAAGATGATGACGACCGGAGGCATCTGCCATGCTGGACCTGCGCGTTCACTTCCTCGAGGCGGACGGATCGCTTGCGCCCTGGCGCGAACAGATTCTCGCGCAAGTACGGGAAACGGCTGCGCGCGTCGGTACGCGGGTGCCCGCCTCCGACAGCGCCGCGCCGATCGACGTCATTGTCGAACGCAGGGTCGGCGAGGGCATTCCCGAGTTCGGCATCGACGGTGGCTGCTATCGCAGGGGGCTCATCTTCCTGACGCTCGACCCGGACAACGACAATTTCGATGCCAGCCTGAGCGCGGGAGAGCTGCGCAAGACGCTGACGCACGAATTGCATCATTCCTTCCGCCATGCCACCCGCGGCTACGGCACCCAGCTTGGCGAAGCTCTGATTACCGAGGGTCTCGCTGACGCCTTCGATGCCGAGATCAACGGCGGCGACGGCCATCCATGGAACCATGCGATTGCCGTCGGCGATTGGGCAGGCGTGCTGGAACGCGCCGAGAGGGAACTCTGGGCTGATGACTATGACCACGCAGGCTGGTTCCTTGGCAGTGATCCCACCCTGCCGCGCTGGGCCGGCTATACGATCGGCTACCATCTGGTCAGGGCGTATCTTGCGGCGAACCCGCAGGCTCGTCCGTCACAGATGACGGCAACGCCCGCCGCTGTGGTGATCGGCGCAGCCTGGACACGAATGAGGGAACGCCTGTCGACGGCACACTGACGGCGCGCTTTCAGGCGTACGGAGCCTCGTCGCGGTCGCGGCCCGGCAAGCGCCTGACGTCGCCGATCCAGGATAGCGCCGAGGAACACCAGATCTGTGACCGCGGCCTCAAATCCCGGCGCTGGTTGATGGTGCCGACCCGGATGCCGACTTCGAGGGCATCCTCGTCCGTCCCGGTGGTATAGATCGGTGAGCCGCAGTTCGGGCAGAAGAACTGCAACCTTTGCCGACCATTGGCACCGGTCTTGGTATAGAGCTTGGGCTCGCCGCCGGTGAGCCTGAAGTTCTCGCGCGCAGCCCCCGCGGTCACGCGATAGGCAGATCCCGTCAGTTGCTGGCAATCGGTGCAATGACAGATCGCGACATCCGCCGGATCTATCTCGGCCTCATAGGTGACGAAGCCGCAATGGCATTGGCCGTCGATGTGCATGGAGGTCTCCCTGAAAGCAGGGGAACTAGGGCGGGGAGGGCAAAAGTGTATGCGCTGCCCCGCCTGGCCCGCACTTTTCGGGGTGGCCGACCTGATCTGCTTGCCGCCGCTCTGCGCGGCGACAATCGTGATGGAAGGGAGGGGCGCGGGTTAGACGCCGGTGAACAGCCACTCGTGTTCGCGGGCGTTGTGGAATTTCCAGATGCGCCTCGGTCCGGCCATGACGTTCAAGTAATAGACGTCGTAGCCGTGCACGGCGGCAACCGGGTGATAGCCCCTCGGCACCAGCGTCACGTCGCCGTCCTCGACCGCCATGGTCTCGTCGAGCGAGCGATCGTCGGTGTAGACGCGTTGCATGGCAAAGCCTTGCGGCGGGTTGAGGCGGTGGTAATAGGTCTCTTCCAGATAGCTTTCGGCCGGCAGGTCGTCCTGGTCGTGCTTGTGCGGCGGATAGGAAGAGGTGTGACCGCCGGGCGTGATCACCTCGACGACCAGCAGCGACTGGGCCGACCCATCGTCCTCCGGCATGATGTTGGTGACATAGCGGGTGTTGGTGTTCTTGCCGCGGGTCATCTGCGGATGCGTGCCCGGCGGGATGACCTTCGCCTTGAAGCCGTCGCCGCCCGGCGCCGAGCAGATGGCGAGGTCGAGGTCCGAGGTGGCCGTTGCCTGCCAATGGCTGCCCTTCGGCACATAGACGGCATAGGGCTGGCCCTCGAAGGGCGTCATGCGCTCGCCAAGTTCGCCGAAGCCTTCGCCATTGACGGAAACCTTCGCCTTGCCGGAAACCAGCACCAGGCAGACTTCCTTGTCGCCGGTCTCGCCCTCTGTCGTTTCGCCTGATTTCAGTCGTTCGAGCGCAAAGCCGACATAGGTCCAGCCGGCGCTCTCCGGCGTCACGTTTTGCATCAGGCCGGACTTGGCCTTCGGTTTGACGAGCAGCTTGGACATGTCGGTCTCCCTTATTCTTTTCCCGGGGGCGCTCCACGTGTGTGGTTTGCCCCTCACCCTAACCCTCTCCCCGCAGGCGGGGAGAGGGGATTGTCGAGATCGCCGCTACTCTCAGCCACGTCAGAGCGGGAGAGGGCCACGGTGCGGCATATCCCTTCTCCCCGCTTGCGGGGAGAAGATGGCGGCAGCCGGATGAGGGGCTTCCTCACCGTGCGGATGAGGGGCATTCCCATCACCGAGCAACCGAAAGCGGTAGCTTACTTGTCGAGCCCTGCTTCCTTGGCGAAGGCCTTCAGCGACTTCAGCCCGAGCGACTGGTATTCGAACGGGTTGCGCACGGCCGAATCCTGCTCAGCCTCGATCACCAGCCAGCCGGAATAGTTGTGCTCGGCGGCAATTTTGAGCACGGGCAGGAAGTCGACGCCGCCTTCGCTGTCGCCAGGCACGGTGAAGACGCCCCGGCGCACACCTTCGAGGAAGGAGAGGCCCTCGCCTTCGACGACCTTGCGCACGGCGGGGCGCACGTTCTTGGCATGGATGTGGCGGACGCGGTGCATGTATTTCTTCGCGACCTCAGCCGGATCGGAGCCGCCGAACCAGGCATGACCGGTATCGAGCAAAAGCTTGGTCGCAGGCCCGGTGTTCTGCATCAAAAGGTCGATCTCCTCACCGGTCTGGACGATCGTGCCCATGTGGTGGTGGTAGACCAGATCGATGCCCTGGTCGGCGCAATACTGCGCGATCGCTTCGAGGTCGGCACCGAACTTCTTCCACTGGTCGGCCGGCAGCACCGGCTTGTCGCCGGCAACCGACTTGCTGTCGTCGCCATGGATCGCGTTCGAGGTTTCGCAGACGATCGCCACCTTGCAGCCATTGTGCTTCAAGAGGTCGAGATGCGGCTGGATCGCCTTCTTCTCGGCCTCGACATCATGGGTCAGCAAATTGGTCGAGTGCCAGCCGGAAACGAAGACGAGATCGTAGGAGCCAAGCTTCTGCTTCAGCGCCTCCGGATCAGCAGGCATCTTGTGGCCTTTCTCGATGCCGTCGAAGCCGATCTTCTGGCAATCGGACAGGCAGTCCTCGAGCGTCAGATGCGCGCCGATCGAATGATCGTCGTCATTGCTCCAGGCGATCGGGTTGGTTCCGTAGCGGATCATGTCTTTCACTTTCTGTCTGCTGAAGCGGTTGCTTCGTCGTTATCTCTTCTAGTGCCCAGTCGGCCCCTCATCCGCCCGGTGAGGGGAGTGCCCCTCATCCGGCTGCCGCCACCTTCTCCCCGCCTGCGGGGAGAAGGCATATGCGGCGCCCTCTGCGTTTCCTCTCCGCTTGTGGGAAGGGAAGCGCCGCGCTCTCCGCAGTCCCCTCTCCCCGCAAGCGGGGAGAGGGTTAGGGTGAGGGGCATAAAGGCAAAATAGCGCCCGCGCAGAAAACGCGAGCGCTATGTTCTTGATCAGCCGAAGCGCTGGGCGGAGAGCGCCGTCTCATAGCCCTTGCGCGCCTCGTTGACCTGGCTACGGCCCGACACCTCGGGCACCGCGACATCCCACCAGTGGCCGCCGGCCTCAGTGGTGATCAGCGGATCTGTGTCGATGACGATCACGGTCGTTCGCGTTTCGCCCGCGGTTTCCTTGAGTGCGGCTTCGAGTTCGGAGATCGAGCCGACCTTGCGGGTGACGGCGCCCATGGCGCCGGCATGGGCCGCGAAATCGATCTGCGGCAGTTCGACGTGGTGCGTGTCCTTCAAGAGATTGTTGAAGTTGGCGCCGCCGGTGCCCATCTGCAGCCGATTGATGCAGCCGTAGCCGGCATTGTCGAGCAGCACGATGGTGAACTTGGCGCCGAGCATGATCGAGGAGGCGATCTCCGAGTTCAGCATCATGTAGCTGCCGTCGCCGACCATGACGATGACATCGCTCTCGGGCTTGGCGAGCTTGACACCGAGACCGCCGGCGACCTCGTAGCCCATGGTCGAGAAGCCGTATTCCATGTGATAGCCGCCGGGCTCTTCCGCCTGCCAGAGTTTGTGCAATTCGCCCGGCAGACCGCCGGCGGCGCAGACGAGCGTCGTGTTCTTGGCTCCGCGGGCGCGCTGCACGGCGCCGATCACCTGGGCATCGGAGGGAAGCGCGGCATTGGTCGTGGCCGTCGCCTTGTCGGCAGCCGCCAGCCATTCGGCCTTGCCGGCCTTCGCCTTCGCGGTCCAGCTCGGATCGGCCTTGTAGCCGCCAAGGCCGCCGGAGATGCGGTTGAGACCTGCGCGTGCGTCGGTAATCAGCGGCAGGGCGTTGTGCTTGCCGGCATCGAAAGGCTGGACGTTGAGGCCGATGATCTTCAGGCCGTCATTCTTGAAAAGCGCCCAGGAGCCTGTCGTGAAATCCTGCAGCCGCGAGCCGACGACGAGAACCACGTCGGCGTCCTCGGCAAGCACGTTGGAGGCGGAGGTGCCGGTCACGCCGACCGAGCCCATGTTGAGCGAATGCGAATGCGGCAGCGCCGACTTGCCGGCCTGGGTCTCGACAACAGGAATGCCGTGACGCTCGGCGAAGTCTGCGAGGTCCTTGCTCGCTTCCGAATAGAGCACGCCGCCGCCGGCGATGATGATCGGCTTCTTCGCTGCTTTGAGCGCGGCGATTGCGGTCGCCAGTTCGTCGAGATCGGGTTCGATCCGGCGCGGCACCCAGACCTTCTCGTCGAAGAAGTTCTCTGGATAGTCGTAGGCTTCCGCCTGGACGTCCTGGCAAAGAGAGAGGGTGACTGGGCCGCAATCGGCCGGATCCGTCAGCACCTGCATGGCGCGGCGCAGCGCCGGGACGATCTGCTCGGGACGAGTGATACGGTCGAAATAGCGCGACACCGGCCGGAAGCAGTCATTGGCCGAGATCGTGCCGTCGCCAAAGCTTTCGACCTGCTGCAGCACCGGATCGGGGCGGCGGTTGGCAAAGACATCGCCGGGCAGGAACAGCACCGGCAGGCGGTTGACATGGGCAAGGGCTGCCGAGGTCACCATGTTGAGCGCGCCGGGGCCGATCGAGGTGGTGCAGGCCATGAAGCGGCGGCGGAAGCTTGCCTTGGCAAAGGCGATCGCGGCATTCGCCATGCCCTGCTCGTTCTGGGCGCGGTAGGTCGGCAGCGTCTCCTTGATCGCGTGCAGCGCCTCGCCGACGCCGGCGACGTTGCCGTGGCCGAAGATGGCGAAGACGCCGCCGAAGATCGGTACCTTCTTGCCGTCAATCACGGTCATCTGGCGGGTCAGGAACCGCGCCACGGCCTGGGCCATGGTCAGGCGCACGGTCTTCTGGCTCATTGTCTGTTTCCTCCTCGTGGGCGAAATCGTCCCGTTCCGCCCTGTCTGCAGCATCGTTGGCAGTGTTCGCCGATCCTATGCAGCCTTTGTTTCACCCAGTTGCAGCCAGAGATCGACCAGCGCCCCGAACTTTCCGGCCATGTCGGCGATCGCCTGCTCGTCTGTCATCGTGCCGCCGAGCCAGGCCTTGCCGGCATCGGCGAAAATCGTGCGGCCGACGGCGAAGCCCTTGACGGTCTTCGAAGTGCGGGCGGCCGCAAAGCCATCCTTGAGCTGCTCATAGGGCGCCTCAAGGCCGAGCAGCACCACGCCGCGGCAGAGAGGGTCGCGTGCCTCGATGACGGCGTCGATCGCGCCCCAAGCGCTGCGGCTTGCCTGCGGCTCGAGCTTCCACCAGTCCGGCTTGAGGCCGGCGTCGTAAAGTTCGTTGAGCGCGCGCGGAATGGTCTGGTCGTCGAGCTTGCCGTGCTTGCCGGCGATGATCTCGATCAGGATTTCGCGGCCCACCTTGCGCGCTGCCTCGAAGGCCGAGCGCAGCTTTGCCACCTGCTGTGCCTTGAGGTCTGCCGGATCGTCCGGATGGTAGAAGGAGAGCACCTTGATGCAATGATCAACCGGCCAATCGATGAGCCGGCTACCGAGATCCTGGCTGAATTCGAACTGCAGCGGCCGCGAGCCCGGCAGCTCGATCGGCTTGCCGATCCAGAAATCGCGGTGGGCGCCGGCGGCATAGAGCGCGTCGCGGCCATACTTGTCGTCGATCAGCATCCCGAAGCCGGAGCGCCCTGCCGCAACCTGTGCGGCAGCCTTGACCGCCAGCACCTTGAAGGCGGGAATACGGTCGAGCAGTGCCTGGTCGCCGGCGGCGATGTCTTCAAGCTGGCTGCGATGGTCGATGGCGAGCGCCATCAGGAGCGGAATGTCGCGGCGGCGCGTGGTCGCCCAGTGCACGTGGTTGATCGCCTCGTCCTTACGCAGCGCCCGCTCCTTGCTACCCTTTTCGAGGAAGAACTTGAGTTCCGTCCAGGTCGGGATCTCCGGCGCGCAGAGCAGGCGTGAGACCGCAAAGGCGCCGCAGGCATTGGCCCAGGTGGCGGACGTCGCATGCGGTTCGTCACGAAGCCAGCCGCGCAAGAAGCCGGACATGAAAGCGTCGCCGGCGCCAAGCACGTTGTAGACCTCGATCGGGAAGCCCTTGCCGACGATGCCGTCTTCGAGATTGTCGGAGATCGGGCCGTCATAGACGATGCAGCCCATCGGGCCGCGCTTCAGAACGATCGTTGCCTTGGACAGCGAGCGGATCGTCTTCAGCGCCTGAAGCAAGTCGCTTTCGCCCGAGGCGATCAGCACTTCCTCTTCGGTGCCGACGATCAGGTCGCAATCGGCAAGAACCGTCTTCAGGTGCGCAGAGACGCGGTCGGAGGCGATGTAGCGGCTTTCGCCGGCGTCATGGCCGGCGAGACCCCACAGGTTCGGGCGGTAGTCGATGTCGAAGACGATCTTGGCGCCGCTTTCCTTGGCTATACGGATCGCCTTGCGCTGGGCGGCGTCAGTGTTCGGCTTGGAAAAATGCGTGCCGGAGACGAGGATCGCGCGCGCCGAGCGGATGAATTCTTCCGAAACATCGTCTTCGCAGAGCGCGTTGTCGGCGCAGTTGTCGCGGTAGAACAGAAGAGGGAAAGACTTGTCGTTCTCGACCGCGAGAATGGCGAGCGCCGTCAGCCGCTCCGGGTCGGTAACTATGCCGCGGGTTTCTACGCCCTCGCGGGTGAGCTGCTCGCGGATGAAGCGGCCCATCTGCTCGTTGCCGACGCGGGTGAGCAGCGCTGACTTCAGGCCGAGGCGGGCGGTGCCGACGGAAATGTTGCAGGGGCAGCCGCCAACCGACTTGGCGAAACTTGAAACGTCTTCAAGCCGCGTGCCGATCTGCTGGCCGTAAAGATCGACCGAGGCTCGGCCGATGGTGATCAGGTCGAGCGGCTTTGCTCCCTGTGCCGAAACGTTCTGGCTCACTGCTTCCTCCCCGCGGACACCTTGGCGGGCCCGACCATTTTCGTACTGTGGGTGATGGCAGTATGAAACATAAGTTCCGACGTTTCGTCAATATGGAATTTTCATTCTATCTGTTCCGTTTGGCTTTAATCGTCTTCGGCAAACTGGCGCCGCTTCTCGGCGATCGCCACTGTCAGTGCCATGGCAAAGGCCATGCTGGCCGAAAGCGAGCGGAATCCCGCATGGTCGGCCTCGACGAGTTCGAACCAGACCTTCGAGGATTCCGCGAGTGGCGAGAAGGCCGAATCCGTGAGCGATACGACCGGCACCTTGCGCTCGGCGAGCAGCCGCGCCTGGGCAGCACTTTCAGACGCATAGGGCGAGAAGCTGACAGCAAAAGCGGCGTCGTCGCTCGTCGCCATCGCCAGCATGTCGTCGTCGATGCCGGCGGCCGTGCCGACCAACTGGTACTTTACTTTCAGCTTGCCGAAGGCATAGGCCATGTAGCTCGATATCGGGTAGGAGCGGCGCTTGGCGATCAGATAGACCGTGTCGGCCTTGGCGAGAATGTCGACGGCGCGTTCGAACGCTTCCGGATCGACCGACGAGGCGATGTTGTCGAGCGAGCGGTGGGCGGCCGCGACGAAGCCGTTGAAGATCGAGCCGCTTTCGAGCTTGCTGTGGTCGTTGGCGCTGAGCGCCTTCAACCGGTCTTCATAGCCCGGCGTTCTCTCACGCAACCGCGCGCGAAAAATCTGCTGCAGGCTGGAGAAACCCTCGAAACCGAAATGCTGGGCGAAGCGCACGAGCGTCGAAGGTTGCACCTCGGCGGAAGTCGCGATGCTTGCGGCCGTGCCGAAGGCGATCTCATCGGGATTGTCGAGCGAGTAGGCGGCCACCTGGCGCAGCCGCTTCGGCAGCTGCGCCTTGCGTTCCAGGATCGCGGCCTTCAGTGCCTCGAAATCCTGCGGCACTTCTGTCGTCGTTTCCGGCATGGCCATGTCTTGCTCGTCTCCCTCGATCGTTTGTGCGGCCTCACCCTAATCGATTGGTTGGGAACGGGATAGAACAGGCGTTCTATTTCTCGAGGCATTTCCAGCAAAAGTGCGTAGCGGTTTTGCATCCGGAATGCGCAACACTGGAACCTTCAGATCTGCACCCATTCGTTCGTCTTGGCCGACTGATAGGTGGCCGAAAGAACCTTCTGCACTTCGTAACCTTCGCGGAAGTCGGTCGACGGCGACTTGCCGCCGGCGATGGCGTCGAGGAACTCCTTGACCTCGATCGCCTTCAGGTCGTTGAAGCCGATCTGGTGACCGGGTGCCACGCAGAAGGCGCCATAGGGCGGATGCTCCGGCCCGGCCCAGATGGTGCGGAAACCGCGGGTGCGGATATCGTCGCCGGTCTTGTAGAGCCGGATCTCGTTCAGCCGCTCCTGGGTAAAGACGATGCTACCCTTCGACCCATAGATCTCGAAATCATGCTGCATCTTGCGACCGGTCGCGATCCAGCTTGCCTCGAAGCTGCCGGTGGCACCGTTTTCAAAGCGCACGAAGGCGCGGGTGATGTCGTCGACCTCGACCGCGCGGCTTTCGCTGGAGCCATGAGCGATCGGGCGCTCCGGGATCTGGATAATGGTCTCGGCGAGCACCTTTTTGATTGGGCCGACGAGATGGCGCATGGAGGCGATGATGTGGCTGCCGATATCGGCAAGCGCGCCGCCGCCGCTGGCCGGATTCAGGCGCCAGCCCCACGGAACGCTTTCGTCCGCCATGAAGTCTTCGGCGTGGATGCCGCGCATGGAGCGGATCTCGCCGATCTCGCCGCTGTCGATGATGTCCTTGGCGAGGAAGGTCAGCGGGTTCTTGAGGTAGTTGAAGCCGACCTGGGTGACCACGCCGGCCTTTTCGGCGGCTTCGACCATTTCGCGGCATTCGGCAACGGTCGGCGCCAGCGGCTTTTCGCAATAGACGTGCTTGCCATGGGCGATCGCTGCCAGAGCCATCTCCTTATGCAGGAGGTTCGGCGTGGTGATGTCGATGATGTCGATATCCGGATCGGTCAAGAGCTCCCGCCAGTCGGCGGTCGCCTTGCGAAAGCCGAGTTGGCCACGAGCCCGTTCGGCGCTTTCGACCGTGACGTCGGCAACAGAAACCAGGTCGATCTCGAAGGGCAGATCGAAGACCCTTGCGGCAATGGTGAAGCCGAGCGCATGGGCCTTGCCCATGAAGCCCGTGCCGATCAGGCCGATCCCGAGTTTGCGCTTGCTGCCCATGCCGAATTCCTCCCTGGCCGTATCGGCTCGAAATGAAATGTTTTGTGCACGATTTGTCAATATGGAATATTTGTTCGAAATGCGGCAGTGATAGGGCGTCGGTGCCGGTGGAAACAGCCAAATCTGTGTGTTGCGGCTAAGCTCGACTTGACGAAGGGGGAATGTGTTAACGCATTTTTACCATGTTCCGTTGGAACATCGCGCTTCGTCATGGTTAACGAATCGCTCCGACGACAACGGGGCGGAGCTGGAGTGAAATCAGCATGTGCCGCTGGGCAGCCTATCGCGGGGAGCCGCTCTATCTCGAGGAACTGGTAACCTCTCCTGCGCACTCGCTGATCGAACAGTCCCATTGCGCGACGCGCGCCAAGACTGCCACCAACGGCGACGGCTTCGGCGTTGCCTGGTATGGCGACCATCCGGAACCCGGCCGTTACCGTGATATCCTGCCCGCCTGGTCCGACTGCAATTTGAAGAGCATTGCCCGGCAGATCCGTTCTCCGCTCTTCCTCGCCCATGTGCGCGCGGCGACCGGTGGCGGTACGCGGCGCGACAACTGTCATCCCTTCGTCTTTGGCCGCTGGTCCTTCATGCACAACGGCCAGATCGGCGATTTCGAGCATCTGCGCCGGCCGATGGAGAGCATGCTCGACAATGATCTCTATTCTGCCCGCACCGGCACGACCGACTCGGAGCTTCTGTTCCTGCTCGCCATGCAGTTCGGGCTCGATCGCGATCCGCTCGGCGCGATCGCCGAAGCGCTTGCCTTCATTGAGCAGCTTGCCGAACATCTGGAGCGCCAGGTGCTGGTGCGTTTCACCGCCGCCTTCTCCGATGGCCACGATCTCTATGCCGTGCGCTACGCCTCGGACTGGAAGGCGCCGACACTCTACGCGGCGCCGATGGGCCCGAGCGGCGGCTATTGCCTCGTCTCCGAACCGCTCAACGACGACGACAGCGCCTGGGTGGAGATCCCCGATGGCACGGCCGTCATCGTCGGCGAAAACGGCGTCGATGTCCGGCTGTTTTCGACCAAGGGCGCGCCGGTGAGGTCGCGGCACCTCGCCTGAGGCAACCGCTCCACAAGCGTGAGCCCCTCATCCGGCTGCCGCCCTCTCCCGATTCTATCTGCTTGCTGCGAACACGTCGTTCACGCAAGGCACGTCCCCTCGCCCCGCCCGCGGGGAGAGGGTTAGGGTGAGGAGGGACACGCCGCTTGTTCAGCCCTTGTCGGCCCGCGCCAACTCGTCGGCAACCATCGCCGCAAGCTTCTCCGCCACGGCATCCTTGTCCATGTCAGGCCAGTCGTCGTTCCCGGCTGCCGAGATCAGCTTCACCTTGTTGCGGTCGCCGCCCATGATGCCGGTCGCCGGCGAGACGTCGTTGGCGACAATGAAGTCGGCACCCTTGCGCTCGAGCTTGACGCGGCCGTTGTCGGCGACGTTCTCGGTTTCGGCGGCAAAGCCGATGACGAGCTTCGGCCGCTTCGCATGATGGCCGACGGTTTTCAGGATGTCGGGGTTCTCCGCAAGCTGTAGCGGCGGCGGCGCCTCGCCCGGCTTCTTCTTGATCTTGTTGCCGGCAGCACTCGCCACCCGCCAGTCGGCGACGGCTGCGACCATCACGGCGACATCGGCGGGCAGGGCGGCAAGCACTGCATCGCGCATCTCCTCGGCCCGCTCGACATGCACGACCTTGACGCCCGCCGGATCCGGGATCGTCACCGGACCGGAGACGAGCGTCACGTCGGCGCCCAGTTTCGCCAGCGCCGCGGCAATCGCGTGGCCCTGTTTGCCGGAAGAGCGGTTGGCGATGTAGCGCACCGGGTCGATGGGCTCATGCGTCGGACCTGAGGTGACGATGGCCTTGCGGCCTGCGAGCGGCTTCGGCGTAGCGTCGCAGAGATCCTCGACCGCGGCAAGGATGGCGAGCGGCTCGCTCATGCGGCCTTCGCCTGCCTCGCCGCTTTCCGCCATTTCGCCCGCCTCCGGGCCAATGAAACGGATGCCGTCCTTGGCGAGCGTCGCGCGGTTGCGCCGCGTTGCCGGATGCCCCCACATTTTCGGGTTCATCGCCGGTGCAACCAGCACTGGACGGTCAGTCGCAAGCAGGATGGTGGAGGCGAGATCGTCGGCATGGCCATTTGCCATCTTCGCCATCAGGTCGGCGGTTGCCGGCGCGACGACGATCAGGTCGCATTCGCGCGCCAGCCGGATATGGCCGACATCCTGTTCGTCCTCGCGCGAAAAGAGATCGAGATAGACGTGCGAGGCAGACAACGCACCGACGGCAAGCGGCGTCACGAATTGCTGCGCACCTGCCGTCATCACCGGCCGCACGCTCGCGCCGCGTTCCCTGAGGCGACGAATGAGGTCGAGGCTCTTGTAGGCCGCGATGCCGCCGGAGATGATGAGGAGAATACGCTTGCCCGACAGTGTCATTTGCATCCGGCCCTTCGGCCGTCCTCTCGCCCGGCATGGGCCGCCGGGTCCTACGCGATACCAGATCAATGTTGCGGTCTTGCCTGAGCGAACCCGCCTGCAATCGAACCTACTTGAGCGATCCGCCGGGTGCAATGTGTGGGGCGGACGCAGACACGCCACTGAAGCAGCGCTCCGTTAGGCTGGCCTTGGCCATCATTCCGCTCAGCCTCAGCGTCGCCGCTGTTGCCGAAGCCGGGCAATGCGGTTAATGCGCTCTCAATCCGCGGGGGCTATGCTTCATTCCATGCGAATAAATGCGATCACCAACTGGGCCTACGGCATAACCGTTCTCTTGACCGGGCTTTCGGGTGCGGCCTTCATCCTGTCGACCGACAGCGCGATCAAGGAGCGCCAGGCGGTCGAGCAGCACCTTGCGCTCGACACACTTGGCGAAGAGCTCGCACTGGGGGCCGAGATGCGCAGCGACGAGGCGCGTCTCTACGTGATGCGCGGTGACGAGCGCCATCTCGACGCCTTCCATCGCGCCGAGGAAGAGGAGCGCCGGCGCGAGGAAGCGGTCAAGACCGCTCCGAATTTCGGTGCTTCAGCGGGTGAGATGGCCGTCCTTCAGGAGATTGTGCGCGACGCCGAGGCACTCGACAGGGTCGAGGTTGCCGGCATCGCGGCCTATCAGGAGGGTGATCGGGTGGGCGCTCAGGAGAAACTCTTCGGTCCCGAGCATGAGCGTCTTCAAACGGCGCTTCTCGATACCGTTGCCCGGTTTCGTGACCTGACCGATGTCCGCACCGGCGCGGCGCTGAACGATGCGCAGGCGCGCAGCGACTGGTTCGCCGTTGCCGCCAAGACCATGCTCGGCATCACCGCAGCGCTGTTCCTGAGCGTGCTCTACTTCATCCTCAAGCGTCGCGTTGCCATGCCGCTCAGCCGCATGAGCGGCATTGTGACGAGGCTTGCGGAGCAGGACTATGCGGTCGAGGTTCCGGTCGACCGGCGCCGCGATGAAATCGGCGAGATGAACCAGGCGATCCACATTTTCCGGGAAAACGGTATCGAGCGTGACCGTCTGGACGCGGAACGGCGTCAGGACCAGCAGACCAAGGACCTGATCCTGCAGATGATGCATCGGCTGCAGGCGTGCCAGAGCCAGGACGAACTGGCCGAGGTCGTCGCCCGTTTCGCACCGCAGATCTTTCCCAATCTTGCAGGGCATCTCTATGTGCTCAACGACAGCCGCACGCTGTTGACGCGCGTCGGGACCTGGCTTGATCCGCAGCACTCGGCACCCTCTTTCCCGTCGAGCGCCTGCTGGGGGCTTCGCCGCGGCCGGCCGCATGTCAGCAATCGCGGCAAGAGCGACATCGCCTGCCAGCATCTCGAAGACCATGGCGCAGTCGGTCTCTGCGTGCCGCTGACGGCCCAGGGCGATACGATCGGGCTCCTCTATTTCGAGGAACAGGCGCAGGAAGAGTTCACGGTCGAAACATCCCGCCTTTATCTCGAACTGATTGCCGAGAATATCGGGCTCGCCGTCGCCAACCTGCAACTGCGCGAGAAGCTGACCAATCTGGCGGTGCGTGATGCGCTGACGGGGTTGCTCAACCGGCGTTGCCTCGACGAGGCGCTGAACCGGCAGCCGCGCGGCCAGGGCGGCAAGCCGCTCACCTGCCTGATGGTCGACATCGACCACTTCAAGCGTTTCAACGACGAGTTCGGCCATGATGCTGGCGACGTCGTCATGCAATATGTGGCGCAGATCATTGTCGACACGGTGGCAGATGCCGGCAACGCTTACCGCTTCGGCGGCGAAGAGTTCACCGTGCTTCTGCCGGAAGCAGGCGAAGCTGCAGGTTTCGAACTTGCCGAGCGGCTGAGAACCCGGATCGGCACGACGCCGCTCACCCATCGTGGCCGCATTCTTGGCGCGGTGTCGGTCTCGGTCGGCGTCGCCTCGGCTCCGGACGATGGTCCCGCTGCCACCTTGCTCACCCGCGCCGATGCGGCGCTTCTCGACGCCAAGAGGCAGGGCCGCAATCGCACCGTCTTGGCGTCCGGGCTTGCATTGGGCGAGTGCGGTGAGCGGCGCAGTCACGCTTGAGCGGCAGATGACCGGCCGCACGCTGCCCCTGCCGCCTTGAAACGGGCGCATTCGCTGCCATCTATATAGCCGATAGGAATCTTGAACAGGATACACGCATCGATGGATTTCACCCTGAACGCCAAGCCGAACCGTCTTGCCATCAGGGAATCCCGTATCCATGCCTGCCTCGATATCACTCTCCCGTCTTTCGTGGTCAACGCCTGAGGGCCGAAGCCTCTTTTCCGATCTCAATCTGACTTTTGGTCCCGTGCGAACCGGCCTTGTCGGTCGCAATGGCGTGGGCAAATCCACGCTGCTGCGGTTGATTTCCGGAGCGCTCCGGCCGCAATCAGGCAAGCTCTGTGTCGAGGGAAGCCTCGGTTTGCTGAGCCAGACCGTTCAGGTCGCGGCCGGTGAAACAGTGGCCGACCTCTTCGGCGTAGACGAGGGGCTTGCCCTCCTCCGGAGGGCGGAGGAGGGACGGGCGACGATAGATGAACTCGCTGTCGCCGATTGGACCCTTGAAACCCGGATGGCGGAGGCCATGGCCCGTGTCGGCCTCGACGCGTCGCCGAAAACCCGCCTTGCTTTCCTTTCCGGCGGTCAGATGACGCGCATCAAGCTTGCCGCGCTCGTCTTCAACGGTCCGGATTTCATTCTGCTCGACGAGCCCACCAACAATCTCGACCGGGAGGGCCGGGCGGCCGTTGCTGCGCTGATGGCCGGCTGGCGCGGCGGCGCCATCGTCGTCAGCCACGACCGCGAACTGCTCGATGAGATGGATGCTATCGTCGAACTGACGGCGATAAGCGCTACGACCTATGGTGGCAACTGGAGCCACTATCGCGAGCGCAAGGCGATCGAACTTTCGTCCGCTCGCCACGATCTGGCGGATGCCGAGCGTCGTCTGCTGGAACTCGAGCGCAAGACCCAGGAGATGGCCGAACGCAAGGCACGCAAGGATGCCGCCGGCCGCCGCAAGCGCGCCAAGGGCGACGCGCCGCTGCTGCTGCTCGACGCCAAGAAGGAGCGCAGCGAGAAGACCGGCGGTGACAATGCCCGGTTGGCCGAGCGCCGGCGCGACCAGGCGATCGGCGATCTCATCGAGGCGCGCGGGCGCATCGAGATCCTGCAACCACTGACCGTGCGCCTGCCGCCGACGGGCCTGCCCGCGGGGCGAAGCGTGCTTCAGGTTGATGACGTCAGTGTCGGCTACGATCCGGGAACCCCCATTCTCGATTGCCTGACGCTCTCGATCGTCGGCCCCGAACGGGTGGCGCTCACCGGCCGCAACGGCTCCGGCAAGACGACATTTTTGTCGCTACTGACTGGGAAGCTTAAGCCCTGGTCGGGAAGCATCCGGGTTCAAGTCGATCATGCCATGCTCGATCAACAGGTGAGCCTGCTCGATCCCGCGCTCTCGATCCGCGACAATTTCCGGCGTCTCAACCCGGATGCCAAAGAGAATGCCTGCCGGGCCGCACTTGCCCGCTTCATGTTTCGTGCGGACGCTGCCTTGCAGATTGCAGGAAGCCTCAGCGGCGGCCAGATGCTGCGTGCGGGGCTTGCCTGCGTGCTCGGCGGCAACAGTCCGCCGCAGTTCCTGATCCTCGACGAGCCGACCAACCATCTGGATGTCGAATCCATCGATGCGGTCGAGGCGGGCCTCAGCGCCTATGACGGCGCGCTGCTCGTCGTCAGCCACGACCGGGCTTTTCTGGAGGCGATCGGGATTACGCGGCGGGTCGAGCTTTCCTGAGCGCAAGGGCGGCCGCGCGGATCATTCCGCCCACTGCGCCTCGCCGGTAAATGCGATCGTCAGCCAACGGTCGTGGCCGGGATCGCCGATCTCCTCGCCGATCTCGGCGCGGATCCGGTCGAGGTCGGCGAGCGTGCCGACCTTTGTTTCTGGCGTCCCGATCAGATGCACTTCGATTGTCCGGGAACGCCCGACCTTGGGCGACATGGGTGCGATAGTCGGCAAAGCCGTGGCGGGTGACAGCATTGCTTGCCGCCTGTCGCACGCGCTCGTCCAGTTCTGCCGGCGCGACGAGGAAGATCTCCTTCAACGCCTGAAAGACAGTGCGGATCGGCAACGGAAGGAGGCAAAGCGTCAGCACGATCAGGATCGCCGGGTCGACATAGGGCGTCCAGTGTTCGTAGGCCGTACCCTTCAGCGCCGCGGCGGTGAGGAAGGCGACGAGCAAGGCGGCCGTGATCGTGCCGGACATCGCCCAGGCGCGCACGTCAAGCGCCAGGAACTCCGAGCCGATCGCTCGGTTTGCGCGGCGCATGTAGAAGAACATGAAAAGGCAGATCACCACGACGACGGCCGCATAGGCGATCGCCCAGTCGAAGGCGAGATGGTTACCGCCTGACAGAAGCGAGCCGACGGCGTTTACCATCGCATAGAAGGAAAGCAGCGTCAGAAGGCCGGCATTGAACAGCAGCACCATCGGCTCGATGTGCCAAAAGCCCATCTGGAACCGTTTGCTCTGTTTCGGGATGAGCTGTGTGACGCCAAGAGCAAGCAGCGTCATCGAGGCGTCGACGGCCGAAAAGACGCCGTCGAAGACGATGGAGACCGAGCCTGAGAGCAGACCGAAGAGCACGCCTGTCGCTCCGACGACGACGGTGGCCGCGATCGATCGCTTGAGGAATGTTTGTTCGGTTTGGACACTCATGATGCTGTTTTTACGCCTGTTTTGGCACGGTGCTTAGGGGTTGGCGGTGTCGAAATGGTGGCAACGGCCGCAAACATAGCCGTTTGCCCGCGTTCAGGACAGTTGTTGTGCGCGCCCGCTAATAAAGCGAGGCGTTGTATTTTGGGGTCTCTACGCTCAGTATTGCCGGCAGTATCGGCGACCGGCGGAGGGGAAAATGATCGTCGAGATATTGCTCGGTGCCCTCTTCATTTTCGGCACGGTCGCCTTGACGCTCGCCGCCTATTTCCTGATGCGGTTGATCATGGGGAGCGAGGCGGAAGGCCATGAAAAGGAACTTGCGAGCTCCATTATCTTCCGGGTCGCAGCGCTGCACGGCCTGATCCTCGCGCTCGTCTTCGCGCAGGAGATGGTCGAGTACCAGCAGCTCAAATACACGATGGCCATCGAAGCCGGCGCCATCGCCGACATCTACTTCGATGCCGGGCGCTACGGCGAGACCTACAAGGCGCCGATCGAGCAGGCGATCTCCGCCTATGCGGCCGAGGTGATCGACGGCGAATGGCAGTCGCTGGGGGACAAGGGACGTCTTTCACAACAGGCTTGGGTGTACTGGGATGCAGCCTATCAGCACGTGCTGAACCTGGTCCCGGTCAACAAGCGCCAGGAGAGCCTGCGCAGCCAGATGCTGGAGCGTCTGCACGACATTTCACAAAGCCGGACCAAGCGGGAAAGCAATGTCGCGGATTCGATCGACAGCATCTTCTGGTTCGCGGCCCTAGCAGGCGTCATCTTCATCGCGCTCGCCTACTATTCCTTCCCGCCGATGCCGCGCAATCTGCTGCTGCTTTGCCTGTTCGGCGCCTATACCGGCATCATCCTGTTCCTGATCTACGCCTTCTCCAATCCCTACCAGCCACCGGCGGCGCTGGCGCCGGGGCCGCTTGAACGGGTGCAGCAACAGATCAGCGCGTCGACATCCGCGACCGGCGGATAATCGCAAGGCCTATGCGAATTGGCCGCGCCGCAGAAGATCGCCGTTGACGGCTTCTCTGCCGGACGCATGGGCGCGCACGGTCTCAGGGCGCGGCGGCGGCATGGAGTGGCCGATCGCAAACAGCAGCGCGCTTGCTGCCGAAAGCAGCGCAAACAGCAGGAACATGCCGGCGCCGCCGAGAGTACCAAGCGCGAGACCGCCGATGAGCGGTCCGAGGAAGTTTCCAACCGTCGAAAGCGAGTGCGCACCAAAATAGGTGCCGCGATTGCCGGCGTCCGAGATGCCATCGACCAGCATGTATTCCGAGGGCACGACCAGCACTTCGCCGATGGTGAAGAGGATCATCGAGGCAATGAGCATTTCCGCGCCGGACGAGGCCGCAAAACCGATCTCGCCGATCAGGAACAGCAGGCAGCCGAGCGACAGCGCCCGCAAGGCACCGATCCTCTCGATGACGAAGCGGGCGGGCGTGCTGGCGACCAGCACCGTCGCGGCATTGGTGGAAACCAAAAGCGCAAACAGGGTGACGCCATCCTCGAAACCGGCGCTCAGATATTGAGACAGGGTCACTGACCACTGACCGTGAACGGCGAGAAGCAAGGTTCCGCCGATGACGAAGAGTACCAAGCGTCGGTCGCGCAAGGCCGCGACAAGTCCACGCCAGCCGCTGCCTGCCCGTGGTGCCTGCTCGGTCGCGATCACCGGCCTGTTGTTTCCTTCGGGGACGGTGGCGAAAAGTACGAGACCGAAGGCTGCGTGCATGGCGCCGGCGATGAGGAACAGTGTCGAATAGGCCGCACCCACCCAAACGCCGATCAACGGTCCGATGGCCCAGCCGGCATTGATCGCGAGATAGCGCCAGGAGAAAATCTTAAGCCGCAGATGCTCGGGCGCTGCATCGCTCATCAGGGCGCGCGCGACCGGTTCATAGACGGCGGCTGCGACGGCAGAGACGATGTGCGCAAGCGCGAAGGCGGCGACAGATTGCGCCAGTCCGAGCCCGGCCAGCGCCAGCCCGGCCATCAAGAGCGCTGCGGTCAGAACGCCTTTTCGGCCGACCCGGTCGGACAGCGTGCCGGCAAAGGGACTGACGATGGCGCCGAGCAGCGGACCCGCGCCGATCAGCGCGCCGATGCTGGCGGGGCTGAGGCCGAAATCCGCCTGCAGGCGGAGCGCGAGGAAGGTCAGGCTCATGCCCTTGGCGATCGTGACGACACCGGAGCCGGCGATCAGAAGCAGCGCGACAAGGCGGCCCGCCTTTTGGGAATAGGCATTCATCTCAGGTACCTGCAGGTGGAGGCCGCTCGGTTCCCTTGGGAAGCACTGTGCGGCGAGAAAGGCGAGAAACTCCTGTTACGATTACAGCCGTCGCGTGTGCTTCGGCAAGGGGCATCGGCGATCGGACGGTCGGATCGAGCGGAGAGCGGTTGCCTTCGCATCAGGCCGCGGTGTGGACGGAAGAGCAGGGGCGACCACAGGCTGTGGCCGACCCGCAACTGTTTCATAAATCCCTGGCTGGTCCCGCCGGCATCGTCGGCCGGTCAGTCCTTGTCCTGCTGCCGTTGCCAGGTCACATAGAGTGGCGCCGCGCTGGTGTCCTCGACCGGAACGTGGCGGAAACGCATTGCCTGCTCGGCAAGCGGCTTTGCGAGTTCCGCATAGATCGCTGCCGTCGACAGGCCGAACGGTTCGGCGTCCGCGTTCGAATGCGCATAGGCGATCTCGGTGATGCCGGCCATGCGCATGGCGGCAAGGCACATCGGGCAGGGCTGGCCGCTGGCATAGACCAACGCCCCTTCAAGCCGCGGGGATCCAAGTTTCCGCGCCGCGGCGCGAAGCGCGTTGAGTTCGGCATGCGAGGTCGGGTCGCCGGTCGACAGCATCTCGTTGACACCGCGGCCTATGACCTCTCCACCCCTCACGACGACCGCGCCAAACGGTCGTCCGCCGGTCTCGATGTTGCTGCGTGCGAGCGCGACGGCTTCGGCGAGGTAGGTCTGTTCCTGGTTCATGGGAATTCTCTCTAACGGGCGCCGGCATCGACCAGCAGCGTCTCGATCCGGCCGTAGCCGCGTTGGCGGGCGTGCGCCAGCGGGCTGACGCCTTCGCCGTCGGCAAGGTTGACGTCGGCGCCGGCCTTGATCAGGAGCCGCACGATTTCCGTGTGTTTCTCTCCGCCGCTGCCAAGAATGATGGCTTCGAGCAGCGCGGTCCAGCCGAGTCGGTTGACATGGTCGACATTGACGCCGGCTTCGATCAACGTCCTTACCGTCTCGACATGTCCGCGTTCGGAGGCAGGGATCAGCGCCGTTCCGCCATAGCGGTTGATGCTCTTGAGGTCGGCGCCGTTGGCGAGCGTCAATTTCAGGATCTCCAGGTGTCCGCGAGCGCCGGCATAGAGATAGGGGCTGTCCTGGATCTTGTCCTTGGCGTTGACGTCGGCGCCGGCCTCGATCAGCGCGCGGGCCACATCAACGCGGTTTTCGTGGGTTGCCACGAGCAGCGCCGTTGCGCCGCTGGCGTCGCGCGCTTCGATGCTGGCGCCCTCTTGCAGCAGCGCCTTGACCTTGCGCACGTCACCGGTTTCGGCTGCGGAAATCAGCTGGCTTTCGAGCATGGAAGCTCCCACGAATGCAGGTGAAAGGCTGAGGGCGGCAATCGATGCGCCGACCAGCGAGCCGAAAATTCTTGATCGCATTTCGTCATTCCGATCATGCGGGTCAGTCGGATGATCGACCGACCGCGGTGGTTCCGGTTGCGTCGGGATCTGGAAGAACCTCGCCTCGCTCACCGCGGTTACTTGAGGCGGTCCGCAACCTTTTCAAGGGCAAGGCACGTGTCGTTCGCCGAACGTAACCCGCGCCGCCTGTGGCCCTCGGTCCAGACCATAGGCAACCGTCGGTCCATCTGGAAATTAAATGATTGGATGATGGTGAGTGGAAGTTTGAATAGACCGATCCGGATCGCCGGCGCATCAGCGATCCCAGCCCTGCCTTCAGTCAGTATGCCATCGGCGACCGGATGGCGGCAGCTCCCACGGCCTCTTCGTCTATGATCGGTATCGGCGCGTTGATCGCCAGCGGGCTCGGCAACCTGGCTCCCGTCACAGCATCGAACGGCTGAGGCCGCCATCGACGGGCAGGGCGATGCCGGTGATGTAGGCCGCTTGCCGGCTGGCAAGAAACGCCGCGGCTGCGCCGAATTCGGCCGGCGTGCCATAGCGTCCAAGCGGGATCTCTCGCTGGCTGCGGGCCGCGACCGTTGCGATATCGACGCCCTCGCTCTCGGCGTCGATGCGGTCGAAACTGAGCGTCCGGTCCGTCGCCAGCCGCCCCGGAAGCAGCATGTTGACGGTCACGCCATCGGCCGCGACTTCGCCGGCAAGCGTCTTCAGCCAGCCTGCAACGGCGCTTCGAAGAGAATTTGAGGCGGTCAGGCCGGCGATCGGCTCGCGGATGCTGGTGGAGGCGACGGAGATGATGCGGCCGAACCGGCGCGCGCGCATGCCGGGCAGCAGCCGGCCGGTGATGCGCATGCCTGAAAGCACCATGGTTTCGAACTGGGCACGCCAGAATTCGGGCGCGATCTCTGACGCAGGCGAGGGTGGCGGTCCGCCACCGTTCAGGACGAGAATGTCGATCGTTCCGAAATCGGCTTCCAGGTGGTCGAGAAATCCGTCGAGGCTTTCGGGCTTGGAGAGATCAAGGGCATAGCCCCGCGCGGATGGTGCAATCTCGGTTGCGGCCTTTGCCGAAAGATCGGCGTCGCGACCGGTCAGTGCCACCAGCACGCCTTCGCTCGCCAGTGCTTCGGCAATGCCGCGCCCGAGCCCCTTGCTGCCGCCAAGCACAAGCGCACGTTTTCCAGCGATACCAAGATCCATGAGCGATCCTCCCTCGATGCGGATTTCAGAATTGTCCAGGCGCTGGGTTACAACAGAATGCCCAGGACCGGAACTGATTTGAGGGCATCAGGGCTCGAGAGCCGCCGCGGCGCGCGAACGAAAAAAGCCCGGCCGAAACGGCCGGGCTCAGACTGCTGACAAACCCCTGGCGAGAGCTGGGGGTTTGTGATTCAGTGGGCCATGTTGAAGAAACCCGGCCCCGAACAGACCGCGCTCAACGGCCGGCCGCCGCTCGATCCGACCTTGATGTTCAAGGCTTTGTTCATCGGTTACCTGTTCGGCATCCGCTCCGAGCGCCAGCTGGTGCGCGAGATCGAGGTCAATGTCGCCTATCGCTGGTTTTTGCGGCTGAAGCTGACGGATGGGGTGTTCGACGCCTCGACGCTGTCGCAGAACCGGCGGCGGCGTTTCAACGACACGGATGTGGCGCAGGCGATCTTCGATCATATCGTCGAGCAGGCGATCGGCCATGGGCTGGTCGACGGCACGGTGCTCTATACCGACTCGACCCATCTGAAGGCCAATGCCAACAAGGGCAAATACGATCTGGCGATGGTCGAGAAGTCCCGCGCCGACTACTGGGCCGACCTCGACCGGGCGATTGAGGCCGAGCGGAGGCTGCATGGTCAGAACCCGTTGAAGGAGAAGGAGCGCGCGCCTGAGGTGAAGGAGACCAAGGTGTCGCGCACCGATCCCGACAGCGGCTACATGGTGCGCGACGGCAAACCGAAGGGTTTCTTCTATCTC